>CAWIUZ010000046.1:0-34942 GCA_963838915.1 uncultured Acidobacteriota bacterium
TCGACGCTGTACTTGAAACCCTTGGAAGTCACCCGGAGACGTTTCATAGGTATCTATCAGCTTTCAGAAGGCAGTTCTTAGCTCTTGCAAGCCGTTTCAAAACCTCCGAGGACGGCCGAAAGCTTAGCCCCGCAGGGGCTGGACTTGAGTAGTCGGGGGCAACGCCCCCGGAAACGTCGCACCCCTCACCCGTTTCCCCTCTCCCCGCACGCGGGGAGAGAGGCGCCGAAGGCGGGGTGTGGGGCAATTGTCCGGGGGTTTCACCCCCGGCTACTCAATTTGCTCCCCTCCGGGGAGCACAGTTTCGGGCGCGGTCGAGCATCCCCGTTGCGCTCAGGTGCACAAAGCCTTGAGACAGTTTCTTATTCCCTCGAAATCTTACTGATACCATGACAGCGCGCTGGGCCGCAAGGGTGGCAGCGCCGTCTCGCCACATCGAGGATGTCGTCCTGAGGAGTTGGCATGGGCTTACCGCCCACCCGAGCGAATGCCCCCCTAGTCGTCACCCCCGCGAAAGCGGGGGTCCATTCTTGCTCCGGAAGACGATGGATTCCCGCTTTCGCTGGAATGACGTGACCCTCGAGTAGGGGCGGTTCGCGAACCGCCCCTACCAGCCCGATTCGCAGGAATGACGTGCTTTTCGGGGGGGCCGGTCTGATCGGGATGACGAACAATCTCCACAGTTCGTTCACATCCAGAGAAACTGCTGGGATTCTTCGGCCCAAACAACGGGCCTCAGAATGACACCTCGTTGTTTGCTCGCTAGGCACTAACCACTAGCCACTTCTCTGGTACCTGTTGCAGCCTTGTGAGGTGAAGGCTATCATTGAAGGGATATGTCCGGAAGGAAAGAGTTGGAGACGGATTTCCTGATCGTCGGTGGTGGGATTGCCGGGACGCGAGCGGCGCTTGAACTCGCTCCGGTAGGCGAAGTGCTCGCTTTGACCAAAGGCGAACTCTACGAATCCAGTACGGAGTACGCGCAGGGTGGCATTGCCGCGGCTCTGGCCGAGGATGATGAAGTGGGGCTGCACCTCGAGGACACACTCCGCGCCGGCGATGGTTTGTGCAGTGAAGAAGCCGTGCAGATCCTGGTGAACGAAGGTCCTCAGCAGATCGAACGGCTGATCGCCTGGGGAATGCGCTTCGATCGTGAGGGCAATAAACTGGCCTTCACACGCGAAGGTGCTCACAGCCGTTCGCGCGTCCTGCATGCCCAGGGCGATTCCACCGGCAGCGAAATCCTCCGCACCTTGATGGCCAAGGCGCGCTCCCGGCGAAGCATCCGGTTCTTGCCGCATTCCTTTGCGATAGACCTTTTGGTGGAGGATCGACGCGTTTGCGGAGTGACCTTTCTCGAGCAGAAAACTTCCACAGTCAAGACCGTCCGCGCCAAGGCGGTGCTGCTGGCGACCGGCGGGCTGGGGCAGGTTTATAAGGAGACTACCAATCCTGAGGTTGCCACCGGCGACGGAGTAGCGATGGCTTATCGCGCCGGCGCGCTGTGCAGCGACATGGAGTTTGTGCAGTTTCACCCCACGGCCTTGTACGCGAAGCGAGCCCCGCGGTTTCTGCTTTCTGAAGCCTTGCGCGGCGAAGGCGCCTGTTTGCGCAACGTGCTCCTGGAGCGGTTCATGCCGCGTTATCACGAGGCCGCGGAATTGGCGCCGCGGGACATCGTCTCGCGCGCCATCGTCATGGAGATGCAGAAGACGGAAAGCGAATGCGTCTACCTGGATATGACGGAGCTTGACCCGGCGCTGGTGAAGAAGCGCTTTCCGCGAATCTACTCGACGTGCCTGAGCTACAACATTGACATCACCGCTGACCTGGTGCCCATTCGCCCCGCTGCTCACTATGCCATGGGCGGGGTTGCCACCGACCTCAACGGCGCCACGACATTGCACGGCCTCTACGCCGCAGGCGAGGTTGCCTCGACCGGAGTCCACGGCGCCAACCGCCTGGCCAGTAATTCCCTGCTCGAGGGCTTGGTATTCGGCGCCCGCGCGGCCGCCGCAATGATCGGGCAGCAGCGGGAATTCAAGCCGCCCTCGCCCGGCAAAGTTGCCAGCCTTCACGCCGGCCACGCTGCTCCCGGGCAAGAGTCGAAGGCCTGCGAGAGCGAACCGGTGCTAGTTTCTGCACAAAAATGCGTGGAAGAGGTTCGTTCCATTCTGTGGAATAACGTGGGCATCATCCGTAGTGGTAAGGAGACTTGCGTTGGGTTGCGCCGGCTTAACTCACTTCATCTGGATTGCCAGCCCAATCCTTCCATTCACTTGCACGAGGCGCGCAATATTCTGGAGGTCGGCAGAATCATCACCCAATGCGCGCTGGCGCGGCAGGAGAGCCGCGGCGCCCACTACCGTTCAGACTTCCCCTTAAAAGACCAAGCCTCATCCGCCAGACATTCGTTTGCTGCAAAAGATGCCCTGGTTTTCTTCGCGTAAAGAGTTTTCAGTAATCGGTTCTCAGTTTTCAGGAGCCAGTATTCAGTGGTCAGCCCCCCGGTCAAGCACATTGTCATCCTGAGCTGAGCGAAGGATCTCCGCAGTTGTTCGCAAATCGCTAGACCTTCAAAAACTGCGGAGATCCTTCGCTCAGCTCAGAATGACAGTGAAGGCTCAGAAGGAAGGCACTTGGAGAGCGAGCTAGTGTTTCTGTGGGGATTTATCCAATTCCTCGAGCGAGGCGGCGACGACTCGGCCCACGATGGTCAAGCTCAGGGGGCTGCAGTGCTCCGGCGTGTCCTGGGCGGTGTGCCAATAGCTCCCGTTGGGTCCGTAATCAAGGTCGATCAGGTCGAGAGCTGAGACGCCGGCGTTTACGAACGGGATGTGGTCATCCTCGACCGCGTCCTGGCTGCCCACGAAGTATTTCGAGTAGCCGAGGTGTTGAGCGGTCCTGAAAACCAGGTCCGTCAGCCAAGGGGTCGAGTTGGATTCCCGGGGTATGCGGAGCTGCGCATCGCCGACCATATCCACCAGGATCAGGGCCTTGACGCGGCTGAGTTCCCCGCCCTCTGAAAGCTTCTCGATCAGGTGGCGGCTTCCGTAAGTGTTATCTGTGCCGGCCCACTCGGTCCGGACGGCCTCTTCCCCGTCAAAGAAGACCAGCCAATAATTCAAGGCGTGCTTTTGACCGTTCAGGACGCGAGCAAGTTCCACGAGGAGCGCGGCGCTCGAGCCGCCATCGTTCGCTCCCAAAAAGCGAAAATCGTCGAAGCGCTTTGTGTCGTAGTGGCCGGCCACAATCACCGTCTCGCGACCCGAGCCGGGGAACTTCGCGATGAGGTTGGTCATGGGGATTGGGCCGATGGGGGTTGATGCCGTGAAGGAATCTTCCTCCACCTCAGCGCCTGCGCCACGGAGCTCATGAACTAACCATTCGCGGGCCTTGTCCAAAGCCGGAGAACCTGAAGGCCTGGGGCCGAACGAAACAAGGTGCTTAAGATCCTCGAAAGCATGCCCGCCGTTGAAGCCGGCCGGCTCGGCGGGTTTCAGAGGCGAGGCAAAGCTGAGGCACACGCAGGCTGCGATCAGGATCAGTAACCGCCGCCGTCCCTCGCGTTTAAGCCTCTGCACGTTGTTTCTTCCGTTTCTTGCGCAAATAGACCAGCCAGGAAAGCCCGATGCTGACGATGTAGAGCCCGACCATAGGAATCCAAAGCATAAAGAGTGTGGCAAAGTCGGGAGTGGGGGCGATGGCAGCGGCGGCGACCGCGGTCAGCAGCACCGCGTACCGCAGTTGCTTGATGAGAAACTTGGGAGTGACAATTCCAAAGATCGAGAGGATTAGAATGATGACGGGGAGCTCGAAGACCACACCGACGCCAACGATGATGGTCATCGCGATACTCCAATACTCGTTGATGGTCACCATCGGTTGAAAGTCGTGGCCGAACGTCAGCAGGAATCGCAAGCACGGAGGGAAAGCCAGCTTGTAAGCAAAGAGTCCGCCGGCGATGAACAATCCGCTCGTCAGCCCGACGAACGGCCACACGTAGCGCTTTTCATGCCGGTAGAGACCGGGAGAAATGAATAGCCATAGCTGATAGAGAACGTAAGGCGAGGCCAGAAAAAGACCTGCCATGGCGGAGATCTTGAGGTAAAGATTAAAAGGGTCGATGGGGTTCGTATAGACTAGCTTGTCCGGCATGTGCAGGGCGCGCAGGGTGTCGGTGAGGGGCTTGGCGAGGTACCAGTAAATCTTCTCGTGAAAGTAAAAGCAGACACTGAATCCGACGACGAGCGAGAGGACGGAACGAACCAGCCGCACGCGAAGTTCCTCGAGGTGCTCGAGGAACGACATCTGCTTGCCGCTTAGTTCTTGGTCCTCAGGATCACTGTCCGGGTTCTTTGGGGGTGGGTTCTGGATCGTTGTGGCCATACTTTGGGCTTGAGTCGGTTGGGCTCTCCTGGTAGCGGTCCAGGTTCTTGATTTCCTCTTCCAGCGAGAACTTCAATTCGTTGGAGGCGCGTCGTAACTCGCCCAAACCCTTTCCCAGCGTCCGCGCAATCTCTGGGAGTTTCTTGGGCCCAAACAGTAGGAAAGCAATGAACAGAATGAACGCGATTTCCGGAAATGCACCACCAAACAAGGTCAACCTCTCCTGCTCATGATAGGTTAGGGCCGGGGGGTTGTCAAGCAGGATTCACGCATACAACTATGCGACTTCTTTTGACTTGCGGTGGCGGCGCACCTGGGGCGGAGGCGGAGGCGGCAGTTCCTTGATGCCTGCCCTGTCGCGCAAAGCTTTGGTGACCTGCTGAGGCGTCTTGATCTTGCCGTCCAACTGGTCCATGAAAACGCTCTCGATGACTTGATCGAACTTGGGTCCCGGCTTGAATCCCAAGGCTTGCAATTCCGCTTGCGGCAGGTTATCCCGCATCGGCAAATACTTGGTAAAATAGTTCTTAACCCGGGTCTGAACCTTAGCCTGCGGGCCATAGACCAGCAAGTAGAGCAGGAGGTTGGGAGACTCTTTCGAGAGCAGGTTGTAAACCTGGTGAGGCACTGCGGCTTTTGAGCTGACGAGCAGTCGGCTCAACTTCTTCGCGTCGTGCTCGAGGTTCAGGACTTCCTTGATCACCTTGCCGACTCGCAACACTTTCTTCGCCATTCTTTGCTTTTCACCGCCCCCCAGCTTTTCGACCAGACTAAGGAAATTGATCAAATAGGGATCGGCGCCAGGGACTATGCCTGCCGCGGTGCGGGTCTTCGCGAAGTGGTCGTAGGTAATTCGTAGCGTCGCCAGTTTCTTATCCAACCCTCCCAGGAGTTTCCGCTCTGTGAGCGCTTTCAGAACGCGGGAGGGGTCAGCCTCTTCGAGAATTGCGCGCAGCTCACGGCCTTGCTGGTCAGGCCCCAGCCGTTCCCAGGCGTGATTCTGGAGGGCCGTCTCGAGATAGTTTTTGGTGCGTTCCTCGATTGTAAAATCCAGCCGCAACCCGAGCCGCAGAATGCGGTAAATCCTGAGAGGATCTTCAGAGAAGCTGCGGGGATGCAGAACCCTGAGTTCGTGGCGTTCAATGTCCCCCGCGCCGTTTGTAGGGTCAAGAAGCAAGCCCCGGGAGTTAGGATGAAGCGAAATGGCCATGGCATTGATTGAAAAGTCCCGTCGCCTCAGGTCCTCAAAGATGGTGGCCGGCCTTCCCTCCGGACGCTGGCCGGGTTTCGGGAAGATTTCCTCCCGGCACTGGCCCAACTCCACTCGCACTCCGTTCGAAAACCAAAGCTCGAGGGCTGCCGCGTGCGAATCGAACTCCTGATACTCAAGCGTTAATGGCTTGGCACTTCCGGCGCCTGGGCGGGCATTGACGCCCGCCGCGGTTGATGAGTCTCTCGATTCCAGGCGGCGAAGGACCTTGAGAGGATCGCCTTCCACGGCGAAATCCAAGTCGCGGACCACCTGCTGGCCGTAGGTCAGATCTCGAACCGCGCCTCCAACCAAGTACAGGTTGAATCCCTGCTCGAAGGCTGCGCGGCTGATCAAGCCAAGCACGCCGAGTTGCTCTGGCGAGAGCTTGCTTTCCATTAGAAAGTTATAGTCGCTCATGGGTGTGCGGCGTCCGTTTCGTTCGTCGTCTTCTGATCTGTCGTAGCGCCGACCTTCAGAGCCTGCCCTGAGCGGCACGAAGGGTCGGCAAGAGTCGACTCTCAAGGCGGTAGATGCTGACCTGAAGGTCAGCGCTACGAGCCAAATTAGAAAACCTAAACGGCCTGAAGCTCAGGCTCGCGGATGGTGACTTTCGTAAACCTGCTTCAACCTTTGCTTCAATACGTGCGTATACACTTGCGTAGTCGAAATATCACTGTGCCCCAGCATAAGCTGGATGGAGCGCAAGTCAGCTCCCCGTTCGAGAAGATGCGTGGCGAACGAATGCCGTACCAGGTGTGGTGCCAGGGGAATTGAAAAGCCCGCTTCACGCCCGTAGCCGGCCAGGATCTTCCAAAATCCCACACGCGTCAGGGGCTTGCCCTGACGGTTCAGAAACAGAAAGGGCTCGTTGCCGGTTCGGCAAAAGTCCGAACGGCCGCCCTGCCGGTAGGCTTCCACGGCGCGCAAAGCTGACTTGCCCACCGGGATTAGCCTCTCTTTGTTTCCTTTTCCTATGCATCGAACCACGCCCAAGGTCGCTTCAAAATCCGCGCAACGCACCCGGATCAGCTCTGAAACTCTCATGCCGGTAGCGTACAAGACTTCCAACATCGCCTTGTCGCGAAGGCCGCGCGGCGTGGAGATGTCGGGTTTTGCCAGGAGAGTTTCAACTTCGTCAGCGCTGAGGTACCTCGGTAGCCTTTGTTCCAACTTCGGCGCATCGATATCCGACGTGGGATCGACTTTGATCCTGCCCTCTTTCGCCAAAAACCCGAACAGATTTCGAAGGGAAATCAGATGGCGAGCCACACTTTGCGCGCTCATTCCCCGCTCATAAAGGGCGGCCAGAAAGGCGCGAACATCATCTCGGACCGAATTCGCAAGAGGCTTCCCGCGAGCGGCTAGGAAGCTCGAAAACTGGAGAAGGTCCCGCCGGTAATTCGAGATGCTGTTGGCGGCAAGGCCCTTCTCGACGCGGGCGTAGTCAAGATAGTCAGTAACCTCCTGTAAGCCGGGCGGAGGGCCGGCTAAGCGACTAGTTTTCAATAGATTATGAGCTTTCTTCAAGCGTCTGCACTCCGACTTTACGCCGAAAAGACCTTGACAGGCTTAGCTCCGTCCCTATACTAGCACAACCGGTTTGCCGGGGCCAAGCTGCATTTCAGCACATTAAATTCCTCACAAACCGCCCCTTACGTGACTGACAAACACAAATCGACCTACAGGAAAGTGGGGGTCCGTAGGCTCGATCGTGAAGTAATCAAAGGCTTTGTTGACGCCGCGAGCGGGTAGTGGGAGGGAAAGTGGGCTTTCCTGTTCCTGGCGAAGCCGCGGCCAAATTTGCAACGGCCCTTACCACAAGGAATCAGGATTTGCCCCTAAACCACGTGGGTGGGACTGCCCGGCCGTATCTTGACCGGAACTGCGGAGTGCCCCTGCGGAGTCATCGGCCAGGCCTGCCGGCAGATCGTACAACTCTGTCGGTTTTATAGGCGTTGAGATGTAGCCGTCCATGCCCGCCGCTAGTCCGAAATGAGCCTGCCGAAGTCGCTTTACCGGTGCGGGGATCATACCACAAGGCCAGGGCTTGGGCGCCGGAGATCTTGGTCATATCGACGGTGATGGTTCTTTTGGTGGGCATGTAGGCAATCACTGTGCCTCCCTCAGGGGTGCAGCCCGCAGCCAGATAGTCGTCGCCAAGGAATTCGCCAACACCTTCGGCGGTCCGGCGCCGGCCAGATGTACGCTGCGGGGCGTGGTAGCCAAGCAGACGACTTCGTGGTCGCAGCCCCCCACCCAGAAGATTCAACGTTGGAGATACACGCGCTTGCGCCGCGACGTTCCCAATAGTATTCTATAACCAGAAAGCGGAAGTTAAGGGCCCAGCAATCCACTGGAATCAACCTGTCGTACGTATTTAGGGGAGAATTGCGGCGTGGCACCCACACCGGGCCAAAGACCTGATCGCCGAGACTCTGACGAGGGCCTGATCCGCCGCATCGTGGATGGCGACGAGTCGGCGCTCGGCATCCTCTACGACCGATACGGAGGGTTGGTGTATTCTGTGGCCAAGCACGTCTTAGGTGACAGCGGGGCAGCCGAAGAAGTCCTTCAGGACATCTTTCACCAGCTTTGGCGAAGTTCTGCACACTTCGACTCCGCACGTGGAAGCCTCTCAAGCTGGCTGCTGGTCATGGCTCGCAATCGTTCGATCGACCGCGCTCGCCGCCGCACTCCACAGTTAGAAGACGAGGATGCGGCTTCACTACAGGGGCCATCGCTCGACATCGAGAGCGAGGCGGCACAGAACGAGATGGCGGCGCGGGTTCGAGCGGCCTTGCAGGCTCTGCCCGAGGCGCAGCGCGTGGCCATGGAGCTTGCCTATTTCGAAGGGCTCACTCAAAGCGAAATCGCGAAGCGCACCGGAGATCCGTTGGGAACGGTGAAGACGCGCCTCAGGTCTGCGCTCGCTTCGCTAAGAACAGTGTTTAGAATTTAACGGACTGTGAACGAACACCACCAATTCGAAGAAGAGATTGCGCTCTACGGACTGGGCGTGCTTGACGGAGCGGACAAGGCTGAACTCGAGGGCCACCTGTCCGCTTGTTCCGCATGCCGCGACAAACTTGCGGCCTCCCGGGGGACGCTTGCCTTGCTGGCGCTTGCCGCTCCGGCGGTCAAGCCAAGTCCGATCGTGCGCGAACGTATCCTCGAAGCCTTCAAAGCGCGCGGCGGCGGGCCCCTCGAGAGCGCGCCCCCGGCCCCTGAACGGCGCGGGCTTAGGATGGCTGCATGGGCGCCGGTGTGGGCGGCGGTTGGCTTCCTCCTTGTGGCCGCCGCGACCTGGCTCGCCGTCGACAACCGCCGGCTTTCGCGGAGGCTGTCCGATCTGGAACTCGCACACAGCCAACTCGAAGCGGCCAGCCGCGAGCTTGAGGCCGTGAATGCGCGCGCCCGCGCCGCGCTCGAGGTTTTGACCGCCCCCCAAACTGTTCAGGTGGACCTCTCACCGGCGGCCGTGCACCCTGAGCCTCACGGCAAGGTGTTCTACAATCCCGGCAAAGGTCTGCTGTTCTACGCCACTCATCTTCGCTCTCTTCCCCCCGGCCGGACATACGAGTTGTGGTTGATTCCTGCGCAAGGAGCGCCCGTTGACGCCGGGATTTTCAACACCGACTCTATTGGGAATGGACAGGTCATCCTGCCGCCACTTCCTTCAGGCCTCACCGCCAAGGTGTTCGCCGTTACCATCGAGCCGCGGGGCGGAGTTCCCGCTCCCACGGGTCCCAAGGTCCTCATCGGGTCAGTTTCCTGATTTAACCTTTCTCAAGTTCCTGCAATCCGCTGAAGCCCCTTTCGACGTACTTGTAGGTGGGCACCCATTTCGAGAAGTTCCAACGGAGGACGCTCCCGCCGACGCACCGGTCGGGCGGGTCTCAGTTCCCGGCAGGCATTAAGTTAGACCTGCCTTGCGAAGGGGCCCGAAGTGTATCTCAGCAATCTGGTTTCACAATTCTTGAACCCAATTAAAGGAGATGAGGTGCGGGATGAAAAGAGCGAGAACTGTAGTTGGCCTGACCCTGGTTTTGCTGGCAATCTGCGCCGTCGGAGACTTCCTCCTGGGACCTCGAGGCATGCTGGCTTCCAGCCACCGCGAAGCGCCGATCACGGCCCTTGATCCGGGTGCGGATATCACGGATCTTTGGGCATTTCGCAGCTACGACAGCAGCGGCAACGATACGAACCCGCCGAGCATTACGATGATCATGGCGGTCAACCCGTTCGAGGAGCCGGCGAATGGCCCCAACTGGTTCCCCTTCGACCCGCAGATCCTCTACCAGATTCACATCGACAACGACAATGACGGCAGGGACGATGTCGTGTTCCAGTTCCGGTTCTCAACTCAATACCAACTGCCCACCGTTCCTAACGGTCTAGCCGGCTTCTCTGGCTCGGGCTCCAGCACGGCGCCGGGGGTTCCGCCTCAGATTACCAGTTTTGCGAACCCCGGCCTTAATTTGCGGCAGACCTATACCGTCACCATGATTAAGAGCGGCGCTAGTACTCAGATTGTCAACTCCGATGGCTCCCCGTTTTTTGCGGTTCCCGCCAACGCCGGCCCACGCACCATGAGTTACGCCGATCTCTACACTGCGGGTACCTACGGCGACACAAGCCATGGCGTTTCAGTTTTCGCCGGCACCGTTGACGATCCCTTTTTCATCGATTTGGGCGCGGCTTTCGATACGGTTAATCTCAGGACAATTCCCGGAGGCTCAGGTGTTCCGGGAGTTCTCACCGCCACGGAAGACGCTGCCAATCAGAATTTTGTCTCAGATACAGTCTCGGGATATGCGGTCGACGCGATTGCCATCCAAGTGCCCATCGCGATGCTAACGAGTACGGGCAACATGGAGCTTTCAAACTCTCCGCACGCCACCGTTGGGATCTGGGCTTCGACATCACGACCGGCCCTTACCATCCACCGTGCTCCCAAGCCGGTGGTCTACAGCCCCGGCGGCTTCAGCCAGGTGCAGCGGCTGGGAAATCCACTCATCAACGAGCTGGTTATCGGCATCGGAAGTAAAGACTATTGGAGCATGTCCAACCCCCTTAATGATTCCCAGTTTGCGAGCTTCGATCTGAATCCGGTATTTGTTTCGATTGTCGACTCGCTCTATTCCGTGCTGTCGCCAGGGGCGTTGTATTCACCCCCCGCTCCCCGTACCGACCTCCTGCCGCTCGTGGAATATCTCCCGCCTATTGCCGCTGCGGGTACGCCCGCAGGACCCATCGCCGATCTGCTGCGGTTGAACACCGGAGTGCCTCCCACAGCGCCCGCCAGCGCCAGCCGCCTTGGGTTGCTGGGAGGTGATGCGGCCGGTTTCCCGAACGGCAGGCGGTTGGCGGATGATGTTACGGATATCACGCTGCGCGTGGCCGTCGGCGGAGTGCTGGCGGGGAACAAGTGCGGACCCGCCCATACGAGTAACTGTGCCGCCTTCCCCAATAACATTCTGGGCGATGGAGTGAACGTCAATGATGTGAACGTGGATCTGGCTACGGACGGCATGACTAATCTCGTCGATGCCAATACTCATTTCCACACAGCGTTTCCTTACGTCGATTACTGCCCGAGCGGACGCGGGCGAATACACATCGATCCAGGCGATCCCGGGTGTACGGGCGGGACGGGACCTGCTTGCGCCGAGTAGTGCCTGCTGGCGAGAGTCCTCGTCAGATTGCGAAGTCTCCGGAAGAGCGGGGCTTTAGAGTCTGTGTGCAAACCCGGCTGGCGTGTCATCCTGAGGAGCCGCAGGCGACGAAGGATCCCTGCAGTTCCCTGATTTTACTAGCTTCGACAAACTGCCGGGATCCTTCGCTGTGCTCAGGATGACATGATGGGCGAGTTCTCACACAGGCTTTTTAGCCCCGCCCTTCCAAAGCAAGCATGGTACGACGCTGATTTTTGGCGCGTAGCAGCCGCCCCTATAAGGTTCACTGTGAGGATTCTGAAACTTCTTTTCCTGCTGTCTCTGTCTGTGGTCCCTGTTGCCTGGGATGCTGAGGCGGGTTCGCCGTCGCCGGCTGAGCTTCGCATCGCGGCGGCTCGGAAAGTCTTGCAAAAACAGCCGGATCGTTACATGGCGTACAACGACCTGGCGACGGCGCTCATCCGCCGGGCACGGGAGACGGGCGACAAGTCGTACTTCCAGCAAGCGGCGGAGGCGGTCGAAGACTCCCGCCGGATTCAGCCGGATAATTTTGAGGCTGGGCAGGCACACGTCGCTCTTCTCCTGGGCGAGCAGAAGTACTCCCAGGCGCTGGCAGAGGCCCGCGCGCTCAACCACCGAATGCCGGACGCTGTTTTGGTATGGGGATATATGGCAGAGGCAGACGCCGCGCTCGGTGATTACGATGCGGCCGAGCAGGCTGCCCAGTGGATGATGAATCTTCGCCCCGGCAACCTGCCCGCTTTCGTGTGTGGTGCAAGCCTGCGCGAGGATTGGGGCGATGTCGATGGCGCCTTGGATTTCCTGAGCCGGGCGCTCCAGCAGGTGCCTCCCCTCGAGACCGAGGAAACGGCTTGGATAATGACGCGAATGGCGCGGCTCGAACTGCAGGCGGGCCAGCCAGAAAAAGCCGACCCACTTCTCCAACAAGCTCTAAAGACTTTCCCCGACTATTACCTGTCTCTGGAGGAGTTGGCTAAAGTTCGAATGGGCGAGCATCGTTACTCCGAGGCGGTGGAATTGCTTGAGACGCGCAACCGAAGTTTCGCCAGTGCCCAGAGCCGTGATCTCGAGGCGCGGGCTCTGCTGTTGGCGGGAAGAAGCGCTGAGGCGGAACAAAAGTACGCCGATTTTGAGCGCGTGGCACGCGACCAAATCGAGCAATTCGATAACGCTAATCTCGAGTTGGTTTTTTATTATACAGGCCAGGCCCACCGGCCTTCAGAAGCCCTCCGCATTGCCCGGCTGGAAATCGAGCGGCGCCACAATGTGCGGACTCTCGACGCCTATGCATGGGCGCTTTATGTTAACGGCCAATTCGACGAGTCCCGCCGGCAGATCGAAAAAGCGCTGGAGGTTGGGGCGCGCGATGCGGAACTCTATTATCACGCCGGAACCATTGAGGCGGCCGCAGGCGCCAAATCCGCGGGACTCCGCTATTTCCAGCAGTCGCTCGAGCTCGATCCCGGCTCGGAGACGGCGGATGCTGCCCGAAGCGCACTCGCGCAGTACGGCAAGAGAGGCGAATGAAAAGCTCTTTCCTAATTCGCTTACTCACTCCGGCGGTGATTCTGCTCACTTGCTTCGGCATGGCGCTCGCTCAAAACCCCACCGACGCGAACATTCGTTCTTCACAACTCCGCGTCAGGATGTATCCGTCGGACTTCAAAGCTTACGACCAATTGGGAGCCGCTTACATTCAGAAAGGACGCGAAACGGCTGACGCAAGCTATTACGAACTCGCCAAAGCGGCGCTCGACAAGTCGCTCGACCTCGCCTCGAGCGATCTCGCTGCCTCCTCCGCTAAAACTCACATGGCGGTCGTAGCGATGGCCGAACATCAATTCGAGGAGGCTCTTTCGTGGGCGCAGGAAGCATTGGCGCTCGGCTCCGGCGACCCTTCCCCATGGGCCATCGTCGGCGACGCACTGACCGATCTTGGTGAGTACGACCGAGCTGCCGAGGCTTACGGAAGGCTGCGCGACCCAGTCCAGCCGGAAAACGAATCTACGGCGTTGGCCTACGAGCGCGAGAGCCGCGTGGCTTATTTGCGCTTTCTTCGCGGTGATGCGACGGGCGCAATCAAGCTGATGCGCGATGCTATAGCCGTGGCCACGACTCTGCATTTGCCGGCGGAGAACGTGGCTTGGAGCGAGTATCAATTGGGCGAGATCTCCTTCAAAAGCGGTGACATCCCCGGCGCCGAGCGCGCCTACCGCGCAGGACTTCTCATTGACCCCAATTCCTATCGTAATCTCGCGGGCCTCGGGGAAGTGCGGACGGCGCAGGAACGATACCCTGAAGCTATCGCGCTTTATAAGAAGGCTCTCGCCGTGGTCCCGTTTCCTGCTTTCGCCGCGGCCCTCTACGATCTCGATATGCAGGTGGGACGCCCCGCCGACGCACGGAAGCAGCTTGAGCTCATCGAATTCATCGCCAAACTCAATCCGATCAACGAGAGGCTCTTCTACCGAGAGTTGGCCCTGTTCTATGCCGATCACGGTCTAAAGCTCGAGGAGTCCGTCCAGCTCGCGAAAAAGGAGTTGGAAGTTCGCCATGACGTTTACACCTGGGACATTCTCGCCTGGGTGCTTTACAAGAATGGCCGCATCCGTGAGGCGCGAGAGGCGATGGAGAAGGCCCTCGCGCCAGGCACGGCAGATGCGCTTCTCGATTTTCACGCGGGCATGATTGAATTCCAATATGGTGACCGCGATGGCGCGAAGACCTTGCTCGGGCGCGCCCTGACCGTGAATCCGCACTTCCATATGGTTTATCCCGGCCAGGCGCGAGAAACCCTCACTCAACTGGCAGGCAAGGATGAGGAGCCCCGGCCGCCCATTGCCGCGGTTTTAGAAGGGGCCGGGCAAACGCCATGAAGAGACTATTCAAGCCGGCCGGGCACGGAGCCGGGGAGAAAACCGACAGGGCATATCATCCTGTGCTCGCCGTTCTTTTCGGCGGGAGAAGGCACTCGGCCGTTGGCTCTACGCTCGTGGCGCTCGCCTTGGTGATCGGCCCTCTCGGCCCCCGGTGCGCTTCCGCCCATCCCATGGGCAACTTCAGCATCAGCCATTTCGCGGGCATCCGCATTGAAGCAGGCAGGGTCGAGTTGCGTTACATCCTGGACTTGGCGGAGATTCCCACCTTCCAGGAGATGCAGGCGACGGGCATGGACCCGAACCCTGGGGACCCCCGAGTGACCGCTTATCTCGCACAGAAAGCCAATGCGCTGAGAAGCGGATTGATTGTGGCCGTCAATGGCCGTCCACTTGAGCTCGAGCCTCAGTCCGAACAGGTAATTTTTCCACCGGGGGCCGGTAATTTGCCGACCATGAAAATCGGAGTGGTGTACCGGACGTCGTTGCCGGGCGTGGAGTGCCCATGCACCCTCGATTATCGTGACACTAACTACCCCGAGCGAGTCGGTTGGAAGGAAGTGGTCGCCACCGCCGCGCCAGGGCTGAGGCTCGCGACCAGCACTGCTGCGACTGTATCGCGCAGCGAACAGCTCGCGAACTACCCCACGGATCTGATTAGCAGCCCCCCACAGGACTTGTCGGCACGATTGGTGTTTGAGCTTCCCTCCGCGGCGACGCAAGGGGGCGTGGCCCGCGTGAAGCGACTCCCCTCCTCGGGCGAGAGGGCCGGAGGTGGTGGGCACTCGACGCACGCTCAATCGAACGCTCGCGTCAACCACCCACTGGCCCCATCCGGGGAACTGACGGTGTCTCACGAGGTGAGGCCGGGGAATCTGGCTCTCGAAGCCAACAAACAGGGAACCCCGCGCAGCCGTTTTACGGAGCTCATCGCCACGAATCAATGGGGAATATTGTTTCTGCTGACGGCGGCGCTGATCGCCGCCGCGCTCGGCGGCTTGCATGCACTCGAGCCCGGGCATGGAAAGACAATTGTGGCGGCTTACCTGGTGGGCTCGCAAGGGACGGCTGCCCATGCTTTACTCCTCGGCCTGATTGCGACGGCGACGCACACCGCAGGCGTCTACGCGCTCGGCCTGATTACCCTTTACGCCTCGAAGTATGTCGTTCCAGAACAACTCTATCCGTGGCTCGGCATTGGATCGGGCGCGACCGTCGCACTGCTCGGACTCTACATGCTTCGAAGCCGCGATGCCGGCCACGGACACTCGCATGGGCATCATCACCATCATGGCCCTGGGGGTCACGACGAAGGTCACCGCCACGCGCATTCCCACGACCACGTTCATCATTCCGAGCACTCACACCCACACGAGCATCATCAGGACGAGCACGTCCATGGGCACACGCATGGCGTCGAGCGCCAGTTTTCTTATAAGCAGCTCGTGATGCTGGGTGTGACCGGCGGGATTATTCCCTGCCCGGCCGCGCTGGTGGTCTTGCTGAGCGCGGTCTCACTTCATCGGGTGGCCTTCGGACTCTACCTGATCCTGGCGTTTAGTCTTGGGTTAGCCGCCGTCCTCATTTCGATCGGCATGGTGACGGTCTATGCCCGCCGCCTGCTGTCACTTTTGCCGAGCGACGGGCCACTCGTAAACCGCTGGCTGCCCATGGCCTCGGCCACGGCGATCACGGGCCTTGGTGTCGGCATTGTCGTTCAGGCGCTTTTGGCGGCAGGAATGATTTCGGTACGGTTGTGACTACGGTAGGCCAGGCAGTTCCCCTCCTTCGTTAAAGAAGTGGCAGACGTGGTTGCCGGAGTTAGTAGCTACCAGCCCCACCAGTCATCGGCCGACTCACTTTCGTAGAAGCTTGGCTGCCCGGTGTTTCCCGGAGAGCAATATTAGGCTCCCGGGTGCGCCAGCTCAGCGCCATGCGTCTTGCCCGATGCGCAGATTCCGCTAGGCGTCTGGGCAGCGCCCACCGAGACCTTGCTGCGCTCGATTCCCCTCCCAATCAGGGGGCAAACACTTTTTCGACTTCCGTGTACAGTAAAAATAGCTGACTAGGGAAAATCTACTTCCCAAACGCTGTTCCCAAGCGCGACGGCGCGTTTCAGCGAAGGCGACTCCTCGACAGTCTCAACAGCACGTTGCTTTCAGAGGCGGCCGGGTGTAGATTACGTGATAGGGGAAAACCAAAACTCATGGTCGAACTTTCTGGTTGATACCTCGGCTCGGTCTTTGGATGCACCGGGATGAGAGGAGCCGAAAAGCAATTCTCCGTTCATCCGCGCAGCGTCGAGCAACAGTGGGCGCATGAACGCCAGAATCCTATCAGTAACGATCGCCATCGGCTCCGTGTTGTTTTTGGTCCTTGTCAAAGAGGAGAATTGCCATGACTCGGTTAAACACCGAACTGCATTTTGAAGCGCCGGGGCCAGGACCGTGGAAGCAAGACCCCGTGCACTTCCCACGCCTCGTGACGCGGTACTTTCAGGAGATGCATCCAGCCGCTTTCAAAAAGGGCACCAACGACTTCGCCCGGTTCTACGGATTGCTCATCGACGGCCTCCAGATGGGCTACGTGAACGGCTTCGGCTACAGCCAAGTGGTCCCGGCTCCGGAAGCCGAATTCCCGGAGCGCTTTAAGCGCGCCGAACAAGTCGTGGCCCAGAAGCTCTGGCGAGAGCAGCTACGCGACTGGGACGAGAATCGCAAACCATCCTCCATTGCCACACATCGTGAGCTACAGTCGGTTAACCCGGACGCCCTCTCCGACGCGGAACTGGTCGCCTATTTGACGCGCTGCCGTGATCACCATTCGGCGATGATCACCCAGCACATGCGCTTCACCGGCAGCGCCACGATTCCGGTCGGGGACTTCCTCGCGGACGCCGAGGACTGGACGGGCCTTCCGCCGTCCGAGTTGCTGGGGCTGATGCGCGGCTCGGCAGTGGTCTCTGCCGGCGGCTCCGCTGAACTGGAGCGCCTGAGGCGTGCGTTCGCCGAGGACCCGGCAGCGCGCAAGGTGCTTGCGTCCGACGGCGAGCCCGTGCAGGCACTCGCAAGCCTGCGCTCCCTGGGAGGTGACGCGGGCGCGGCGGTCTCCGGCTACCTCGACGTGGTCGGCAACCGCCTGGTGGACGGCTTCGACATCGCCGAGCCCACGGCGCTCGAATTGCCGGACGCGCTCCTCAGGGCCATCCGCATCGCCGTTTCGGGCGAAGCCCCGGCCGACGTGGACCTCGATGCCCGGGTTGCGGAAGTCCGCTCCAAGGTTCCCGCGACGCAACAGGCGCAGTTTGACGAACTGCTGGGTGAGGCCAGGCACATGTACCGCCTCCGTGACGAGCGCGGAGTCTACAGCGATATCTGGGCTTCAGGGCTCATGCGGCGCGCCGCGCTTGCGGCAGGCTGGCGGGCGACGAGTCGCGGCCGCATCGCGATCCCTCAGCACATGCTGGAGGCCGGCCTCGACGAGATGTGCGTGCTGGTCGCCGGCACAGGCGGCCCGTCCGCAGGGGAGTTGGCAATGCGCGCCGAGTACCGCGCGGGTTACACCGCCAAGGACGCGCCGCCCTTCCTGGGCCCGCCCCCACCGCCCCAGCCGGACTTCTCTGCCCTGCCGCCATCGGTCGGCCGACTCATGCGCGCGACCTTCATCGCCTTGGACCATGTGTTCGGGAGTTCCGAGGCGCAGCACGAAGATAAGATCCTTTACGGGCTTGCAGCGAGCAGGGGCATTTACGAAGGACCGGCGCGGCGCGTCTCCGGTCCCTCCGAGTTCGGCCGGATCGTCAAGGGCGACGTGCTGGTCACCGAGTCGACGACGGAGGCCTTCAACATTCTACTGCCGTTGCTTGGCGGGATCGTCACCGACAACGGCGGCCTGCTCTCGCACGCGGCGATCGTCTCGCGCGAGTACGGCATCCCGGGTGTGGTCGGAACCCGCGAGGCAACGGAACGAATCGCCAACGGCGTGCTGGTCCGCGTCGACGGGGATGCCGGGGAAGTCACGGTGCTCGGATGAAAAAGGTGGTCTCCTTCGCGAAGGCGCGCGAGACTTCGCAATACGGATCGAAGGCCGTGGGGCTGGGCCAGGCGGTGCGAGAGGGCCTCCAGGTTCCGCCTGGCGTGGCGCTTTCGGGCGACTTGGTCGAGGCCGTCGCCTCCGGTCAGGAGAGCGCCGTTGAAAAGGTGGCAAAGGCGGTCGCAGGCTTGCCTCCGCCGTTCGCCGTCCGGTCATCCGCCGTCGACGAAGACGGTGCAGCGGCAAGCTTCGCCGGCCAGCACCTGACTGTGCTCAACGTCCATTCGGCGGCCGACGTCCCCGGAGCTGTCCGCGAAGTCTGGTGGTCTGCGAACTCGGACTCGGCCATTACCTATCGTCAGCGCGTCGGCCGGTTCACGCGGCCGAGCGTCGGGGTCGTCGTCCAGACGTTCCTCAACCCTACCGTCGCAGGGGTTATGTTCACCGAGAATCCGGTCACGGGCGCCGACGAGCGTTTGATCGAAGCGAGTTGGGGCCTCGGTGAAGTCGTGGTCAACGGCCTTGTCGTCCCGGACCACATCCGCCTTGATCGCTCCGGCCAAGTTCTGGAGCGCAAGGCCGGGCGCAAGCGTATCGCGCTACGCCCGCTCCCTACTGGCGGCACTTTCGAGGAGCAGGTGTCGCCTGCGCAGGTGAGCCAGCTTTGCCTCGACAACGCCCAGCTTGCGGCCTTGGGCGAACTCGCTCTGCAATGCGAGAAGGCTTACGGTCCGCGGCGCGACATCGAATGGGCATACCAGGATGGGACGCTCTACCTCCTCCAGTGCCGCGCTATCACCACCGGCAAAGCGAGCAGCGAGGCCGCGCCGCCCGGCCCGCCAGCGCGCGATCCGGTGGCCGCACTCCGGCGCGTGCAACTCTTCGCCGATATGGACAGGAGGCAGACTGAGCAAATTGCCCGCCTGCTCAAGGAGCGCCATTTTGCGAAAGGCGAGACCGTGATCGTCGAAGGTTCTGGGGGCGCGGCCTTCTTCCTCATCGACTCCGGGCAAGCCACGGTCTCGCGCAAAGGCCTCGAACTCGCCACTCTCGGCCCGGGTGACTACTTCGGCGAAGTCGCCCTGATCGACGGCGGCCCACGCTCGGCCACGGTGACCGCTGCGACGGAGTTATTCTGCTATGGGCTCACCTTCTGGGAGTTCCGCCCACTGGTCGAAGGGAACGGCGCCATCGGATGGAAACTTCTGCAAGCGCTGGCGAAACGGTTGCGCTCCGCCGAGCCGAAGTAACGGGTGGCCACCTCTAAGGCGGCGATGCCTCGTCAAGCCGGTGTCTTCGCTAGAAGAAGTCCCTACAACATTGTCAGAAGATAAACGCTAGAGCTCTATCGTCGGTGCCCTGATGAATTTGCCCTCCCCATCGGTCCAACCTCTCACACATCAACCCAGGCTTTTCAGAAAGCCGTTATAGCGCCGACCGTAATCCCTCGATAACGGCACACGATGTAGGGGGACGGCTTGCCGTCCCCTGCCCTACTCCGGTGCAGACGGGGGTACGGCAAGCCCTATCCCTACACCAACCGGGTGCAGTCGAGTCGGCTGAAGAGGCGCATGGCGTGCGCCCCTACGAAGTTGCGCTGCCGCTATCGACGGATTGGGGTGCCGACCTACCCTCTTTACAAACGTTGAAGGAAGCTGTCAGGATGCGCTGACGATGTTTCTCCGCAGCAAACGACGATGCAAGGACGGCAAGGAGCACCGCTACTGGAGTGTCGTGGAGAACCGTCGGGTGCGTTCGGGGCGGGTTGTGCAGCGGCAGGTTTGGCTTTTAGGAGAGATCAATGACCGTTGGCTATTTGTATACCGTGATGGCGCTGGGCAGTTTTGGATTACTAGGAATCCTCAACAAAGTCGCCGAGGTCAAGAAGTGCCGCCCGAGCGCCGTGAGCGCGTCGTTGTGCCTGTGGTCCGCCGCGATGGTTTTTGCATACCTTCGCTTTTCCCGGCATTCCGGCCCCGGCGCGCCACAGAACGTGATCGTGGTGGCTACCGTCTTTGGAATAACGGGGGCCATCGCTTCGATAGCTTTCCTGGCCGGTTTGAAGTACGGTAAAATCTCCACCAGTTGGCTGATCATCAACTTGTCCTCCGCGGTTCCTGCTATCGCATCGATCTTGCTCTACGGGGAGAGCGTGACGCTGCGCAAGGGCGCCGGACTAGCCGTGGCTGCGGCGGCGCTTTTTCTGCTCTATAAGGACAAAGTAGCGGAAGAGTCCGACCGAGTGAATCGATCGACGGGAAAGTCCGAAAACGGTCCCAGGAATTCGAGGGCTTCGAAGGACAAACGTTTGTGGCTGCAACTCATGTTCGTGGCATTTTTGACAAACGGGCTCGGGGCGTTCGGGCTAAAGTTCTTGGCGGAGAAGCATTTATCCGGGCAATACCAGTTCCAGTATCTCTTTTTCTGGTATCTCGCTTCTTCGATCATCTCTGCCCTCGCCTTCTTAACAAAGCACTCCAAGCCTCTGAAGCGGGAGATTGTGATGGGCGCGGGCATGGGCCTCTGCAGTTTGCTGGGCCAACTGGGGATGGTGCTGGCCATGAGCTCGCGAGTTCCCGGCTACCTGGTGTTTCCACTCGCCATTGGGGGAAACCTCTTCATCGTGGTCGCAGGTGGACTTATCCTCTTCAAGGAGCGTCTAAGGGCCTATGGCTTCGTGGGGCTGGGGCTCGGAGTCGCCGCACTTGTGATCCTGGCAGTTCCTTGAGCCTTAGAACGCGTGGAGGTGTAAAGTGCCCCCTATACGGAACGAGCGGGTTCACCTGAAGAGCCACCCCGAAATTCCCTTCCAATCACATAGAGCGTCACCCCTTTCTGGCAGACGGCTGCGAAATGCATCATCAACACCACGCCAGGGTGGTGCGCGCGCACTTCCAACGGCGTCGACGTGTGGTCCGTGAAGTCATGCAGGCGGCCGATCAGGTCGCCTTGCCGGATGTCCGATCCCTGCTCGACAGCCGGTTCCCAGATGCCGTTGCCCGGGGCGGCGACATAGTCCTCGGCGCTCGTGGCCTGGAGCAGACGAGCCGGGCCCGAACGCTGGGAATCGATCTTCACCACCTCGCCCGGCAGGATACCGTAGTGCCGCAGGATATTCTTGATCCCCTCGTAAGCATGCAAAGTACCCTTGGGATCGACCGACTCTGCGAAGCCGAACTCCCCGCAGGCTACGATCTTGCCCTCCCGTTCCGCCTCAATGGGAAGAAGGCCGGTGCCCTCGGTTCCCCCCGCGATGTTAATGAAGCGGGAATCGAACAATTGGGCGATCTGGATCATCTCATCGAACTGGTTCTTATCTTCGACAACATAGACCGCCGGCAGCGGCATGGCGAAGCGGGCTTCATTTCCGCCCGAATGGATGTCGATCACCACGCGCACGCGCGGGAAAATGCAGGTTTTAACAAAGTGTGCAATACGATAAGAAATAGTACCGCGCGGGTTGCCGGGAAACGCCCGATTCATATTCACTCCGTCCAAGGGGGAGGTCCGCGTATTGGCGACACACGCGCTCTCGCTCAATTGTGGCACCAGGATCACCTGCCCGCTCATTTCCGCGGGGTCGAGGTCCCGGCAAAGCCGCTTAACCGCTACCTGCCCCTCCCGTTCATTGCCATGGGTGCCGCCAAACGCGGCCACCCCCGCAGGAGCGCTCTGGGATTTTGGCTCCCGCAGGCCGTTGATTACGGTCAGCGGAACGAGCGAGTAACCCCAGCTCGAATCAAGGTGGAAGGCGATCTGGTAGTGATGTTTGCCTGGCTTGGCGAAGTCGATCCCGGCATGGTCGTAAATGACAGTTGCCATAAAACGTATATTCCTTCGATTCAGGTTTTGCTCTTCGAGATATATCGTACAACAGATCTCCGCGTGGGCCACTGCCTCATTGTCTTCAGCAGGGTGGCGTCAAAGTCGCAGGGGAGTACGATTGAAGCGGACGACTTAGCGCAGCTTTGGAGTGCGCCGGCTTGCCGCCGCTTTGTTTCCGCGAGCTTGCTCGCGGAGGTAGGCGCAGACAGCCCGGCCAACAAGCTGGCCTGCGGGAAAGCGGCGGCAAGCCGCCGCACTTCAAAGCTGCGCAGTCGACTTTGACGCGACTCTGTTGTCTTCAGTTCAACGGGCATGCTGGGAAATCTTCTGTCCGGTTTGGCCACCAGGGTTGGAAGTTCTGGTAGAATCCTCTTCCGAAAGGCTCGCTCAGTTCTTCTAGGATCACCTGCAGGCGGGAAAAGGAGCCCAGGAGGGAGAGGATAATGCCATTCACGGTGGGAATAACGCGTCGCGTGATCACGCCGCCATGGGGGGTGGAGTTGGCGGGCTTGGGTTACTACTTACAACGCACTTGGCAGAGAATTCGTGATGACCTCACTGCAACCGCTCTCGTTGTGTGCGATGAGAATGGTGCGGCGGCGGCCATTGTTGCGGCCGATCTGATGTATAACGACAAGACCTTCGTGGGGAAGATCAGGGAACAAGTAGCGGCTTATACCGATATTCCGGCGGGCTCCGTGTGCGTCAATTTCTCACATAGTCACAATGCGCCTACGGCTGGATTCATCCGCGGGGCCGGGGTGCCTGACGCAGATTACCTGCAATTCGTGGCGCGTCAAATCTCGACGGCGGTCATATCCGCCTATCATCACCGCGAGCCCGCTCGACTTTACGCGGGGGGAACTGAGTTGGCCGGTATGACCTATAACCGCACGCGTGACGATGGACCTGTGGACACGCGAGTCAGCGTGCTTCGCGCCGACAGGGAGAATGGCCAACCCTTGGCAATTGTCGTCAACTTTCATGCGCATCCCGTGGTGCACATGGAGATCGACTTGCGGGCGGTCTCCCGTGATGTTCCTGGTGAGGTTGTGGATCAACTGGAAGCGATACTCGCCGGGGCTACCGCTATGTATTTGCAGGGCACCTGCGGGGATGTGATGTTTGGCCGAGAGTACGTCTGGACGGACCGGCGGTTCGAGCCTGCGAGGGCGGTTACCGGCGCTGCGCTGAAAGCGCTGGCCTGCGCACGCCCCATCGAAACTCCCGGCGTGAAGGCAGTGACCCGCATGGTCACACTGCCCACTCGCCGCTGGCGGCGCGAGGAAATCATGCCGGAGCGGGAAGAAGGTCTATATCGCCTGAAAACCGGTGATACGACAGGCTGGCTGGAGGGCATGGCGAGGGTGGTAGTCGGCGCGCCCCAACGCTTGCCGCTGCGCTACGGCGGAAGCGTGGAGCGGGCTGTCGCGGCAATTTCCCGCTTCGCAGTAGAATGGACGGACCAGATCCTGCCCGACCTTGATAGCCGTCCGGAGCGGCTGGACTCCGAGGTTCAGGCTATTCGCATCGGAGACGCCTACTTCGCCGCTCATGGGGCTGAGCTTTTCTCGACCCTCGGTCTCGGCCTCCGTCAGGACTGGCCCCATGATGATCTGTTCGTCCTTGGTTACTCGAACGGGACCATTGGGTACATGCCTGATAAGTATGACGTCCAGCGCCGCAGCTATGCGGCAATTACCAGCCCGAAGTTCACCGGGCAATTCCCGTTCACCGCTGAGTCCGGCCCGGCCCTGATCGGGGGTATAAAGGAAGTGTTGCGAGCGACTGAACCTCGAGTGCCGGAATGAACTTCAGCACCGAGCGAGCGGAGTTGGCTCCTCCCACGCAGTTGAACTACAGGCCCGCGCCCGCCGCACTCCCACTTATTCCCCGACTTCGATCCAATAAATCTCGTACGGGCGGAGGGTCAGGCGAAGCGGATGCTGCGTGAGGCCCGCGATTTCTCCATTACTGATCTGTTCCAGGTTATTAGTAGGGTTATCCGGGTTGAGTCGCACCACCCTCACGTCGCCGCGGGTGGTGGAAGGAAACTGCACAGTTGCATCATAAGTATTTCCCGAACCTTCCAGGGGAAAGTTCCATACCACCACGTTAACCCAGGGTCCTCCGCGCGCCGCCAGTGCGTTAAGGTCAGAATTTGTGCCCGCAACTGGAACTTGGTCTCCCTTGATCAGGCTCAGCAGCTTGAACGCGTAGTACGCCGGGCGCAGCCTGTTTTGATTATCGTAGAGCCCGTCGTATTGCGGCATGTCGTTCCACCAATGCGCCATGAAAACAGTGCCTTGCGAGGACATGAATTTAGAAAACGTCGTGGCGTCAACGAAATAGTCGCGAATGTGGTAGTACGACGACCGGCTGAGCCCCTTAGTATAGAAGCCGAGAGTCGTTTCGAGGATGAAAGCTGGCTGGAAGGCCGGATTCAGGACTGGGTCTCGGAGCGACATGTTCCATTCGTCGAGGATGGTCTCTGCGTGCTCCAGACTCGGGTACTTCGCCAGCTTGGCTTTCATGTAATCGATGGTGTTCCAGAATTCCCGTGGGTCGTTGTTGTAAAGATGCCAGGAGAGAAAATCGAGTGGCGTCTGACCTTGTCCGGCGGCATCGAGCAACGCGTCCGCGAGAGGGCTCTTGAAGTAAGCGAGCGCAGGTCCACCGACTTTGGCCTGCGGATCAGCGCGCCGCACGGCAGCAACTGTGTGCCGGTAGTAGGAAACATAATTCTGTGGGGTGAATTTGTAAGGGCACCCGCCGGATTCACCGATATCGCCTTCGTTCGCCACCTCCCAGTATTCAATTCCAAACTTCCGTTCTTCATTGCAGTGCTTGACCAACTGATAAATCAACTCCTCCCACTCTCCGTAGTCGGTTGGATCAACAATTTCATCCTTGATCTGCGGGTAGAGGACATGGGGTTTGAAACACAAATTCATGATGGGTTTGGCTCCCGTGGCGAGGATTGCTTCGATCGCCCGGTCGAGCGTCGTCCAATGGAACTTATGGTGGGCGGGGTAAAGGTCAAAGTACTCCTGCACGAACAGCCGGATGGTGCGAGGGTGAAGCTGGCCGATTTGATCGGCTCGGTCCAGGATCATCGGCTGCTCGCTGAGGCCGCCCTGACCCAAGGCGTACCGGGTAAGGTCGATAGCCCCTGAAGTCCGGGCGGTGTCCACGACCAGTACAACACTTGTATTGTCGCTGCCCCGAGCGGCGCCGCTTACCAAACACAGCAAGAAAAACGTCAGCAGGACAACTTCCCTGAACCCTATCGTTTTCTTCATACGTCGCGCTCCTTTGTCGGATTTGTGCCTTTCCACGCTGCGGCGGTGCGTTCCTAGCAACTTTCGTCTCCCCGGCGATCTCAAAGGGCGTAGCGGGTTGCTTCCGCCAGCATTCAAAATCCGTCACTACTCTTCAGCTATCCTTTAACTCCCCCGGACCTTTGTAAGGCGTTGGTTCCGGGCCTGGCTTTAGACCTATTCGGTCACCTCAATCCAGTAGATTTCATATGGACGCACGCTTAAGCGCAGCGGCTGTGCCTGAAGGTCCGCGATTTTTGTGTTTCGAATCTGCTCGAGGTTGTTAACAGATGCTGCACCATTCAGCCGTACGAGCCGGACCGCACCTTGTTTTTCGAAGGGAAACTGGACAGTGACGTCGGCGGTCTTGCCCTCACCCTCCAAAGGAAAATTCCACAAAACCACATTGACCCACGGCCCACCGCGCGCCGCAAGGGCGTTAAGGTAGGGGCTTGTGCCCGTCACGGGCAACTGGTCTCCCTTGATGAGGCTGAGAAGCCTGAAAGCGTAGTAAGCCGGCCGCAGCCGGTCCTGATTATCGTACAGGCCGTCGTACTGTGGCATTTCGTTCCACCAGTGCGCCATGAACGCTGTCCCTGGCGGAGAGAAAAAAGGCAGGAACTCCTTAGGGTCGACGAAGTAATCGCGGATCTGATAATAAGATGATCGCGTCAGTCCTTCCTGGTAGAAAGCCTGCGTGGTTTCCAGGATGAAAGCGGGCTGGTAGTCTGGATTCTGATTCGGGTTTCCGAGATCGATATTCCACTGGTCGATCATGGTCTCGACGCGGCTCAGTTGTGCATGTGCTGCCAGCTTGTCCTTCATGTGCTCAATCAGTTCCCGGAACCATCGTGGATCGTTGTTGTACCCGTGAAAACAGAGAAAATCGAAAGGCACTGCTTCTCGGGCGGCATAATTGGTGAGGGCGTCCACAAAAGGACTGCCGAAGTTCTCGTATGCGGCGGGCGCGGGCCCCCCTACCTTGGCTTTCGGATCGGCACGACGAATAGCGCTGACCGTATGCTGGTAATACCTGAGATAACTTTCGGGGGTGAACTTGTACGGGCATCCCGACATCTCACCGATGTCGCCCTCGTTCTCCACCAGCCAGTAAGTGACACCGTAGTTGCGTTCATTGCAATGCTTGACCAGTTGATAAATCAACTCCTCCCACTCTGCGTAGTCCGTAGGATCGGTCACCTGCGCGTCAATTTTCGGGTAGAGCACCTTGGGCTTGAGGGTGAGATTCATAATCGGCTTGGCGCCAGTGGCTTCGACGGCTTCAATTGCCTTGTCCAGAGTCACCCAGTTGAACCGATGGTGCGCGGGATAAATATTGAAGTACTCTTGCAGGAAAAAGTTTATGGTCTGAGGATGAAGTTGGCGGACTTGCTCGATGCGATCGCTGATCATGGGCTGCGCACTTAAGCCGCCCTGACCCAGCGCGTATCGCGTTAGATCGATCGATCCTGAACTCCGGGATGTATCTACTGCGACCTGGATGCTTTCCGTTTCACTCGCCGCTGGACGAGGGCCGGCCGTTAGCGTTGGTACGAGAAGCGCCATGAGCATCACTTCGCCGGGTAATGCCAATGCCTTCATGAATTATCCTCCGCGTTTGCCCTCGAGCCCCGAGCGCGCAATTCTCCCCGATTACCGCCTTGCGGTCAAGTCAATGAACAGGAGTCAGCAAGGAGCAGGCCAGCCGCGATGTTGCTTGCCCTTGCCTCACACCCGGAATATCGTTCGAAACCGCTTGACTTTTGCTCCCTCGATAGGAAAAATCACGTTTACTATTTTCAGAGTCGTTCAACAACATTTTTAGAACGGCGGTTAGCCGATTAGATGCAGCAACATCAAAAGGTCCTTTCTTACTCCTCTCTTGCGGAGGTTGGCCAAACCTAAATGACTCTTCAACTCTCTCGAGTGCGCGATTGGGGGCTGCTCATCCTCTGCAACCTCATCTGGGCTAGCCAGTACAGCATGGTCAAAATTGTGCAGGAGCAGATGGGGCCCGTGTTCGCGACGTTCTTCCCCGTAACCCTGGCGACCCTTCTGCTGATTCCGATTGTCAGGCGCGAGACGAAGCTGGGAAACGCGGCGCCGGTTCTGAAAGGTGATGTCAAGAAATTCATCATCATTGGGATTTGCGGTCAGATTCCCGCACAACTCTTTATTACCTGGGGGGTTGGGCTATCGCTCGCGTCGATCCCGTCCTTGCTGGCCCTCACCCTTCCCGTCTTTACCGCACTGATGGCTTATTTCATCCTCGGCGAGAGGATGACGCCACTGCGATGGATTAGCTTTGCGCTGGCGCTCGGTGGCGCCATCGAGTGCTCAGGTATCAATTGGGGAGAACTATCAATCGGCAACCTGAGGTTCTTTTTCGGAAGTGTTCTGGTGCTCGGCGGAATCCTGGGGAGCTGCTTCTTCAATGTGTACAGTAAAAAACTTCTCGAGCGCTATAGCCCTCTCCAGATCATTCTCTACAGCTATTACACAACGGTGGCGTGCATGCTCCCGGTCACCCTGTATTCGGAGCCTCAAGGCTTTCTTCACCTGGCACATTTCAGCCTGCGAGTCTGGATAGGGCTGATCGAGTTGGCTTTGTTCGTCTATTTTCTGTCGATGGTGATCTTCCTCTACGTCCTGACCCGCCTGGACGTTACGCAAGCCGCACTTTCGAACTACCTGCTTCCATTTTTTGGCCTGCTGCTAGCCGCCCTGCTGCTGCACGAAAAGCTGACGAAATTCATGATCATCGGCGGCATTCTAGTGCTCGCCAGCACGCTCGTGGTGACCGTGTATGAGGAGAGTCTCGGCGGCGCTCCAAAAAAGGCAGATTTGGGCGGGTGAGACGGGCCGGTGCGTTGGTTATGTCATAGGCACTTTTTCCCATCTCCAGGAGCCCAGTTTCGAGCGTCGCACAATTGGTTCAATGTATTGGACAGACTTTCTGTACCCGCTTGACCCCAACCCGGCAATTCACAAAAAATTGCATATTGAGGGGCGGCGGCCTCGACTCGTCCGATTATGGAGGTGTGAAGTGTCCGAAATTGTTTATGACCATTCCCAAATCGATTTCAGCAAGCCCGGCAAGCATCACTACCAGGTGGCCTTCCACGAGGATTCGTCTTGGGGTTATTCACTGGTTCCCCTTACGGTGATCAATGGCCTGAGGAAATCCCTGCCACAAGCGCGAACCAAGGGCGTGATGGCGTCTGGGGGAACCCACGGCAACGAGTGGGAGGGGCAAGTGGCGGTCAAGCGTTTGTGCCAGGACCTGGAGCCCGCGGAGATTTCCGGCTGTGTGATTTTGATCCCTCAGCTCAGTCAAAGCGCCTGTGTCGCTAATACACGGAGTTCGCCCTTGGATGGAGTCAACATGAACAGAGCCTTTCCGGGAAACCCGCGGGGGACGATTACCTATCGGATCGCGAACTTTGTGAAGACCCGCATTTTCCCTCAGGTGAGTGTAGTGATGGACATCCATGCGGGGGGCAATGAAGGCGCCTTCGCTCTCTGTACATCTTTCCATCCCATTCCTGACCCCATGCAGCGCGCCGAGGTCGCTCGGGTCGCGCAACTTTTTGATACCCCTTTCATCTTCATCTATTCCAGTGACATGGCCTCCGGCCTTCTCCCCGATGAGGCGGAAGCTGAGGGGAAGGTGACTATCGGCGGCGAATTCGGCTTTGCCGAATCAGTCAGCCCTCGAGGAGTGCGACACGCCTACGAAGGGATCAAAAACGTTCTGCGTCACTATGGTATGCTGCCGGGGGAGATAGTGAAGATCGATCGTTCCCGCTCGTCTCCTCCGCGCTTCGTCAGGTCGGCAAACCTGAACGATTACATTCCCTGCCCGAAGGATGGTATTTGGGAACCCGCCACTGCCCTGGGAGACGACGTTCAAGAGGGCGAACTGGTCGGTCGTCTGCATGACTTCTCGGATCATACTCAGCCCGCTTTGGAAATAAGAGCTCATCGGGCTGGGGTGCTGATCATGATGCATTTCCCGGCCGTCTCGAAAAAGGGAACAACCCTCTTTGTGGTGTCCGAAGAAGTTTCGCCCGACTCATAACCTAGAAGGAGCTGAGCATGGATATTCGAAAAGCGCCGCCGCTTCCCGCGTCGATTATTCCGTTTCCAGTAGTTGCCAACATTGACCATGCCGAAGGGCCGATCTTCGATGCGCAGGGGAATCTCTATTTTGTGAACTACGTTCGCAACGGAACTGTGGGCCGCATGACGCCCGATGGAACCGTAAGCGTTTGGTGTGAGACAGGGGGGCAGGCTAACGGGTTGAAAGTCGACTCCGAAGGGTACATCATCGCCGCTGACGTGGGCGCAAGGCGGATTACCAGGATTGACTCTTCCGGGAAATCCATCGAGGTCTTGACGGACCAGTGCGAGGGCAAGCCCTATCTGGGCCCCAACGACGTATGCCTCGACACGGCGGGCAATATCTATTTCTCCGATCCGTGCGATGCCGATCCGGACGCGCCCATCGGCTCCGTGTTCCGAATCGACCGGCGCCGGAACGTTCGCCGCCTGGTGACGGGGTTGAGGTATCCCAACGGGCTCGCGGTTACGCCCGATCAGAAGCAACTGCTCGTCGCTGAAACCATGACGAACCGTATCCTGGCCTTCGGTTTTCAGCCTGACGGCTGTTTGAGTTCTGCAAGAACCTTGTTTCAATTCGCAACGTCGAGTGTCGATGGCATCATGTTCGATGAATACGATCGCCTTTGGGTGGCGCGCTGGCTGAATGGCACTGTAGATGTGATTACGCTCGAGGGAGAGTTGGTGGCGGAGATTCCGGCAGGCGGAAGCAAAGTGACTAACTTGTGCTTTTGGGAGAAGAGCACCTACGTCACGGTAGATGCGGCGCACAGCATTTTTCGCCTCGATGCCGGCGTGGGTGGCAAACCTTACACGGCGTGAACTCCACAACTCTTCATCGCGCGAGGACAATCGACCCTGACACTGAGCGGATTGGCTTCTACGCATTCAATTCTCAAGGCGCCTCCTTTGCCTGTATGAGTTTAATTGACCATGAGGCCGATGTTAGCATCGGGTCGTGGCTCTGTTCCGCTGCGCACCCCGGCACGGAGTGACACGGGAAACCGAGTCTTTCGCAGTGAGATGTTGCCGAGATCTTCCTGGGCGAGTATTTTTCCTATCGCGAAAAGGAGGAATGTTAATGCTCCGCATGATCAGAGTGTCCATACACCTGCTGTGCATCTGCGCAACAGCCCTGGCGCAAACCCCTCGAGTACGCATCAGTGCGTGGTATTGGCTGAATTCCGCTCCCAAGGTGGATTGGGAGGGCGACTTCGTCACAATGCGGAATCTTGGCTTCACCGATATTTTGATGTGTTGGGGTGTTGATTTGGCGGGAGTCGGGACGCGAATTCCGGATACCCGGGAGGCAATGCAATGGGCGCACCGTGCGGGCCTGGGAGCTTACATCATCGTGTGGCAACCGACGGCCAATTCTCTTCCGCGGAGAGCGGTGTTTGAACAGGTGGATTCCAGCCAGCATCATCTTTTCTCGTTTGATGTATTCAACCCCGACTGGCGGCGGACGGAGTGGAAGGAGTACTTGCAACGCGTAGCCAAAGCTTACAGGGATGAACCTGCCATGGCCGGGTACGTCTTTGACGACTCATTCCTTCCAGGACCGGTGGGCACGATGGACGGACCCGAGGGGACAGGAGTCATTTCCTATGGCGACTACGAGCGACACAGATTCGCCGCCGACTTGCCTACCAAGCCTTCGGACCCGCATTGGAATGAGTGGGTGAAGGTTCGGGGAGGATGGTGGGAGGACTGGTCGCGCGACACGGTGGGATTTATCCGTGAGGCTGATCCCAACCCACGCCATGAAATTTATCTTGAGGATCCAGCAGACGATGCCTTGAATCCCAACCTGCGAAACACCATCGGGCTTGACTTCGGACGAGTGGCGCGGCACTTCGACTTTGTCGGTGCTTACACCACATTCTCTTATGACTCGTCACCCGATTCCGGCAGGAAGGCGGCGCAGGCCACACACGATGTCCTGAGCAAACTTCGAGAGGTCGTGGACCCTAATAAGGCGACGATTTACACCTTTTGGGTCGCAAACCCTGTTGAAGAGCTGCAGCCTGGTCCGGCGAAGTATCCCACTGCGGACCAGATCAGGCTGATCTGCGAAGCGGCATTACGATCCGGGATTCAGCACCTCGACATGTATGGTTTCCGTATCGGCGATTATCGTGTGAGCGCCAAGGACTTTCCGAAGGTGGCCCCCGGCTCCGGCTTAACCTATCCCTTGACCGGCCAGTTTCCGCAAAAGTTCCTGTGGGATCGACCCGAGATCCTGGATTCATTAGGTAGCTATCTTCGTAGCTTGAATGCGAAATAGCGTGGCAAATCTGTCTCTCTTGTTCGTAGATTTCCTAATCGGGTATTGCAAACACGAAGGAATGCAGGCTAGGGTTTTCCTTGAAGCTGGTGGAACCGTTCGATTTCCCGCTGAGCCAGCTCGGGCTGATCAGTCTCCCGGTAAAGCTGCCCCAAAAGATAATGGCCATCGGCAAACTGTGGATCCAATTCTACGCATTTTCGAGCGGCCTCGAGCGCCTGAGCGGTCTGATGGGTTCGACGGTAGACTTTGGCCAGGTCAAAGTGAACTAAACTCATCTCGGGAGCTTGCTTTTCCGCGCGCAGCAACTGGTCGAGAGCATTTCGCGACTGCCCCATCTTCAGAAGCACTTCCCCGAGTTCTACTCGAGCCTTGACATCATGGGGATAGTACTTCAGCTGAGCGAGGAGTTCTTCCCGCTCCTCGGGTAGCTTCCCCTCAAAGCCATGGAGCAGGGCCAGATGGTAATGGACCAAAGGGTATCGCTCGTCTTTCGTGGCGATGAACTCAAACTGTTCAAGCGATAAACGGATAAAATTCGGGTTGCCAAGGACCGGATAAGCACTGACGTACACGCGGCCCAGCAAAAAGCGTGCCTGGAGATTATCCCCGTCAAGTTCGATGGCGCGCTTCAAAGGATCGAACGCCTCGGCGTACTTCTTCTCTTGGTAGAGCACGTAGCCAAGGTCATAACAAAAAGTGGCTTGCTGCGGCTCGGAGGCGACAGCCTGGCGTAGGTTATCCTCGCCCTCCGGAAACCGCCCGAGCGCTGCCAGGGTTAATCCATAGAGATGGCGCCAGCGAGGATCGTTCTTATCCTGCTGAAGAGCTCTCTCCTCCAGCAATAAGGCTGATGCGTAGTCCTTTTTCTCATACCTTTGGACGGCTTGCTGATAATCGTTTGACTGGGTGAAAGCGGGGGGACAAAGCAGGAAACAGGCAAACCCAGCGACGAGAGCAGAGCAGAGGACTTTAGAGCCCTCTCGGCTTAAGCGCCGACGCTTACGAGGTTTGCTCATGTTGATGAATACGGTCCTTATGAGGGTAGTGCCGACATGAAAGAAACTTTCGGCGCGACTCGGCCACTCACTGGTTTTTCGAACCCTCCGCTCCGTACTCATCTTTCCTGGCACGCTGGAGTCGCTGGAAAGTCGCGAAGGCTTGATCGGCTTTGGCTTTCTCCCCTTTACGAAGATAGTATTTTCCCAGCAAGTAGTGAATACGCCCGTCCTCATCGGTGTCCGCTTGTTCGAGAATCTTGATGGCGTCCTCGACGTGCCCCAGAGAATCGGTTGCCTCGGCGAGGTAGATTCGCGACCTGTTATCGTCGGGACTTGATCGCACGACGCGATCCAGTTGGGACGCCGCCTGCTCAGGCTGATTGTTCATCACGTAGGCTTCCCCAAGTAGAGCGGCGGTTCGTAAGTTGGAGGGATCCAGAGCCAGAGCCCTCTGAAAAAGGCCAATGGCCTCTCCATACTGGCCAACTTTGTCCTCGAACTTGCCATAAGAAATCAGGGGCTCAGGATCCGAATCGCTGAGTTGGATGGCGCGTTGGTATTCGCGCTCCGCCTCGGGGCGCTTTCCCTCCCCTTCCAGGCTTTCGGCACGAAGCATCGCCGCGAGCGCTGAGTTCGGCGATCTAGCCGCGAGTTTGGCATAGGCGCGTTCTGCCATGGCGCCATACAGCCGGAAAGACCAATACATGACAACTTCATCCCCAGGGGCACGCCGTTGTGCCTCCAGAAGAGCCGTTGTGCCGGCCGAGAGATCCTCCGAAACATTCAGGCATGCTTTGAGGACGAGCCCGTCGGCCAGGCCTTTGGATTGTTGGCATTCAAGTACCCCTGGCTTCAGAGCCTCTTCCAAGACTTTATGATTTTTCTCCCCCTTGCCCTTGAGTGTTTTTAACGCCTCATCCGCCAGCGCCTGGTAAGCCTTCCCCAACTGGTAATACGCCCGATCTTGATCGGAGCCGGTCTTTAACTGCTCCAATTCCTGCAGCGCTGCATTCGAATAGTCGCCCAACTCTGAATAGACCGCACCCAGGAAGTAGTGAATCTGCGGGTCATCAGGCTTCAGCGAACTGAATTCTTTCAGGGAGGCTAGAGCTTTTGCGTACTGGTCCGTCTGGTAATAAGACACACCTTGGAAGAGGTAGGCGTCCGCGGCGCCGCGGTCCTGCCGGATAACCTCATTGAAGAGGCCAATGGCCTCAGGGTAGTTCTTTTGGGTGTAGTAAATTGTTCCGAGGTTGAACTCCGCTTCGATCCAGTGGGGTCGAAGCCGGAGTATCTCTTTGTAGAGGCGAGCCGCCTCCTCGAGATTCTGCTCGTGTTCTGCCCTCTGGACCTTCGCAAGCAGGGCCTGCATCGGATCTTGCGAAGGTCCCAGAGGCGTCATACTGAGCAGAATCAGCAAAGGCCAGGTTCGTAGAAACGTACCCAACCCCTTTCAGAAATAAAACTTCAAGCCGAACTGCATGTCCCTGGCGGGACCCGCACCGTATATCACCCCCGTGTAGCCGGGGTAGCCGGAGGTCGTCGCAGGGTCGCCAAAGTTGGTGTGGTTCAAGGCGTTAAACATCTCCCAGCGGACCTGGAGATAGCGCGTTTCCGAGAAGTGGAAGTTCTTCATCAGCGCCGTATTGAGTACCGTCATTCCGGGGCCGTCTAAAAAACCTATCGAGGAATTGCCCCATTGGGTGCCAAGGGGAGCGGCAAACGCATCGGGATTGAACCACAAATTGTGGCTTGGGTTCGGGACGTGCGGGTTGCCCACCAGGTCGGGTCGAGTGTCCCAACCATCGCCCAGGGTCGCGCCGGGCTGATCCATGGTAAGAGGATCACCGGAAGCGTGCCTGAGGATACCACTGAGCTCCCAACCGCCTAGGAACCCATTTGCCACCCGGTTCACATTCGTAAGGTACCTCAGCCCGTGGCCAAAGGGCAGGTTATAGATGGCGTTGATGGTCAGCAGGTTTGTGTGATTAAGGCTCGACAGTCCCCGGAGGTAACCCGCAGGAGTAAAGGGTTGGATGCCACTCTGCACATAGTCCGTGGTGTTGTTGTCCATAGTCTTGCTGTAGGCATAGGAACCTGTGAACGCTAGCCCATTCGCGAATCTTCTCTCCAGCAATACAT
>CAWIUZ010000047.1:0-62747 GCA_963838915.1 uncultured Acidobacteriota bacterium
TCAAGCCGTGGCGGGAAAAAAATGTGGTGCGTGGCGGAGCTGAATCCGGAGTACATCCAAAAGATGGAAGACGTGCTGGCAACCTATGAAAAGCCCTACACCGCGACTGAACCCGTGGTCTGCCTGGATGAGAAACCGGTCACGTTGCACGCCGACATCCGGCCTCCGATTCCCGCTGCTCCGGGCCGGACGGCGAAGCGGGACAACGAGTACAAACGCTGCGGCACCGCCAATGTCTTCTGCGCCGTGGAACCGAAAGCCGGTCGGCATTTCACCCTGCCCACCCCCAACCGCTCGGCGCCAGAATTTGCCCAGGCGCTGGAGACGATCGTGCGCAGCTATCCCGATGCGTGCAAGATTCACCTGGTGATGGATAACCTGAATATCCATGGCCGGAAGTCCCTCACCGACTATGTCGGAGAGGAAAGGGGCAGCGCGATCTGGAACCGCCTCACCGTCCATTACACGCCCCGGCATGGGAGTTGGCTGAACCAGGCGGAAATCGAGATCAGCCTATTTTCCCGGCAATGCCTGGGCAAGCGCAGAATTCCCACCTTGAGCATCTTGCGACGGGAGTCCCGCGCCTGGAACTGCCAGGTCAATCGGCATCGGGTCAAGATCAACTGGCAGTTCACCCGCAAAAAGGCACGCGCAAAGTTCGGCTATAAAAGGAATCTATTTAGGCGGTCAAAGACATAGATGAAAGCCAGGTACTGGCCTTGCTTTTCGGTGTAAGGCTTCTTCATCGCACGCCTCGGACTCATCGGCCTCCCGCCCGCCGCCTCTCAAGAGGTGCTCGCGGCAGCGGGCTGCCAATGGGCAGGGAGCAGTTCGCGGATTTGAGTAATCTTCATGGAGGGCAAACGAGCCAGCACGTCGGTGAGATATTCCTGGGGGTTAAGACCACGCCGGCGGCAACTGATCAGTATCGAGTAGATGACCGCGCTGCGCCATCCGGCCTCGGGATGGCCGATGAAGAGCCACCGCCGGCGACCCACCGCCGTGGGGCGAATATCATTCTCGATCAGATTGTTATCGATCTCGAAGCGTCCATCCTGGAGATACCCCAGCAAGGCCTCGTACTCGCTGAGAAAGTAGTTCACCGCTTTGCCCAGCGTGCTCTTCGGTAAGATCTGGGGCTGGAGTTCCTCGGCGTGCTTCTTCAGGGCTTCCCAGAAGGGCGGCGCCTGCTCCTGGCGAAAGCGATAGCGCTCGGCGGGGTCGGCCAACCGGACTTGATCTTCCAGGCGATAGAGTTGGCGGATTTGACGAATGAACCAAACCGCTTCCGTGACCGATTCTTTGAGCGCCTGGTAGAAACCCCTTCGCGTATGCGCGAGACATGCAATACGGCGTAGGGACGCATCTTTGCGCTCCAAGGCTTGGTAAACTTCGTAGGCGTCGGTCTGGATGGTCCCCTGAAAACCTTGCAGGCGCTGGCGCGGCACCTGCTGCCCTCGGCTGCGGGAGAACTCCAGAATCACGTCGCCTCGGGGTACGGCATAGAACCACAAGTAGCCTTGCGCCGCTTTGCCTTTCACTTCCGGGTCCAAGACCTTGACCGGCGTTTCATCAATCTGCACGTAGCCGCCCGCTTTCATATTTTCCCACAGGGCATCGTAAAGGGGCTGTAGCCAACCGGCGATGTGCTCGACCCATTGCACCATCTGTTGGCGGGGAATCTCGACGGCGTGGCGCTCACGAAAGATCCGCTCCAGGGCGTAGAAGGAGAGGTGATCGTCGTAACGCGCCAGCAGGAGATGGACGGCCAAGCCCAAGCCGAGCTTACTCTGGGGAATCAAGCGCGGGGGCAAGGGCGCGATCACGACCCCCGCTTCGCCGCAGCGGCAGGCATACTTGGGGCGCACGGTGCGGCGACGAATGAGTTTGGCCGGAATCAGGTCGATCTCTTCCGTCACTTCTTCGCCGATAGGTTTTTTCTCGGAGCCGCAGTGGGGGCAAAGCTTTTCTTCCGGCGTTGGCTCCAGGGTCACCGTCTCGGTTTCGAGCACGGGGGGCACGGGATGACGAAGTGGACGCCGCTGGGACCGGCGCTTGCGCTGCTCCCGCTGTTCTTCTTCCAGCACCTCCTGGCTGAGGGGCGGCGGTTGTTGCGCTTCCTCCCGAAGGTCGGAGGCCACCGCGTCCATCTGGGCTTGCTGCTCGGGCGATAATTTCTCCGCCTTGGGGCCAAAGAGTTGACGGCGTAGTTCGGCGATCTGGGCTTGGGCTTCAGCCAATTGGGCTTCCAGTTCCAGCACTCGTTCCACCAGGGAGCGCGGCTCGCAGGCGAGTTGTTCGAGCAAGACTTCACGTCGGCCCATGCGTCAAAACCTCCCGAAAGTTCCACGCCAGCGGATAGACGTAAAGGTCTTTCACTCCCACCTGCAAGGTGCGGTGGCGATCCTGCCGCGTCCGTCCTTGCGTCGAGCCCACGCGTTGCCAGTTGGCCGCCTGATAGACCGTGCCGCGAAACCGCGCCCGCTCCACAAATGTCTCGACCAGTACGACCGGGTGGCCGTATTTGGCCGCGAAGTCGGCCGAGAGTCGCCGCAACACCCGGCCCAGAATCCAACTCCCTAAGCGCGGCACTCGCACCCAGGGCAGCAGCAAGTATCTTTGATTATTGGTGATCAGGGCGAGATGGTGCGCCCGCGCCTCGGCGCTCCAGCCGATAAACTGGTCGCGGGCTCGGCACTTCCAGGCCGCCGAGCCGAACAGCACGGCCGCCAGTAGCCGGCCCCTCCCCTCCTTCACCACATATTGCAGGTTCTCGCCCACACTTGACGTGTAGCCCAAGTAGTGGAACTCGGCCAGCGCGGCGGCCAGGATCTCCCTCCCTTCTCGATCGCCGCTGACCTCGCGCACCTCGAGCGGGCCCAGTTCGGCCAAGCTAGCGACGAGCGGGGTGGTGTCCCAGAGGCGGCGAGCGATCACCCGCGCCCGCATGCGGTTCGAAGGAGCCTGACGACGGACCGGCAAGGTGATCCATCCCCGTTGTGCGAGCTTCACCAACAAGCTGCGCACGGCCATATCCTTCAGTTGGCCCAGCCCGTTACGCCAGTTCCACTCGCGAGCCAGCACTTGCGAGAGCCGCCGCCGACTCCAGTCCGGATGCGCCCCGAGCAGTTCCCGGATGCCGTCCAGATCGGCTTCTGTCACCGTGCGACCTTGCACCACAGTCGTCTCGTGGGCGCTCCGCATGGGGGAAGTATGGCAAAAGGAGAAAGCGGAGACCCAGCAGAAAATGCAGGGCAGGAAAAGAAACTCAGGGCAACGGGCGGCGGAACCAGTGGTGCCGAGGCTTAGCTTCCAGCCCGTGCAACAACGCGCTCAATTCTTCCGGGCGCAGGCCACGCGCGGGCCCTTCTCCGCTCGGCCAGCCAAAAGTTCCACGTTCCAGCCGCTTGGCGCAAACCCAGAGTCCGGAACCATCAAAATACAGAATTTTCACCCGATTCCGAAGCCGGTTGGTAAATACGAACAGGTGGCCGCTCAAAGGTGGTTGGTGGAGCCGTGTTTCGACGAGGGCATAAAGGCGATTAAATCCCGCCCGCATATCCACCGGCTCCAGCGCCACGAAGATGCGCGTCGCCGGCGAGAAGCTCAGCATGACGACCCACGCAACAATGCTCCCAGATCCTCCGTGGAGAGCGCTTCCCGGCAGCGGACGGTAAGACCCCCAGCACCCTCGATCTCCATCGCCCACCTAATCGCGGGAACCGAACCGACCCCCGCCAAACTTACCTCACGAAATTCCACCCGGGTAGCCCGAGACGTGGCACCCGCCTTAGTTAACCATCCTCCCAACGTGGAGACCCCCAGACCGTGGCGTCGCGCGAAAGCTATGCGCGTCAGGCCGCTGCTCTTGAAGCGCGCTATCAAACGAGCCCGCTGGACTGCAGACGTACGGCGCCTGCGTCGGCCGTTGTCTTTAGGCGGCATGGGTGCAGCCTAACTCATCACGATCCCGTTGTGTAGATGCACCCGGCTTGACGCTTACGGTGCGGCAGCGCTCGATGGCCGCCAACACTTTGAGATGTTGGCCGCTGATCCAGCGACGACTCGCTTCGATAAATCTCTGTCCCGCCACCCGGAGGAGATCGGCCACTTCCAGCGGTGGCCGACTCATTTAGGCGTCTCTGGGCGGCTCGTCTTTCTTCCCCGTGGGCGCCAGCGCCAACGCGTCCAGGGGACTGGCGGTGGCACTCAGATGGCGGCTGGAAAGGTGCAGGTAGATCGTGGTCTCTTCCAAATCGCGGTGACCGAGCAGCACCTGGATGGTGCGCAGGTCCGCCCCCTTTTCCAGCAGATGCGTGGCAAAACAATGGCGACTATGTCTCTCAAGACATAGGAGGCACTATCTACCCTTCCTGACTATGTCGGGTAATTGAGGGCCTGCGCGAGTTTGAGCCGACGAATGCGAGTCTCGATGAGCACTGCCCTCGGACATTACCCGACATAGTTTTGGGCTGGTTACAGACTATTCAGGAAGGCGAGGAGTCGGTCGCCCGGTTTATAGCGCCCCCGTCGTCCTTGCGGCGGGGAGGTCTTCGCCAGCGCTTTCTCCTTCATGGCCAGCGTCGCTTCCAGATAGATTTGCGTAGTTTCAACCCGCTCGTGGCCCAGCCACAACGCGATCACGGAACGGTCGACGCCGCCTTGGAGAAGTTCCATGGCCATGGTGTGCCTCAATCGATGGACAGTGACCCGCTTGTCTCTCAATGAAGGACACACGCGGGAAGCCGTCAGGCGATGCTTGTTCAGCAAGTACTGCACGCCGTGGACGCTGAGTCGTTGACCTCGGGTGTTGGGAAACAGGATGTTTCCATCTCCTCGCGATGGCTCACGCATCCAGGCCTTCAAGACACCGAGGGTGGATCGGGCGATGGGCGTGCAGCGTTCTTTGCGCCCCTTTCCAATGACCCGGACGTGGGCACCGGTTCCCAGAGTGATGTCCTGACGTTGGAGTCCGGTCATCTCCGAGAGGCGTAGGCCGGTCTGTACGGCCAGCAAGATGAAGGCGTGATCGCGGCGGCCCGACCAAAGGTGCTGATCCGGAGCCGCCAGTAAGGCATCTACTTCCGGACGGGTGAGGAATTCAACCAAGGTCCGCGTAAAACGCTTGCTGGGGATGGCCAGCACACGTTGGATCTGGGCGGAATGGGCCGGCGCCTCGAAAGCTGCAAAACGGAAGAAGGAGTGCAGGGCCGTCAGACGTAGATTGCGGCTGCGAATGCTGACGCCTTGCTGCTTCTCCAAATGCTCCAGAAACGCCATGATCAAGGGCGCGTCGATCTCCTGGAAGTTTAGCTGCGACGGTGCCTTGTGTAATCGTTGCTCGGTAAACTTCAGGAACTGGCGGAAGCTATCACGATAGGAACTGATGGTGTGAGGACTGGCTTGCCGCTGCTGCATCAGGCGTTGAGTGAAAAAACGCTCCAAGAGTGTTGCCAGGCTGAGGGTGATGTTCATGGCCGACCCTCCCAGCGCTGCTCTAACCGACGCATCGCTTCTCGCATGAGTTCTGGAGAGCCCTCCAAATACCACTGGGTGTCGGCGACGTGCACATGGCCGAGGTAAGCGGACAGCAGTGGCAGGCGCCGCTCGGGATCCTGACCGGAGCGGTACCATTGCACGAGGGTATTTGTCGCAAAGCGATGCCGCATGTCATGCAGCCGAGGACCATGACGGTCGGAGGGGCCCCGCAGACCGACCTGCCGCGACAAGGCGTAGAAGGTTCGATGAATCTCTCCGCCATCCAAACGATTGCCCCAACTGGACAGAAACAAGCAGGAGGGCACCGTTCGTCCTGCCCAACGGCGCTGGCGTCGGGCCAGGTAGTCTGCCAACACCGCACAGGTCGAGGCGTGCAAAGGTACCAAGCGAGTCTTACCGAACTTGGCGCCGCGGATCGTCAATACGCCCCTTTTCAGATCGACGTCTTGCAGCTCGAGGTTGCGCGCTTCGCCGAGGCGCAGACCCGTCACACTCAGCAGTCCGAATAGACAGTAAAACGTCCACGGTCGCAGCTTGCCGCACTGGAATCGATAGGGCATCCGAAGCGCGGCGTGTAGTAAGCTGCGGATCTCTTCCTCGGAATACAGATAAGGTCGCGCTCGCTTGGGTTGGAACGGTAACAGACTCGGCGGTGGAACCTGGGTGCGCGGATCCGTGGCACTGCGATAGCGTGCAAAGGTGCGGACCACACTCAGGCGATGCGCCCATTCTGCGGGTTGCACGGTCGACGGTTGCTGCGCCCAGACGAGCGCTAACCGGGTTGTGATGAAGGAGGAGCCGTGCTTTTCCAGGAATTTTACGAAGGCGGGCAACAGCTTGCCGGTCTCCCGGAGTTTGAACCCCAAGCTGCGTCGCATCTCTAAGTAATCCCGAACGGCTTGCTGGAGGGTGTTCATCGCGCACCTCCCGGCCAGGGCAGGGCGAGCGTTCGCAGGGCTTCGAGATCCACTTTGGTGTAAATCTTGGTCGTCTGAGGGTTGTGATGGCCTAACAACTCGCCAATCTCACTGAGCGAGGCGCCCTGGCGCAGCATCTCGGTGGCTAATCCATGACGAAACTGGTGGGCTCCGTAGGTGGGAGCCTCGATGCCGGCACGCAGGAGGCGATGCCGAACAATGGAACTGACGCCACAGGCTCCTTGAAAGCCGCAAACGGGAGCTTTGACGCGCAGAAATACACGCCTACTGCTACATCGCGGGCGTCCATGCTGCAGATACGCGGCGATCGCTTTACCAACTTCCGTGGACAAGGGAAGGTCGCTGCGCTGACCGCTCTTGCCGCGAACGCTCAACTGTCCTGCCTTCCAGTCGATCTCATCGAGTTCGAGGAATGCCACCTCGCTTGAGCGTAAACCCAGGCGCGCGAGGAGGAGCAGGATGGCGTAATCTCGACACCCCATCGCCGTGTTCCGATCGATGCTGGCCAGCAACCGACGGACTTGATCCGGCTCAATGGCTCGGGGGATCGATGACATCGACCAGATAGGCACGATCGGGACGGCCGCCGCTAGATCCAACTTCACCTCACCGCGATAACGCGCATACCGCAAGAACGAGCGCAACGCGCTGGTGAGGAGCTTCGCTCGCTTCGGATGCAAGCGCCGTGCCTGATGCTGTACGAATGCCACGACGTCGCGGGCACACAGTTTCGACAGAGTGGCGGGCCTGCCGCCGAAGCGATCCTTCAGAAAACTGCGGATGAACGGAAGGTAGTTGACGATCGTAGCTCTGGCCAAGCCCCGCGCTTCCCGTAAGTGCTGCTCGTAGGCTTGGGCACAGAACTCAGCGGAGGTCAGTGGACACGCTGAAACTTTCTTCTCAGCGGGAATCACGCGCTCACTGCGCAGAAAGTCAAGCAGATGTCGGAGCGCGGCAGCATCCCCCCGGCCCGGCCGCACTTGCCGGGCGCGGTATCGCAAGTACCGCTGCGGGTGATCGAAGGTGATGCCGCGCAGTGCGACATCCCGTTGTTTAAGCCATTCGCTAAAACATGCAGCAAGCAGAACTTGCTGGTGAATCGAGTCTAGGACATATCCCTGTTCACGCAGTGACCTTGCAAACGGCTCGATATAGGTCACGAGAGGTCCTTCCGGCGCTCGTGACAGATTTATTCGATTGTCGACGATGTACTTCATGAAAGACTCCTTTCCCCCCTTATACGGGGGCTGAGGAGTCAATACTATGTCCCTGCCGCTACGTGCATTGGCCGAAAAAACCAGGCTGCCGAGGGACTACAAGACATAGTCAGGAAGGGTAGATAGTGCCGAAACTTATGTTCTAAGTTGAAATAACCTGTTGCGAATCAATAAGGTGCGGGGATAGATGCTGTTTTCGCGTAAGCCCTCCGGTTTCAGTAACTAAGGCCTTTGGGCACCAAAAACTCAGAACATTATTTTTGGCTGGGAGAAAGAGTCCGGCGGGAATTGTTTTGTTCCCGAGTTTATAAGGACTGCAGATAGCTCAGCAGATCCTGATGAACACTCCAGTCAATCCCCGGAGCAGTCGGCGGTTGGGAGGACTGAGTGAAGAGATAGAACTTTTCCAGTGCTTGGCGCTTGGCGTCGACAGGAATCACCTTGTACCGACAGGTCGTATCGACGGAAGCGTGGCCCAGCCACTCTTGAATCACGGTGATATCGACTCCCGCCAGCAGCAGATGGCTGGCGGTGGTGTAACGCCAAAGATGGACGGGGTGAAGGCGTTTATCTTCCGGCTGCCAGGGTTCAACAGCAAGAAATATGCCCAGGACTTCCAGGTGACCGTGGCGAGAGAAGCTCCCGCAGACCAAGTGTACCGCCCGGAAAACTTTAAGGTCCAAAGTGAGGAACCCGAGCGTACCCCGTCCGGCGCAGTCTCCAAGCAGCGGCGAGCGGAGTGCGAGCCGCTGAGCCAGTCGGAGCGCGACTGGAGGTATGCGATTCGGAAGCTCCAGGCCGGAGAGGATCCACAGAAGATCATCAAAGACATGGAAATTTACCGGAGCCAGGACCGCTCAGATCGCACCGGAAAGTTGGTTCCGGCGAAGGCTCAACCGCACTACTACGCTGAGCACACGGTGATGAAGGCAATGTCGCACCTGGGGATGACACCGCCGGACAAGCCTGCTGCCCGCGAGGGGGAGGTTCAACCCAGCCGATAGGAGGAATAATGTCAAGAATTCTTTGGATATTGCTGCTTAAGAAGCTCTGGCGCCGGAAGAGGCGCAAATAAGGCCCCGACTTTTCCCGAGGATAACCTGATGTCGACGCTTCGCACACTGCTACGGTGGGCTGTGCTCACATCGCTACTTTCGGCCGTACTCTTTCTCGCTGCGGGGAGCATATGGATTCCCTCACTTTGCGATTACGTCGCTGTGCTGTCGGCTCTGCTGTTGTTCACGATGCTTTCAGTGGACCCAGAGCTCGCGCGGGAGCGAGCCCACCCGGCGGGTACGGACATCGATTCCCATTCGCGTACCGCCAGCGGGTTCTTATTTCTCGTGACCGTCACATTTGCGGCCCTGGATGTCGGACGCCTCCACCAGTCGGACAGCGTCCCGTTCTTCTGGCAGATCGCCGCTATCATGGTATTTGCGGCAGCGCTGATTCTGCAAGCAGCGGCGATGATCGTGAACCCGTTCTTCTCGCCGGCGCTTCGCATCCAGGCCGAGCGCGGCCATGCGGTGATTACCCGCGGGCCGTACCGTTTCCTGCGGCATCCCGGATACCTCGCGATGCTTATTGCTGTTCCCGCATCGGCGCTCGCCGTGGGATCGTGGCTCGCCTTGATTCCAGGTTTTGCTTTCAGCGCAGTGATCATCCGCCGCACGGCGCTCGAGGATCGTTTTCTGCAATCTCATCTCCCAAGCTACGACCGGTACGTGTTCAGGGTTAGATACCGGCTGTTCTGTGGAATCTGGTAGGGCGCAACACAAGGAAATTGGAGATTCAAATGGAGGAAGAAACAACTCAACCATCGCAGCACGAACTGGCAGTCTCTGCACAAAGAATCGAGCGCTCGATCCTAGTGATACGGGACCAGAAAGTGATCGTCGACTCAGACTTAGCGGACCTTTACGGGGTCAGCACCAAGGTATTCAACCAAGCGGTCAAACGGAATCAGGACCGCTTTCCCGAGGACTTCATGTTTCGCCTGACCCAAGAAGAGAAGACGGAGGTGGTCACAAATTGTGACCACCTCCGTAAGTTGAAGTATTCAAATGCCTTGCCTTCCGCCTTCACCGAGCATGGGGCCATTATGGCGGCTAATGTCCTCAACACACCGAGGGCAATCACCATCAGCGTTTATGTGGTCCGTGCCTTCGTCAAACTTCGGGGTTTGGTCAACACTCAAAAGGACTTTTCCCGAAAACTGGAAGATTTGGAGAAGAGGCTTGGGGAGCACGACGAAAAGTTTGAGGTTGTGTTTACGGCGATCCGAGAACTGATGCAGCCGGCTGTCGACCCGCCCAAGCGCCGAATCGGGTTTTCGACCAATGAGGAGGAATCGCAATGAATGGCCTCGACCAGAAAATACCAGTGGATCCTTCCGACGATAGGCGCCAACTAAACCGCCTTGAGGTTGCTGTTGATGTCAAGACAGCCGCCCACTTTCTTGGCGTCAGTCCTTCCTTGGTGTATGCTTACGTTGAGCGAAAGCAGATTCCCCATTTCCGGATGATGGGCCGCGCAATCCGATTCAGCCTCGCTGAACTCGAAAAGTGGCGGCTCAGATTCTTTGTGAATGGAGGAATCAATGAGTAGGGCACGCAAGATCGGGGGGACCGTTTATCCCCGAATGGATTCGGTATTTTTGTGGATATGCTATCGAGACCGTGAGGGCCGGGTAGTTAAAGAGTCCACTGGCACGGCAGATCCGGAGCAAGCAGACCGTTTCTTAAGAGAACGACTCGACGCCAAGGATGCGGGGTTGTTGCGCACGGTCCTCGCGGGCAAGAACCTCACTTTCGCAGAGTGGGGAGACTGGTTTTTGGAGAGACGATCAAGGCCACCCTTTCGAACACAGAAGACACACTTGCTGAATATCAGGATTCTCGACCTTTTCAAGTCAACGATCGCGAATACACGGCTCCTAGATATCACACCGGAAGCCATCGAAGAGCACCTGCGCCGACGCCTCAGCGCTGGCAAGAAAGTGCGAACCAAGATGGGAATCAAATACCGAGGGACGATCAGCTCGATGACTGTCCACCAGGAATTTCGTGTTCTCAGACGCATTCTAAACGTTGCCGTTAAGCAAAAACGGCTGGCCAGTAATCCGTGCTCAGCGGTCGAATTCCCCGTCAGCACAACGAGCGCAACTCACAAGCCACATTACATGACTGCGTCTGAGCGGCAGCGAATCGAATTCTGTGCTCCTAGTCACCTGAAGAACGTTGTCATTATTATTTCGGAAATGGGCCTTCGGCCGTACAAGGAGCTCATGCCGATGAAGAAATCTCAAGTCGACCTTGAGAATTCGCTCGTCTACATCCCTGATTCCAAGACACCCAGTGGGATAGGGGATATGCCCATGACTGGCTTGGCAAAAGAGGCATTCAGAACGCAGATGGAGGCGGCACAGAGTTCCGAATACATTTTCCCGACTACCAAAGGTAAAGCAGCCAAGCCGTACCTCACCACCCTCAAAACGACTTGGAGAGCAACCCTGAAACGTGCGGGCGTCCCATATTTTCCCCTGTACCACTTACGCCACACCTTCGCCAGCAGACTCAGTGCCGGTGGGGTCTCTGACCACTTTGTCACTCTCATGTTGCGTCAGGGGGATGCACAGGTCTTCAAGCGTTACAGTCAAGCCAAGCTAAACATGATGCGCGAAGCCCTCGATAAACTCGACCGAAATGCGAATGAGCACCAACTTGATTCTGTTACGTCGAGGCCAAATTAGGGGGTTTTATTACGGTTTTGTTACGTTTTGGGCTTTTCAACCGAGTATGGAAAATGGGAGAGCATAGAAGGGAAAAGACTTAGATGGTGAGCCGTGAGGGAATCGAACCCCCAACCTACTGATTAAGAGTCAGTTGCTCTACCGATTGAGCTAACGGCCCGCCGAATGATTTACGGGATCTAAGCTGGACGATGCAGCGGCAAACAGCGCGGCTGCTTTCCGGTGAACTCTCTACTCAGGCCACTTGCGGATTTCAGTTCTGTTCTTCCGGAGGTTCCACCGATACTGATACGCTACGGGGCATGGACTGAACGTAACGGTAAACGACCGTAACGCTCGAAGGCCCCACTAACTGCGCAAACGAAAACGCATCCGCCACGGCGCGTCCCATAGTTGTAACGCACTCAGTGTAGCACAAACTCGACCGGCGTTTTCAAAATTTGTCGCAGGTTTGCTGGAGACTTCGGAGCTTCACACTGCGCCATCGCGTGGGAACGCTTCGTTCGCACAAGCCGCGGACCTTGGGAAGCAGGTGTGAGCTGCCCGGCTCATAATCAGGCAGTAGCTCGAATCGCGGATCTACTTTCGGCGGCCAAAACCCTCCTCCAGCGCGATGCGGACGAGTTGGCTGCGGGTCCGCACACCGGTTTTGTGGAAGAGTTGTTGCAGCGCTGCCTTCACCGAACTTTCCGAGATATCAAGGCGCGCCCCGATTTCCTTATTGCTGAAACCCTCGAACACACCCTGCAGTACTTGATTCTCCCTTTCCGTGAAGGGCCGGTTTGAGTCCTGCGTCTCCTGCCGTTTGGTTGCTTCGACCAACGCCTGCACGGAGGTCTGGTCCAGCCACGTCTCACCCGTCATCACTTTGCGGATGGCACGGGCGAGCGAGACCGGCGAGCTGTGCTTGGTGAAAATCCCGCCTACCCCCAGCCTCACCGCCTCGACCGACTGGGCATCGCTCATTCCGGCGGTGACGATGAGGAAACGCCCCTCGAAGCCCATCTTGCGCGCGCGCGCAATGAACTGGAAGCCATTTTCTTTTCCCAGGTCATAGTCCAGCAACACCAGATCAATCGGTTGATGGCGCAAGATATCGATGGCCTTATCGACTGTCGCGCAGTGTCCCGACATTTCCAGGTCAGGCTCGCTGTCCACCAAGCGGCTCAGGCCTTCTCGGAAAAGAGCGTGGTCATCCAGTAAGAGGATCCGGATCTTATGCATCTGTCTTTGACCCTCCCTCCTCGCCACCTTGCTCCACACAAGGCACCAAGTCCAAAGCGAAGCAACATCCGGGAGGTCCCGGCTCGTAACGGAGGTCACCCTTAAACGTCCTTACCAGAGCCCGCGAGAGATATAAGCCCAGCCCGGTGGCTTCCGCCCCTTCCTGAAAGGGTTGAAAGAGACGTTCCGGATTGGAAATGCCGGGACCCGTATCCCGGACACGCACCACAACGCGTTCACCCTCCACAGACGCGCTGACTCTGAGCTCTTTCACGTCGCGGTCTTCCATGGCTCGCAGACTGTTCTTGGTGAGGTTCAACAGAGCCTGCAGGAGATTGTGGCGATCCGCCCACACGCGCGGCAAATCTTCGGGCACATGCCAGCGAACCAGGACACCAGATTCTTGCAGGGAGGGCAAGGATACGATGCGCAATTCGTCGAGAATCTCGCCGAGGTCAACACTCGCCGGTTCCTCGCTTCCTGCGCTCTGCCGCAACTCGAAGGCGGCCACCTTGCCCAAACCTTCCACAAGGTCTCGCAGAGCGCGGAAATCCTCGCTCCCGGTCAACTCCGGACGGCGCGAGAGATTTTCGCAAGCCACGGCGATTGCGCCGCAGACATTGCGGATCTCATGCGACACAGCCCCGACCGCCAGGCGGGAAGCCACCATCAAATACTGGAGGCTCGACTCCTCTTTGTCGCGAAGGTCCTCAGAGCTATCCACCAGCATGGCGGCCAACCTGGGCCCGGCGCTCGTCTTGTAGGTGGAAAACCAAACGTCCGCGAGAAACACCTCCCCATCACGGCGCCGGCCGCTGCACTGCATCGCAGTGCGGAAGCGGGGCGCGGCTTCTTCGGCCGGAGGCACTCGGGCCAAAGGTGGAAGAAAGTTCTTGATGGATTGGCCCGGCAAGGTCTCGGGCTCGAATCCCAGCAGGCGGTGCGCGGCTTGATTGGCCATCACGATCTTGCCCGCCGATTCCACCGTCAGGATGGCCGCCGGGCTGCTCTCGATGAGGGCCTGCAACTGCTGCTCAGCGTCCCGCCGCAGCGCGGCCTCTTGCTCGACCTCCCGCACATGTTGCTCCGTGAGCCGGCGGTTCTTGCCGGATTCATAAGCGAAGAGGCCCGCGCCAAAGTAGGAAGTGAACATGAACAGGTCGCGCGGCACTCCTGCGGCCGCATCCCACGCAAAGGGAGCAAAGCGTTCGGCAAGAAAGGTACACACTCCTCCCAGCAATGCCAGTTGCCAGCGCGGCAGGCAGCTTCCCACAATCAACATGGGGAAAAGATACAGAAAGCCAAAAGAGACGTTCAGTTCGACATACCAGTCGATTAGGGCCACCGTTAAGATCATGACCCCCGCAACAAGAAGTAGCTTGGTGCGGCTCAGCCTTAGGAATGAGGAAAGCATATCGCTGTCGCCTGCAGCCTACGTTCGCATTGAAATATCAAGCCAGGATGCAATTCTACCAAAACACCGCGCAACGTCTTGAGAATTGGCGGGAAGATAGGGCAGGGCTGTCCGAAAGATAGGCAATCGTGCCCGCAAGATAACTGGAGGATGTTCCGGCAAACGGCTTATTGTGGTTTTGATATCGCAGAGTGCCGCATTCATGAGTGCAAACCGTGATGTCTCAGAGCGCAGACGGCCAGCAATAACAGGAATGACTTCTTAATCCGTTCGCGTTCGCTCATCACCGAGGCGTTGGCCTGAGGCGCTTCGGATGCGTGCCGAAGAGCGCTCGCAATTTGCCGGAGGAACAACAATGGAAGTTCGGATTCATATCGGCAAGAGATTCGCCCTGTTGTTCGGCGCGGCCATGGCGGTCGCCGTCGTAATGGCCCTCGTGGAATCCGGCCGCAGCCGCGAACAGGTTTCGAGCGCGAATGCTCCACTGGAGACAAGCCCCGGCTCGAGCGCGCATTCTTCCCAAGCGACTCTGGATCTGACATCCACACAACTGAACTCCATCAAGGTGGAGCCGATTGGAACCTTCCACTTTCCCGTTGACCGAGAAGCTGTCGGCAGCATTGATTATGATGGAGACTTGTCGGTTCAAGTTTTCCCGACTTACCAGGGAACCATCATCGCTACCCTGGTGCAGTTGGGCACCGAAGTTCACATAGACCAACCTCTGTACACCATCAAGAGCCCCGACCTGATTCAGGCTGAGTCAACTTTGATCGGAGCGGCGGCGACTTATGAGTTGACCAACAAGGAGTTGGCGCGCGTCCGAGGATTAGCAGGCATTGCGGAGCGCGAGAGGGAACAAGCGATTTCGGATCAACAAACGGCGGAGGGCGCGCTCAAAGCCGCGCGAGATGCGGTGCGAGTCTTCGGCAAGACAGATGCCGAGATCGATCAGATGATTGCCTCGCGCAAGATCGATCCCGCCCTGATGGTGCGCAGCCCCATCCCCGGCAAGATTACTTCCAAAAACGCGCAACCGGGGTGGTTCGTCCAGCCCGGAAACCTGCCGGCGCCCTATTCGGTATCGGACGTCACCATCAAATGGATGCTGGCTAATGTGGTGGAGAGCGAGATTGCGCTCTTCCACTTGGGCGAACCGGTCGAGGTCCGTGTGATCGCCTATCCTGACCGCGTGTTTCTGGGAAGGGTTGCGAAGATCTACGAGTACGTTGACCCGGGCACGCACCGCGGAACGGTCCGTTCTGAGATCGCGGATCCCAAAGATGAACTGCATCCCGGAATGCTCGCGAACTTTGTCATCCGAGTTAAAGCCCCCGTAGTCGCCACCGCGATTCCCGCCAATGGGGTGGTCCGCGAAGCCGACGGCACCATGAACGTCTGGGTGACGACCGATCGCCATCATTTTGTGCAGAAGAACGTCAAAGTGGGCCTGCGCAAGGACGGCTGGGTCGAAATTCTCGAGGGCCTGCGACCAGGAGAATTGGCCGTAACAGACGGCGCGGTGTTTCTGAGCAACATGCTGGAAGCACCGCCGAGCGACTAGCTTCATCCCGCCCCGAAGGGGCGAACTACCTCAGCCCAGGCCAACGGCCTGGGTCCGAGAACCCCTCCCCGGCTGGCCGCAAGCCCCGAAGGGGCGAGATAGCGTTCTGGGATCCGCGCGGCTGGTGGCTGAGGCGCGCGTTGTGGTTTTTGTCACGCCCTTTCAGGGCTTGAGAACAAGGAAGCAGGGTGGATCTTTCTGACCCAGGCCGTTGGCCCATAAGCGTTAACCTAAAGATGTGAGGCATACTAGAGCCGCGGAGCGGCGTCAGAAAGTAGCCCACGGCGTAAGCGGTGGGACGCCGTGCCGCGTTCATATCCGCAGCCCCGGAGGGGCGACAGAGAAGGTGGCGCAGTATCTGCCGCCCCTCCGGGGCTGAGACAACGCCAGGGCCGCTCCTCCGTCCCACGGCTTACGCCATGGGCTACTCTCTGTCGGCCCTCCGGGCCTCCGGAAGCGGCGAGTCAGGCCGACGTAGCGCGAGCTGAGCCATTAGGTTAACGCTTATGGGCCGTTGGCCGGGGCTGTGCTAGGCCGCCCCGTTGGGGCTACGAGACGAGCCGCCATGTTTAAATCTCTCATCTCATTTTGTCTCAGTCGCCGCCCGATTGTGGTGCTCGGCCTGTTGTTGTTCGCAGGCGCAGGGTTCATCGCCTTCAAGCTGCTCAACATCGAGGCCTACCCAAATCCCACGCCGGTGATTCTGGAGATTACCGCCCAAGCTCCCGGCCTTTCGGCGGAGGAGATGGAGCGTTATTACACGTTGCCCACGGAAATCGGACTTTACACTACGCCCGGCATCGACGTCATCCGCTCGACTTCGTTTTATGGCTTGTCATTCGTGCGCGTCACCTTCAAATACGGCGTCGACTACAACTTCGCCTACGCCCAGGCCTCGGTGGCGATGCAGCAGAACGTCAATCTGCCGGGCGGCCTGGTGCCCACGATCCAGGCGAACAGCTCAACCGGAGAAATCTATCGTTATCAGGTTGTTGGTCCACCCCATTTCGGCATCACCAATCTGCGCACCGTGCAGGACTGGATCGTGGCGCGCCGCCTGCTGACTATCCCTGGAATTGCGGCGGTCAACAGTTGGGGCGGTCCCACGAAAGAATTCGACGTCGAAGTGGATCCTCACAAGCTGGAAGCTTACAACGTCTCCGTGCCCCAAATCCTCACCGCGCTCGGCAACGCTAACCTGAACGTGGGCGGGCGCGAAATCCGTATTGGTCAGCAGTCCATCAACATCCGCGGGGTCGGTCTGATTGATGACGGCGGTAACGACGATTTGAGGCGGGGTTACAAGGTTGACGATATCGAAAACGTGGTTCTCACCCAGGTCAACGGTGTGCCGGTGCTGGTGCGGGATGTCGCCCAGGCTTCCGTGGGCTATCGTCCCAGGCTTGGCATTCTAGGGCGCGACCGGCAGGACGATGTGGTGGGTTCGATTGTGGTGATGCGGCGAACCGAAAAAACCGCCGACATGATTCCCAAGGTCAAAGCCGCCATTGACAAACTGAATCATGACGGCAGCCTGCCGCCGGGTGTTCACGTCCTTCCTTATTACGACCGCTCGTCGTTGATCGCCATCACCACGCACACCGTTTTGCACAACCTGATTTTCGGATGCCTGCTGGTCTTCTTCATCCAGTGGATTTTTCTGGGCAATCTGCGCAGCGCCACGATCGTAGGATTAAACATCCCCTTCGCGCTTTTTTTCGCCACCATCCTCCTGGTGATTACGGGTGAGAGCGCGAACCTGCTCTCCGTCGGCGCGGTAGACTTCGGCATCATTGTGGATTCCGCCGTAATCCTGGTCGAAAATATTTTCAAGAATTTCCAGCGTGATCCGGAAGAGCGAGGTAGTTTGCTGCAGCGTTTGGCGGAAGGCGGCTGGGGACCCGATCCGACAGGGCCCTCCGGGTCCGAGCCCGCCAGCGTGTCCCACGCATGGACCGACCGCTTGCGACTGATTCTGATCAGCGCCATGCAGGTGGATAAGGCGGTTCTGTTTTCGGCGCTCATCACGGTGGCGGGCTTCGTGCCCTTGTTCACCATGCAAGGCGTGGAAGGCCAAATCTTCGGCCCCATGGCCCGCACTTACGGCTACGCCCTGGCCGGAGCTTTGCTGGCAACGTTCACGGTCACGCCTGTTATCGCTTCTTTGTTGCTTCCCAATCGTGTAAAGGAAGCCGAAACCTTCCTCGTGCGCATGTTGCACCGGTTATACGATCCGGCGCTGCGTTTTTCACTAAGCCACCGCCTTCTGGTGGTGGGGATTGAATTGACCGTCTCTTTGGGAACTTTTTTCGTGATCGCACCGAGACTCGGCAGCGAGTTTCTTCCGCATTTGGAGGAAGGCAACTTTTGGATCCGCGCTTCCATGCCCATCACGCTCTCGCTTCAGGATGGCGAGGCGGCAACCAGAAAAATGCGCGAGATTCTGCTCAGGCATCCTGAGGTGATCACCGTCGTCTCGCAGCACGGCCGTCCGGATGACGGCAGCGACGCAGCGCCGTTTTCAAACGTCGAACTCTTCGCGCCGCTTAAGCCCTTCGACGAATGGCCAAAGGGCGCGACCAAAGATAAGCTAACCGACCAGATTCAAGCGGAGTTCGATAACGAACTGCCGGGGGTTGTCTTCAATTTCTCGCAATACATTGAGGACAACATCGAGGAAGGGATTTCGGGTGTCAAGGGCGTCAACTCGGTCAAAGTCGTCGGCCCCAATCTCCAAATCATCACCCAACTCGCCGAACAGATCCGCGACCAGATGAGCCGCGTTCGCGGCATAACCGACCTCGGCATCTTCCCGGTCCTTGGGCAGCCGAACTTGAACATCAAGGTGGATCGCGCCAGGGCCGCACGCTATGGCCTCAATTCCGGCGATGTAAATACGGTCGTGCAAGCGGCCATGGGCGGAGCCGTAGCAACCTCGGTCCTCGAGGGCGACCGGCAGTTCGAGTTGGTGGTCCGCTACACGCCGGAATACCGCGACACCATCGATAAGGTCCGCAATATTAAAGTGGCCTACCAAACCAGCAGCGGCGCGAACGCTTACATCCCCTTGAGCGAACTGGCGACCATAACCCTGGATACGGGAGCGGCTTGGGTTTATCACGAGAGCGTGCAGCGCTTCATTCCGGTGAAGTTCAGCGTTCGCGGCCGCGACTTGGGAGGCACCGTAGAAGAAGCTCAGAAGCGGATCGCGGACAATGTGAAATTACCGCCGGGATACCGCCTGGTTTGGGCCGGCGAGTTCGGCGACCTTCAGGAAGCGAAGAAACGTCTGGAGATCATTGTACCCATCAGCTTCATCTTGATTGCCGGAGCCCTCTACAGCCTGTTCAATAACTTTCGCGACAGCATGCTGGCGCTCGCCGGCATCCCTGACGCCGTCGTGGGCGGCATCCTGGCCCTCTATATCTCCGGCCTCCACTTCAGCATCTCCGCCGCCATTGGCTTTGTCTCGCTCTTCGGAGTGTCCGTCATGGACGGTATCCTGATGATTACCTTTTACGAACACGAAAGGGCCAAGGGCTTTGCGCCCACGGACGCGATGTTCCGCGCTGCAACCACCCGCATGCGTCCCCTGCTGATGACGGCGCTTTCGGCCTGCATCGGCCTGTTTCCGGCGGCAGTCTCCACGGGCATCGGCAGCCAGGTCCAGCGCCCGCTCGCTACCGTAATCGTGGGCGGCATGCTGGTCGGCCCCGTCATGCTCCTTCTGGCAGTACCGGCCTTGCGGATGATCTTCCTCGGCCGCGACAATCAGCATACGGCGGAGGTTCACTCGTGAGGAAAGCGGCGTATCCCATTCGCGTTCTTTGCGCGCTCGTTTGTCTGCTCGATGGCCCTCTCCTTCTTGAATCTGTGAGCCCTCTCCCTTGGGGAGAGGGTGTCCCGCGACCGGCAGTTTCATCAACTGGCGCGGGACGGGTGAGGAGTCTCTCCGCCGCACCATCTCGAAGCATCAACCGTTCCACGCGTTCTTCAAACAATCACCCGCGTCCCGTGCAAGCAAATGCCCTGAATGTTCATCAACGGGTGGCAAACAAACCGGCCGGCGGGGCAAAAAGCGTTACGCGAGCCGCCGCACTAACATTCACCAACGTTCGCCATCGCGGGCCTAACCCGGCGATCGTAGGTGGACCTGCGAAGACCCAAGCGAGAACAACGAGTTCGCTCAGTGGAACCGGTATGAGCAGGAGGCGTTAAAAGGTTGCGCCAATCGCCGCAAGGCGCAGCGCGGAGCGGGCCGGGTGAGGGGTTACTTCCGAAGAATCTGAACACCCGTTCCGTTCTAGAGGTCAACCTCGGGATTCGGACTAAACCTATGTTTCGCATAACCAAATCGCTGCTCACTGTTTTTCTGGTGGCGGCTCTGCTACTCGCCCCAAGTTGCGTAGTAGGGCCGAGTTTTAAGAAGCCCGCCCCGCCCGACGTGGGCGGTTACACTCCCAGTCCGATTTCGACAACCAGCGAAACACCCAACGTCGCCGGGGGAGAGGCGCAGCGCCTGGTCGAGGGCAAGGACATTCCGGGGGAGTGGTGGACGGTGTTTCACTCGCAACCCCTCGACGATTTGATTGAGCGCGCGCTCAAGGCCAATCCCGACCTCAAGTCAGCGCAAGCGGCGTTGCTCGAGGCAAGAGAAAACGTGCTGGCCCAGCGCGGTTTTTACTATCCCAATGTCTCCGGAAGTTTTACGGCGACCCGGGCGAGGTCGGCGGCCGACCTCTCACCCATCCTTAGCGCCAACATCCAGAATTACAGCCTTTACACGCCGCAGGTAAGCGTCTCATTTGTTCCTGACGTTTTCGGCCTGAACCGGCGAACCGTGGAGTCGCTCGCAGCGCAAGCTCAGCAAGCACGTTTTGCCCTGGCCGCAATGCATATCACGTTGAGCTCGAACGTCGCCGCTGGAGCCATCCAGGAGGCGTCCTTGCGAGGCCAGATTGACGCCACTCAGGAGCTCATCAAAATCAACGCGGAAATGCTGAACATTCTGAAGCAGCAATACACGAGTGGCTATGCGGGCCAACTCGACGTGGCCGCGCAGGAATCGCAACTTGCGCAAGTCGCCGCCACCTTGCCGCCGCTGCTCAAACAGTTGGCGCAACAACGGGACGCGCTCGCGGCCATGGCGGGCGGTTTCCCCAACCAGGATTTGGCTGAGAAGTTTGACCTCTCGATTCTGCAACTGCCGCAAGAACTGCCGCTGAGCCTTCCGTCGAAACTCGTCGAGCAGCGCCCGGATGTGCTCCAAGCCGAAGAAAACCTGCATGCGGCCAGCGCCCAAATTGGCATCGCCATCGCCAACCGCTTTCCGAGTTTTGCCCTGACCGCTGACGGGGGCAGCGCGCCGACGGCCATCAGCAAGATGTTCTCAGGGGGCAATGGCTTTTGGGATTTGACCGCAGGAATCACGCAGCCCATCTTTGACGCCGGCACCCTGAAGCACCGTGAGCGCGCCGCGAAAGCCGCCTTCACGCAGGCCACCGAACAATACCGCAGTACCGTTCTCGCCGCATTTCAGAACGTTGCCGACACGCTGCACGCTCTCGAGCAGGACGCCGATGCCCTGAAAGCCGCCAGCGCCGCCGCACACGCCGCCAAGGTGACGCTCGATCTCACCACGGCGCAAGTGGGGGCGGGCTATGCGGGCTATCTTGCGTTGTTAAGCGCGGAGCAGGCCTACCAGCAAGCCGTGATTAATCTCGTGCAAGCGCGGGCTAATCGATTTGCCGACACGGCAGCGCTGTTTCAGTCATTGGGAGGCGGCTGGTGGAACCGCCCGGATATACCTAAGATTTAATGTGCAACGCGGGTGGCGCAAACGTTGCGACGCCTTTTGTCGCGATGTATGCCCCCATCATCGGGCCCGGGACGTGCCGCCGGGAGGCCAAGGCATGCAAATCGTGGCATGGCTGCCCCCGACGACCCCAAAGGGCGCACACATGCCGACAACTACTGTCGGCACGTATGCGCCACCCGTGACTTACTCACCAGGGCGGCGGTCGGTCTCCTGCCGTCCGGGTTTAGTGACGAAGACATGGTAGGTGACGGCGTCCCAGGCGTTGTGAATGCCGGCGAAGAGCAGCAGTAGGGCTGCCGCGCCAACGCCAAACAGGGCCACACGCGCATGGGCGAGCACCGCGTAAGCTGATCCTGCCAACCCGACGTACGCTGCGAAGGGCAGCAGAGCGTGAAACAACCAGTCCTCGAACTCGGGCTGGTATGCGGACTGCTTTCGCATGCGCCGAGCCACGATGATCTGGTACGCGACCCCGTTGAGGCCGAGTAAACCCCAAAGAACTGCGGCCCCGCCGATTCCGTGCCAGGGTGCACACGAAACCGTTGAGAGTAACAGCACGGCGCCGAAATGAACGATGTTCGGAGTTCCAAAAGCGGCGCCCGCCTGGGCCGCACCGGGGCCACGGGGCAAGTCGGCGATGAGCGCCATGACGACGAACTGCAATCCGATCAGGGCGCCGGCAGACGAACCGACGATCACGTAAAAGTTCTCCCATCCCGCGAGTTCTGTCATGCCGTCACCTCGTATTGGGTCGGACCGAAAGGCTGGCGCAGAGCGAAGCTCTGTGGCGGGTGGAATCCCGGTCCCGAGGGCCGCAGAGCTTCGCTCTGCGCCAGCCCCGTTTACTCGGATTTCAGCGAAGCCATGTCGATGGAGAAGCGGTACTTCACATCGGACTTGAGCAGACGCTCGTAGGCTTCGTCGAGTTTCTGGATGGGGATGACTTCGACATCGGAGGTGATGTTATGCGCGCCGCAAAAATCGAGCATCTCCTGGGTCTCGGCGATGCCGCCGATGATCGACCCGGAAAGGCTTCGGCGACCGAACAGCAGGCTGGGGGCAGCGACGGCGAAAGGCTTCGAAGGCAAGCCGACCAGGGTGAGGTTGCCGTCGCGGCGGAGCAGGTTGAGATAGGCGTTGATGTCGTGCTCGGCGGAGACGGCGTCGAGGATGAAATCGAAGCTCGAGGAGTGCTTCTTCATCTCTCCGGCATTGCGGGAAATGACGATTTCGTCGGCGCCCAGGCGCAGCGCGTCATCCTTCTTGTGAGGTGATGTTGTGAATACAACGACGTGCGCTCCGAGCGCGTGAGCAATCTTCACGGCCATGTGGCCCAGCCCGCCGAGACCGACCACGCCAACTTTCTTGTCTTTCGTGACGCACCAATGCCGCATGGGTGAGTAGGTCGTGATTCCGGCGCAAAGGAGAGGCGCGGCGTCGGCGAGATTGAGGTTGGAAGGGACCCGCAGCACAAAACGCTCATCGACTACGATGCTGTCAGAATAGCCGCCGTAGGTTACGCCGCCCAAATGCTTGTCCGGCGAGTTGTAGGTGAGGACCATGTTCGGGCAGAACTGCTCGAGGCCGGCGTGGCACTCCGGGCAAGTGCCGTCGGAGTCGACCATGCAGCCGACCGCGGCGAAATCGCCGGGCTTGAACTTGCCGACCGCGGAGCCGACCTTGGTGACACGCCCAACAATCTCGTGGCCGGGGATGCAGGGGTAAACAGTAGGCATGACTTCGTTCCACTCGTCACGCACAGCGTGAAGATCGGAGTGGCAGATACCGCAGAAGAGGATTTCAATCTGCACGTCTCGTTCGGTTGGATCGCGCCGCGAGATGGTGGTCGAGGCAAATGGCGACGTCGCGCTGGCGGCGGAATAAGCTTTCGATTTGTACATACGTTTACGCTCCTCAAGTCGGAAATTGATTAAGTGAAGTTTGTTACATTAGTGAGGCTTTTCGAGAGCCCGGGCCGAGCGCCGACAAACCGGATTCACGCCAAGACGCAAAGAACGCAAAGCTCGCAAAGAAAAGCAAAGGCTTGTACTCGGCGATTCTCGGCGTTATGCGATTGCTTCACACGTTCTCAGAATCAGGCTTGGTATTGTTCGTCGCTGACGTGCTCCAGCCAGTCGACGGTCTTGCCATCGAGTTTTTCCTGAATGGCGATGTGCGTCACGGCCGTATTCGGCGTGGCCCCGTGCCAATGCTTCTCGCCGGGAGAAAACCAGACGACGTCGCCGGGCCGGATTTGCTCGAGCGGGCCGCCCCAGCGCTGCGCGAGGCCGCAGCCCGAGATCACAACGAGGGTCTGACCGAGCGGATGCGTATGCCATGCAGTCCGCGCGCCCGGTTCGAACGTTACGCTGGCGCCTTGAACGCGTGCGGGATCCGGCGCCTGAAAAAGCGGATCGATTCGCACCGTGCCAGTGAACCAATCTGACGGCCCTTTCGCGGAAGCTTGCGTCCCAACCCTTTTAATCTCCATATTACACTCCTATTCTTCACTCCTCACCCGCCCTTACGCCAGCGGCTGAGCTGTCCGGAATGGCGCCGGCTGACACGTTTTTGTCGATCAACGATAAGTGATACGCTCCATGGCCTCGGGGTACCGGGCCCCTTGGATCTTGATCGTCGAGGCGGCGCTTTCGATTTCGCGCAGATCGTCCGGCGTGAGTTCGACAGAGACTGCGCCGATGTTTTCTTCGAGACGCGCCAGTTTGGTTGTGCCGGGAATTGGAACGATCCACGGCTTCTGGGCCAGCAGCCAGGCGAGCGCGATCTGAGCCGGCGTCGCCTTCGTCCGCTCTCCGATCTGGCCCAGCAAATCGACCAGCGCCAGATTCGCCTTGAGCGCCTCCGGCGTGAAGCGAGGCAGGGAACTACGAAAATCCGTTTTGTCAAACCTCGCATTTTCGTCGATCTTGCCTGTAAGGAAGCCCTTGCCCAACGGGCTGTAAGGAACGAACCCTATCCCGAGTTCCTCGAGCGTCGGTAGCACTTCCTCTTCGGGGCGTCTCCACCAGAGCGAGTATTCGCTCTGGACTGCCGTGACCGGTTGGACGGCGTGGGCGCGACGAATCGTCTTTGCTGCCGCTTCCGAAAGGCCGAAGTGCTTGACCTTGCCTTGCTGAATCAGGTCCTTTACCGCCCCTGCCACGTCCTCGATCGGGACCTCCAAGTCAACACGGTGCTGGTAGAAGAGATCGATCGCGTCGACCCTGAGGCGCTTGAGCGAGGCATCGGCGACCTGCTTGATATGCTCCGGCCGGCTGTCCAACCCGGCCAAACCTCGTTCCACCTTGGGATCGATTTTCCACCCAAACTTTGTGGCGATCACCACTTGCCCACGGAAAGGAGCCAGGGCTTCGCCTACGAGTTCTTCGTTAGTATACGGGCCGTAGGCCTCGGCTGTGTCGAAGAAGGTGACGCCGCGTTCCACAGCCGACCGGATCAAAGCGATCATCTCCTGCTTGTCTTTGGGCGGGCCGTAAGAAAAGCTCATTCCCATGCAGCCCAGCCCGAGAGCCGAAACCTCCAAGTCGCTCTTTCCCAGTTTGCGCTTCTGCACTGTTTCTCCTCCCAACGTACGCTCACAGACGTGACCCGCCGTTTTGGTTAAATCTGATTTGGCTGCCTTAATAAACCTCGAGAACGGAACGGATGTTTAGATTTTTCGGAAGTAACCCCTCACCCGTCCCGCCCCGGCTGAAGAGAGCGCCGGCTGCGGGCCACCCTCTCCCCAAGGGAGAGGGCCGTCAACACTGATCGATTTCAGCCCTCTCCCTTGGGGAGAGGGTGGCGAGAGTAGCGAGCCGGGTGAGGGGTGTCTTCCCACAGAGTCTCGCAACTTCGGAATTCAGGTTTAGCCAGCCTCAAAACCGCGCCGCTGCCGCCGTTCCGGGCGCCGAATGCGAGGCCGGGAAATGGGGCCAGCCCCAACGTTGAATTATACTTTGGCTACCGTTCCTGCGTTTGCCTATTCCGCTAAAGTTCTTGCCCGATCCTCCACATTCCCCCAATTGGTGATCCCATCCATGCCACTTCCGACCTATGCGCAGAAGACATACGGAAGGGAGTTTCACCGCGCGAAACTTGCGGGTCATGGCTGCAGCCACCGGTCCATCCAACTGAATGCTTCTTCCTGCATTTCGCGGCTGAAAATGTGAGGATGCTCGTAAAACCCGCTTTTGAACATTGAGCCGGCGCCGGCTTTCTCATAGATGGCTGCGATCTTCTTCACTGCCTCCTGCATTCCTTCCAGCGGGTAAAGCCCGTCCTGGCTGCATTGTTGGACCATGAGCGGTGTGGGCACCATGCAGCCGATCAGGTCAGGCAGGTCAAGGAAATGCGTCAGGCCGGGAAGGAAATGGATGTAGCTGTGAGTGTCCACGTGCTTGCGGATCATGGGTCGCAGCGTCGACATCCAGCCCACCGAAACTGCGCATTTGATGCGGTCCTCCAAACCGGCAAGATAGTCAGTACGGTCGCCGCCCATTGAGATTCCGAGACATCCGATCCTCTCCGGGTCCACCTCCGGCCGGCTGGCAAGATAATCAACGGTCCGGATGTCGTCCCAATGCGCCACGCCGGGCCACGTTGTGCCGGCCCAAAACAGGCTGCGCGCCAGAATCCCCTCGTTGTCTCCCGCCCGGCGGTTCAATGCGGCGACCGCTTCCACGGAGTATTTCGATCGGTCCGGTCCGTACCGGTCGATGTCGCCGGCGAACGAAGCCCGCCGCTCGCCAAAATAGAAACAATCGATGGATACCACCACATACCCCCGCCGGCACAACTCGAGTGAGGTCGATAGTCCCTGGTAATTCCTTTCGCGATACACCGTGACGGCAGGATGCTCTCCTTCGGGAACCGGCATGACTTTTTCCTTGCCGAAGACAAACATGCCGCCGTGCGAATGCAAGTCGACGATCCCCGGTCTCCGCCCCTTCCTTCCTTTAGGAATCAAGACGTAGGCAGGCACCCGAAACCACGGCGTGGTCTGAAAGACCACTCGCTCCTGGATGTAATCCGAATATTCCCAGCGCTTCACCACTTCTGCCGCGGGTGGAACGGCTGGCGGATCATAGTGAAATAGCTCCAGGACTTTCTTTCTCACCGCGTGCCGGTAAGACGCGAGGTCGTGGTAACCGGCTTCTAAATAGGAGAGGGGATATCGGCACTGTTCGGCAATCGCCTCGATTTGAGGAAAGAGACTTCCAGAATCGCTATCATATGCTCCGTCATCGCCTGGGACGCCTGCTTCCGACCAGCCTCCGTAATGATCTGCAGGCTTGGCGAGCAACAGCAGCGGTCCAAAGCCGAGCGATTTAAGTAGTTGCCGCCGCTCGCGCCGCCTTACGTTCTTTGCCAGGCGTTCTTCTGTGCTTTGCATGCTCATCGGAAACTCCTTTGAATCTGAGTCAGCCCGCCCCCAATCCGCCGATAACCGTTCCGCTGTAGGGGGACGGCTTGCCGTCCCCGCATTTCCGCTGATCCCGACGCGGGTAGGGCAAGCCCTACCCCCACACCGGACCGGACCAGCATATCGCCCTTGGCAAGGTCCAACAAGGCGCATCCGCATCTCGGTCGGGAATCCTACACTGTCTCGCGGAGTGAACTACTTTCCGCTTGCTCCGGAGTACTGAATTGCTGTAATTTTTGGCTGCTCAGCCCTTCCTTCGAGAATCTGCCGCCGCAATGCAAGAAGCTCCATTCTCGAAGTGTGAAGGGTTTGACCGAGTGGAGGCGATATCGTGAAGCGATATGCTACTATATTCACTATAGCCTTATTTATAATTGCCGCACTGGTTGCTGTCGAATACCCCCACGTTCGCGGCTCCGATGACCAGCCCGACATGTCAGCCCTCTTCGACAAGCGGGATGTGATGATACCCATGCGCGACGGGATCAAGCTGCACACCGAGATCTACACCCCCAAGACCCAGGACGGTCCGCTGCCGTTTATCTTTGAGCGCACTCCGTACGGTTTGAGCGACGGTCCGAATGGCTATACGATGAAATTCCGCATCTATCAGGAACTGGTCGCGGAGGGCTTCATATTCGTCTTCCAGGATATTCGCGGGCGATATGGCTCCGAGGGCCAGTTTGTGATGTTTCGTGACCCGCGCGACAAGAACGACTCCGACGCCATCGATGAAGGAACGGACACCAACGACACCGTCCAATGGCTGCTTAAGAACGTCCCGAACAACAATGGAAAAGTGGGTATTCTCGGGATTTCTTATGGCGGTTGGCTCACCACCATGGCCCTGCTCGACCCTGATCCGGCTATCAAGGCCGCTTCTGAACAGGCTTCGCCTGCCGATCAATTCCTGGGCGACGACTTTCACCACAACGGCGCCTTCCGTTTGAGCTACGGGTTTGAATACTCAACGCGAATGGAAACCGGGAAAGAGCAATACATCTTCAAGTTCGACCGCTTCGACACCTACGACTGGTACCTGAACGAGTTGGGACCTCTCAGCAGCGGTAACGAGAAGTATTTGCATGGCCGGGTGCCCACTTGGAACGACTTCACCAATCATCCCAACTACGACGAGTTCTGGCAGAAGCAGGCCTTCGCGCCTTATTTAAAATCGCTCCGGTTGAAAGTGCCCAACTTGAATGTGACCGGCTGGTGGGATCAGGAAGACTTTTACGGCCCCAACAAGATTTACGAACTCCTCGAGAAGAATGACACTGACCACATGAACTACCTTGTCGCTGGTCCCTGGAATCACGGCGGCTGGGCTGGGCGCGACGGAAGCCACCTGGGCAATATCCAATTTGGAAGCGACACCAGCAAGTACTTTCGGGAAAATATCGAGCGGCCCTGGTTCACCTATTGGCTGAAGGGGAAAGGCGAACTTCCGCTGCGTGAAGCGATCACGTTTGAGACCGGGTCAAACCAGTGGATCAAGTACGATCAATGGCCGCCGCAGCAAAGCATTTCCGGCCGCAAGCTTTACTTGCAGCCGGAGGGTCAACTCTCCTTCAGCGCACCGACGCAGACAGGCGAGAAAGACTTCGATGCCTACGTTTCCGATCCAGCCCACCCGGTGCCGTACCGCCATCGGCCGATCAGCCAGACTTACGGCGTCGTGCCGGGATGGGGAACCTGGCTGGTCGAGGACCAGCGGTTCGTCTACCTGCGGCCCGACGTAGCTTCCTGGCAGACGCCAGTCTTAGACAAGGACCTCACCGTGACCGGCGACATCGTAGCTCATATCTTTGCCTCCACCACCGCGTCGGACTCAGACTGGATCGTTAAGCTGATCGATGTGTACCCACAGGATTACCCGACTGACCCCGCGATGGGCGGCTATCAGATGATGGTGGCGGATGAAGTGTTTCGCGCCCGCTTCCGCAAAAGCTTCGAGCACCCGGAGGCCGTCGCGCCAGGAAAGCCGACTGAGTACACGATCGACCTGCATACCAACGATCACACCTTCCTGAGCGGCCACCAGATCATGGTGCAGGTGCAGAGTACCTGGTTCCCGGTGATCGACCGCAACCCGCAGAAGTTCGTCACGAACATTTATAAGGCGAGCCCCGAAGATTATCAGATCGCAACGCAGCGGGTGTTCCATTCGAAGGAGCTTGCTTCCTATGTCGATCTGCCCGTGAAAGGGGGATAGGGAAGAAAGAACGGGTCAAATGGCAAATGGCAAAATTCAAATGGCAAATGTTCATTCGAAGGTTGTACTCCAACGCAGTGAACTTGTGAACGAACCGAGAGTTCGTTATCCTGGGCGCAGCGAAGGATCTCCGCAGTTCGCCCTCAAGCGGACGCCGGAAAAGCTCAAGACGAGCCGATAGCCGCGGCGTCGATCTCCTCAGAATCACAGGCTGAATAAACCACGCCACGCTTCCTGCTACAATAGCTGCATGTTGAACATTCGGACCGCCAGCGCCAACGACATTCCTCTTATCCTTGAATTCATTCGAGATCTTGCCGAATATGAAAAAGCGCCGGAGCAAGCCGTGGCCAGCGCAGAAGATTTGCGTCGCGATGGATTCACTGGCAGTCCCAAGTTCCGAGTGCTTATCGCCGAGTGGGACGGCGAGCCCGCGGCGTTTGCGCTCTTCTTGTATCACTACTCCACCTGGACCGGCCGCCCGACCTTGTTTCTCGAAGACCTGTTTGTTCGCCCGCGCTTTCGCGGCCAAGGGATCGGCAAAGCGCTGCTGCTGCGCTTGGCGAAAACGGCCGTGGATGAAGGCTGCGCGCGATTTGAGTGGCAGGTCCTCGATTGGAACACGCCGTCGATTGAGTTCTACCAATCGCTCGGAGCCAAGGTGATGAAGGAATGGCTCACCATGCGCGTTAGCGGCGAGGAACTGGTGCGGCTTGCAAGGGCTGGAATGGCGAGCCGGTGAAGCGCAAAAATGTCACCAAAACTATCGTCAATCTTTTCGAGGATTTGGTGCATCATTATAAGGGGAGGTCATTTTCTCTCATGACACGATTTGTCACCGACTATCTGGGACAGGGGCACCAAGAACTGTCTCAATTGTTAAACGAACTCCAAGGTGAACTGCAAGTGCTCAACCTGGCGCGCGATTTGCAATCAGCGGCTGGGCGCCTGAATGTGTTATCCAGAAAGATCACACTGGTATTTCATCATCATATCCTCCAACAGGAGCAGATCCTCTTTCCCGCCCTCGAGGGACACATGCAGGGCATTGCGGCAACTTTGGAACGGATGCGACGCGAGAACGAAGCGGGTGAAGCTGCGGAGAAGTCGTTCTTCGAGTGCGTCGAGCAATGGGTGAAAAATGGCAAGAATCGTCAGGAAGTGATGAAGCGCGGACGCAACTACGTTCAGTGGGTTCGCGCCCATCTCTTGAAGGAAAACGGACGTCTGTTCCCGCTGGTCGAGCGCGGCCTCGATCCGGAGACTCAACAGAAGGTCCGCCGCGCGATGGAAGAGCTGAGTCAGGAAACATCTTCTCCGCTGACGGAGGGAACAGTTACAGGACAGGCTTAGAAAGCTGTCAGCTTTCAGTCCTCACTCTTTAGACGGAAGGTTCCTCCCGTCAGGGCTCTCGAATTACACCTTCCCGGTAATGCGCCGAGGTTTGCCCTTATCCTGCCATTTATCCAGACTTTCGTTGCGTTGGCCTTCACGTCGGCATTTCTTGAATGCTGGCCTGAAGGTCAGCGCCACATCTCCAGTTAGAGACAGCCCTTGGCAGCCACACTCCAAAGATTCATTCCAAAGGTATGGTGCTAGGATTGGATTTCGTGTAAGGTAATGTGATTCTATCAGGAGGTGGCTCTTGTCGACGGTACTCGAAGCCGCGCCCGTCGCGGCGGAACCAACCCGCAGCCGCCAGCCGGCCGTACGCAACGTCGCTGTGGACGCATACCGCGGCTTCGTGATGTTGCTCATGATGGGTGAAGTGCTGCAGTTTTCTCGCATCTCACAGGCGTTCCCGGCAAGCTGGTTCTGGAGAATCCTGGCGTTTAACCAGACCCACGCCGAGTGGGCGGGCTGCTCGCTGCACGACCTGATCCAACCGGGGTTTTCTTTCCTCGTGGGCGTCGCATTGCCTTACTCGATTGCGAGCCGCCTCGCCAAGGGCGCGACCTTCGGCAAGCTATTGGCACACACGGCTTGGCGAGCGCTGCTGCTGATTGCGCTGGGAATCTTCCTGCGGTCCATGAATAGCCCTCAAACGAATTTCACCTTCGAAGACACGCTCACCCAGATCGGGCTTGGGTACGTGTTCTTGTTTTTCCTCGGGTTCCGTTCACCGCGCTGGCAATGGACCGCCCTGGCCGTGATTTTGGTAGGCTATTGGGCGGCTTGGGCGCTCTACCCGGCGCCGGGCCCAGGATTCAACTGGCAGGCGGTCGGCGTCCCTTCCAATTGGACGCATTTCTATACGGGATTCGCCGCGCATTGGAACAAGAATAGCAATTTGGGACAGGCCGTCGATCTCTGGTTTCTCAACCTGTTTCCGCGCCCCAAGCCGTTTGCTTATAACGATGGTGGATACCTGACGCTCAGCTTCATTCCCACCCTCGGCACCATGATTCTGGGCTTGATTGCCGGCCGCTGGCTGCGCGCTGCCGCGCCTCGCATTCCCATGAAACGGCTGCTGCTCGCCGGGGTGATCGGCATCGCTTCAGGCCTTTTGCTGCACGTCACCGGCATCTGCCCGGTGGTGAAGCGCATCTGGACTCCGAGTTGGACACTATTCAGCGGCGGAGCTTGCTTCCTGTTTTTGGCGGCATTCAGTTGGGTGATCGAGGTTAAGGGCTACAAGAAGTGGTCGTTTTTCCTTGTGGTCGTCGGCATGAACTCGATCGCCGCCTACCTCATCGCACACCTGTTTGAGGATTTCATCGTCAGCTCGTTCAAGATCAACCTCGGCCAGCACGTGTTCCAGATCTTCGGGACTGCTTACGAGCCGTTGATGCAGGGCGTGTTCGTGCTGTTCACATATTGGCTGATTCTCTTGTGGATGTATCGGAAGAAGCTATTCCTGAAAATCTAGAGGTCGTGTTTCAAGTATCAGGTACGGGGCGGGAGGGTCGTGCCTGCGCGCTCGTGTTTCCGAATCACTCTGGCATCTGGCGATAGATTTCCCTGCGATGCCCGATCAGGTGCACCGTGATTATTCTATTCTCTCGATCCGCTTCGTAAATCACTCGATAATCTCCTACTCGCAATTTACTCAGACCCGCAAAAGGACCCACAAGACCCTGCGGCCGTATAGAGTCAAAGTTCTCCGCCAGCCAACGGAGTTTGGCGATAATTCGTTGCGCGACCGTTTTGTGCAGGCGTCGCAGGTCGTCAATGGCGGTTGGCAGGAGATTAACTTGGTACATTTACCAGTTCAAACCAAGATCGCGGGCAACTTCCTGGGCGGAGACAGCTCGGCGCGATTCTTTCGCTTGGTTCAGACTTTTGACCAGTCGTTCCTCAACCTCTGGACGTAGCGATAAACTTTCGTCGGGATCTCGTAGGATCTCTTGTAGCTTCTCCTCTACAACCTCTGCGATGAGGGCCTTGAGTTCGTCGATCGAAAGCTCGTTGACGGTAGGCATCGGCTTCAACTCCTGCTCTATTCTACACTAATCTCAATTTGTGCAAAACCTGAATCCCTACTGCATCAACCGTACCAACGCTCGCGTTACTGCACCCGCAACTTCTTCGCCCGCAGAGTTAACCTCGCCGTACCAACGATCCTTCTTATTTAGCAGCCATGGCGGTTGATTATCCCACTCGGCCTTGGGAATGATGTAGCCGAGTTCGTCGTTGGCGAGTCCAAAGATGAACTGATAGCGGCTGTGGAGGTGCGCGCGCAAGGTGGGCTCGAACGGCGCGCCGGGGAAGTCTGCCCCGGGATAGCGCGCGAAGCCGCCGTTAACGAGTTCAGGATAAATCTCACCTGGGACGGTGGTGATCTCAGCCAGCACCTCGCCGTGGCCGAGCAGTTGGATGTAGTCGACTTCCGTCTGGAGGTCGTGCCCCGTATTGCACTGGAACTTGCCGATGCCCGGCAATTCCTTCTCGGTGGTCGAAGTATCAATTTTCCCGTCCGTGTAGAGCGGCTTGCGGTCTTTGTAGATATGGAGTGCGCCGGCGGCCCGAAAGCGGTCGTTATCGAGCGGCGCGTAGATTACCGCCTTGCGAATCACCAGCGAATCCACCGGCGCCTCCTGGCCACTTTTCAGGGCGCGCGTGGCGAGTTCGCCAACCAAGTTGCCGAACAGCTCAGCCTTTTTCCACGTCCCGTCTTTGGCCACCCGGCCTGTTTCCGGATCTTGCAAGGCTACGTCGTCACCGAGTGTCGAGAGCAGACCGCCAATGGAGCCCTGAAAGAAAACCGCCGTGCCGCCCTCGTGGCTCTCGATGTACCGGCAGAGCCAATGCGGGTAATCCGCGGTGACCAGCGTATTGCGGCCGCCCAGCGTTTCCGGATGGTCGCTCCAGTTCACCAGCGTGGCAATGGCGTGGTTGTCAGCCGCCGCTTTCAACTGCATGACAAAAAGATACGGGTCCTTGACGTAAGGGGGCCGCGAGTCGCTTTGCAGCAGGGCCAGCAGCGGATGGTCGTCGCGGGCCAGCGTCATGCCTGCGTCGCGCATGGTGTGAACGGCCTCGAGGGCGGTGGAGGCGATGCGGTCGTCCAGCCAGTCCATGTATTTGTCATCCATACCGCTTTGGAAGGGCGTGGGCCCCCAAAGGCCCATGGTGTCCGGCCCTTCGTGGTCGTGCGACGAGCCCACGATCACCTGTGTCACCTCCGGGGCCTGGGCCTTCACCTTTTCACGGACCTTGAGCACGTCGTCGTAAAAGAGCCCGATCACATCCGCCTCGCAGAGGACCAGCGTCTGGTGGCCGGCGCGAAGCGCGAGGCAGCGCACGTAAAGATCATCGTGCACGCCAGTGGCGACGCGATTGTTGTCGAAGCCGGCCATGTAGACTTTGGCGGCTTTCACATCCGGCGTGATCGTCGCCTTGGCGGCGCCTGCCTCGAGGGCCACGGCGCGCAACGCGCCGGCCCCCAGACATGAGAATGCCAGAGCAATTAATGCAGAAGTACGTAGGAATGAACGCATGATGGGCGCCTCGAAAGAATGAGTTGAATTCCGCTCGAACGAGGCCACAAGCTAACACGCCCGCCCGGCGGTTATCAAGCCGCAAAAAGTGCTTGGCAAGCTATACTCAATATCGTTGGGTACTATCGCTGCAGGATACTTTTGGCATGACCGGACCACGCTGCTCTGAAGACAACTCCCCTCCTCAGTTGAGGAGGGGGTGTGGGTTGGTGAGCCGAACGGTTGACCACCCCTCACCCCTCCTTAAAAAGGAGGGAAACCACTTTCATGGTCTCCGGGTGCGCGTCACCCGGCGGGCATGAGCGACGGAGAGAGGAAGGACTGATGAAACGAGGATGCTTGTTGCTCTCGATTTTTGTTCTTTTTGGCGGTGTCTGTCGGGCCCAGAATTCGGGGCCGTTGCTGCTCCAGAGTCCAACCCTGAGCAAGACCCAAATCGCGTTTGCCTACGGCGGCGACATCTGGATTGTGGATCGCAACGGCGGCACGGCGCGGCGCCTCGTGACCGGAACGGGACTCGAAAGCCGTCCGCTTTTCTCGCCCGATGGCGCGTGGGTCGCGTACACCGGCGACTATGACGGTAACGAAGACGTATACGTGGTTCCGGCGGCGGGCGGCGAACCTCGGCGCTTGACTTACCACCCCGGCACGGACGTCGCCGTGGGATGGACCCCGGACGGCAAGAACGTTGTGATCCGCTCCACGCGCAGCAGTTACTCACGCTTCGAGAAGCTCTTCACCGTGCCGGTCGAGGGCGGGTTCCCAACCGAGTTGCCTTTGCCCATGGGAGTGCAAGGCTCGTATTCGGCGGACGGCTCGCGGATCGCTTACGTACCCGCCTGGAATCGTCGCTTGGGCGCGGGCCCGGCTTACATCGCCATCAAGCATTATCGCGGCGGGCACACAGCGTCCATCTGGATTGCCAACCTGTCGGACTCGAGCATAGTGAAAGTGCCCCGCGAAAGCTCGAATGACTTCAATCCCATGTGGGTCGGCGACAAGATCTATTTCCTCTCCGATCGCAGGGGCCCGGCGACCCTCTTCGCCTATGACCCCCGCTCGAAAGAAGTGAAAGAGCTACTAAAGAACGATGGCTTTGACTTCAAGTCGGCAGGGGCGGGGCCGGGGGCCATTGTCTACGAGCAACTCGGATCGTTGCACCTTTACGACCTGGCTACGGGCAAAACGAAAAGGGTCGAGGTTAGCGTGGCAGGCGACATGCCCCAAGTGCTGCCGCATTTTGAGAAGGTGGAAAAGGGTATTCTCTCCGCCAACATCTCGCCCACGGGGCAACGCGCCGTGTTCGAGGTGCACGGTGAGATCCTGACAGTCCCCGCCGAAAAGGGCGACACCCGCAATCTCACCAACAGCTCCGGGGTCGCCGAGCGCGACCCGGCGTGGTCGCCGGACGGCAAATCCATCGCCTACTTCTCGGATGAATCCGGCGAGTACGCGCTTCACATCGTCAGCCAGGACGGCCTGGGTGCGGTGCGCAAGATCGATCTGGGCCAGCCGCCCTCCTACTTCTACTCGCCCACCTGGTCCCCCGACAGCAAGAAGATCGCCTACAGCGACAAGCGGCTGAATCTCTGGTACGTGGATGTGGACCATCCGGCGCCGGTCAAAATCGATACCGACCTTTTCGATTCTCCGCTGCACGAGTTTGATACGGTGTGGTCGCCCGACAATCGTTGGCTGGCATACACCCGGCAATTACCCAACCACCTGCGCGCGGTGTTTGTTTACTCGATCGAGGACCGCAAGGCGACTCAGGTGACCGATGGCATGAGCGATGCCCTCTACCCCAACTTCGACAAGAACGGCAAATACCTCTACTTTACGGCCAGCACCAATATGGGCCTCGCCACAGGCTGGCTCGACATGACCAGCATCGACCGCCCGGTGACGCGCGCCGTTTACGTCGCTGTGCTGCGCAAAGACTTGCCTTCCCCCATTGCCCCTGAGAGCGATGATGAGAAGGCGGCGGAAAAGAAAGATGACAAGTCCCCTGAAGCTGCGGACCAGAGCAAGGACAAGGAAAAAGAGAAGAAGAAGCCCGTAAAGGTCACCATTGATTTTGAGAACCTCAGCCAGCGCATCCTGGCCCTGCCCATTCCGGAGCGCAACTATCAGGCGCTCGCAGCAGGCAAGGAAGGAGTCCTGTACCTGGTCGAAGGGCCGCCACTGGAATCGGAAGGTCCGCCCAGATTGACTGTCCAGCGATTTGATTTGAAGACCCGCAAGACCGAGAAACTGGTCGAGGGCGTGCAAGGCTTCGTGCTTTCGGACAACGGCGAAAAGATGCTCTACCGCCAAGGCGAGCACTGGTTCATTTCCGCCGCCGATAAGCCTCCCAAGCCGGGCGACGGGCAGCTCAAAACTGCCGAAATGGAGGTCCGCGTCGATCCTCGCGCGGAGTGGAAGCAGATGTTCCACGAGATCTGGCGCATTGAACGCGATTTCTTCTACGACCCGCACTATCACGGATTGGACCTGAAGGCTTCAGAGGCGGCTTATGCGCCTTTCCTGGCCGGCGTCGCGAGCCGTGCCGACCTTGATTACTTGTTTGATGATATGCTGGGCAATATCAATGTTCTGCATATGTACGTGGGCGGGGGCACAGAGCCCGAACTCCAAACCGTAAAGGTGGGCCTGCTGGGCGCCGATTACACTCTGGAAAACGGCCGCTACCGTTTTGCGCGCATTTTCAGCGGCGAGAATTGGAATCCGCAGTTGCACGCTCCCCTCACCCAGCCGGGCGTCAACGTAAGACAAGGCGAGTACCTGCTGGCCGTCAACGGGCGCGACTTGCACAGTACGGACGAGATTTACGGTTTCTTCCAGGAGAGTGCCGGCAAACAGGTGGTGTTGAGAGTCGGCCCCAACCCTGACGGCAGCGGAGCTCGCGATGTGACCGTAGTTCCGGTTGATAATGAAACGGCGCTGCGCAACTTCGACTGGATCGAGTCCAACCGCCGCAAAGTGGACCAGATGAGCGGCGGCAAGCTCGCTTACGTCTACCTGCCCAACACCGCGGGCGCCGGCTATACCAATTTCAACCGCTACTACTTTGCGCAAGTGGGCAAGCAGGGCGCGGTGCTCGATGAGCGCTTTAACGGCGGCGGCGACCTCGCGGATTACATCATCGACTACCTGCGCCGCCCAGTGATGAGCTTCGTCATGACGCGCGAAGGCCAGACCTACTCCGAGCCGCAAGAGGCGATCTACGGACCGAAAACGATGATCATCAATGAATTCGCGGGTTCCGGCGGCGACGCCATGCCTTGGTACTTCCGCAAGGCCGGAATCGGCCCGCTGGTGGGCACGCGCACCTGGGGCGGCCTCGTCGGCATCGGCGGCCACCCGCAACTGATGGACGGCGGTTTCGTGACCGCGCCCCGCTGGGCCATTTACGGCACCAAAGGCGAGTGGGAGGTCGAAAACCACGGCATCGCGCCTGACATCGAGGTCGAGCTCGACCCCAAGCTGGTGCGCCAGGGCCACGATCCGCAGCTCGAGAAGGCCGTCGAAGTAACGATGGAAGCGCTCAAGAAGAATCCGCCGCCAACCTACAAAAAGCCGGCGTATCCGAATTACCATCCGCATATTTCTACGGGCGGAAGCGGGCAGTAAACAGATGGGCAGCCGGGACCGAACAGTGAGGGTATCCTCGTGACGTTCACGAAACGCCTTCGCGAGGGAGTTCGTCGCGGTGCTATCACTTGCAGTGTCCGATTCTGGTTGCGCCCTCACGTCAAAGTTGGTGCGCGATACCGTATGGAAGAAGGTGAGATCGAAGTGGACTCAATCGAACCGATCGGATTTCCGGACATTACCCCGGCGCTGGCGCTTGAGTCGGGATTCCTTGGCGTCCTGGATTTGCTTAAAGTCGCGAAACACGGTCGGGGGGAGAACATTTATCTGGTCAGGTTTCACTTCGTGCCTCCGCGCCGCAAACGAACAGGAAAGAGCGGGTAGGGGAACCAACGAGTTGATGAGGAACGTGACTCACCGCGAGTGGTCCGGTTCCCTTCCGTGATGAGCAGATCCTCTCCTTAGCGAATGAGGCGGTACGGGGTGGTTGGTCCCGTCTTGACGCCGACACTGACCACACCTGCCCCTCCTTCAACTGCGTGTTGGGGGACGGCTTGCCGTTCCCTGATGGCCCGGTCAGGGCAAGCCCTACCCCTACACGTTTTCAGAGCAGATTACGGCGCGTCTGCGCCGCCTGTGAGCCATGCGAGTGAGAAGCGCGCAAAGGTTACCTTTTCGAAGTAATAATGCTCGCCGCGTTCATAAAGACAGCCGATCTGCATGTCACGCAGAACCGTCAGGCAAGAGTAACCCGAGGGCCCCGCGTTGAGCAGTTTGCCAACGGGCCAGCTCTTGCCTTCGTCGTAGCTCACGCGCACTATTAACTTGATCCGCTCAGTTTGGCTGGCCGGATTAGAGAAAAGCAGGCGATTCTTTGCGGCCTGCGGACTTTCGGAGTACCGGATAAAGCTCGCTTGGCAGACCGGCTCGATCAGGGTGGGATCGCTGGCCACGGCAGACCAGGTCAGTCCGCCGTCTTTGCTCGTCGATAATCCGCGATGGCCCTTCGCGCGGTAGTTCCTGATATTCAGCAGGAGCGCACCATCCGCGAGTTCCACAACCTGGCTTTCATCCGTGTACCCCTCTGTCGAACCACCCAGTCGCCAGGTTCTTCCGTGATCATCGCTGTACATCACGTGGTCATACGCGACATCCCCGATAAAATGGTTGCAAGGAATCACCAGGCGGCCATTGCGCAGTTGGATTCCGACTCCAGGACCGGGGAAGATGCGGTTCCACGCCGTTCGATTCACCGGCGCGGTGATATCCTCAGGGACAGACCACGTACCGCCTTCATCGTTGCTGTGTAGAACCCACACGTCGCTGACCCGGTCGCGGGCCTTCGAAATCTCATCGTCGTTTTTGTACTTTGTGGTCGACGTCCGTATCAGAAAGAGCCACACGATTCCCGTGTCTCGGTCAACGACGGCAGTTGGGTTGTTGAGCGCGTTGGTCCCGTCACTCAGCAGCACGCGAGGAGGGGTCCAGGTCACGCCGCCATCGAGGCTCCGGCGCAGAAGTATCTCGATGTGCCCATGGTCTGCCGCGCTGTTTTTGCGCCCTTCTACAAAAGCCAGCACCGTGCCCTTGGGCGTAGCGATGAGCGAGGGGATGCGATAGCTGTGGTATCCGCCTTGGCCGCCGATGAAAAGATCGGTCTGTTCGGGGCCGGATACTTCGGGCTTGGGCTGCGCGGCTTCATGGCCTGCACTGCATTGCAGCAACGCCAGGAGAACGAAGATAGCGAGCAGAACCGAGGCTGGATGCCAAACAGTGTGCTTCGAACACATAACGTTTCACCTTCGAGTTGGAGGGGCGGCCTTTGGGGCAGCCCTCCGGGCTGCGTGCGGCAATCCACGAACTGACCCCTCACCCGTCCCGCGGCGGCTGATGAAGGCGTCGCCGCGCGACACCCTATCCTCAAACCGGTGTGCGAGAGAACCTAGTTTTGCGTGTCATTCCGAGGAGACGCAGGCGACGAGGAATCTCGCACTGCCTTGAAAACACTCAGATCGAGATCCCTCGCTTCGCTCGGAATGACAGCCGGAATGAGGTTATCACACAGACTCTCAGGGAGAGGGCATGCATTAATTCAGTCTTCCAGCGCTCCAGCGGATCGCATCCTGGACGAGCGTGCGGTAGGCCGGGTAGAGGTGCGCCGTTTCGCCGTGGCCGAGTTCGATGTAGACGACGCGCGATTTTGGATAAGGACTGACCCAGGCCACCGGGCCGTCGCTGGTGGGATTATCGGTGCGAAGCAGCACTTTAACGTCCGGCGAAATCCACATTCCCTTGTAGGTTTCATCCCACAAGTGCATCGCCCCTAAGCGCGCCGTAATGGGGTGCTTTGCCACCACTTTGACGCATTGTTCCTGGCCGTGCAGGTAAGTTGAGGCGGGCGTGCTGCCATCCGCTTTGAGCAGGTATTTGCCGCCCACCACTTCCTTGTGCCACCATTCCCAGTTCTGGTAATCCGCGATGGCATGATGGAGGACCACAATTCCCTTGCCGCTTTCGACAAAGTCGCGCAGGTGGGTTTTCTCGCTGTCACTTATTTCATTCGAGAGGTCGTACAGCACGAGCACGTCGTACTTGTTGCGGATATCGTCGCGGAAAGCTTCGTGGTTCGAAACGGCGTGATCCCAATGCAGGTCGTCCGCTCCCTCGAAAACTGTGTAGAAGGTGGTGGGGTACTCGTGCCCACCGGTCACGACGAGCAACCGGAGAGGCTTCGGTTCGGGCCTCGCGGTACCGGCATCGGGCGGCAGCGTTACGACGCCTTTGGCAGCCCATCCTGTTCCCCGCAGGAACGTGTTTACGAATCCAGTCTCCTGCATAGCGGCAACATCGTGGCCGAGCGCCATGTACATGGTGCGGCCCTTGCCGTAATCCACCGTCCAGATCATCGGCTCGCCCTTGCCCGTACCGCCGTTCGCGGGGTCATCGAAAGCGGTGGCAAGAATGTGGGCATCGGGCGACATCTGATGGCTGTGGTAGAGTTCGTCCGAAACCACAAAAGTCTCACCCATACCGCGAGTGATGGGGTGATCTCTGTCTACGAATTTCACTGTGAAGCAGTGCCTGGGGGCGTGCGCGGTCTTGGGTGGGCCGAGCGTCCACCAGCCGCCGATCATTTTGAAATACTCCGGCCAGGGCGGCTCTTTGAGCCCCATGGGGCGGTGGTTGTCGCCCAACGCCTCGAGGCCCGTGAACGCGTAACTGGCGGCATGGATGGCCACGAGCCCCTTGCCCGATTTCACGAAATTCTCAACGGCCTTTTCGGTCGCTTCCGCCCAACGCGGGCCGTCGTAATCGAGCACCAATACATCGTAAGCAGCCAGCGTTGCCTCGGTGATTCCCATCGGCTCCTCTTCCACCCGCACATCAAAGCGCCCGCTTTCGACAAGCGTCTTGCGCAGAAAGGGCGTGGTGGTGCGCCAGTCGTGGTTATTTCGTCCAGAGAGGATGAGGACGCGAATCTTGCCTGCCTGGAAGAATGGAATCGTCACCTGCGCGGTGGCGAACCTTGAAGAAAGTAGGACGAACACCAGCAGGATGACTTGCCTGACCGAACGGTAGCTTTTCATATGAGTTCCCCCATGACGGTGGCGCATAGGTCCCGACGCATTGAAGGTTTGAAGAAATTCGCAACGTGTCATCCTGAGCGAAGCGAAGGATCGCTGCAGTTGTTCTCAAATCGCTGAACCGCCGGAAACTGCGGAGATCCTTCGCTTCGCTCAGGATGACAGGCGGTTGGTTTCTTCACACATCTCAAGGGACATGGCTAGCCAAAAACCACCTAGCATTCACCCAGAACGGTGTTCAGATGCGCCAGGCTGCGGCGGGCTTGTTCTTCGGTGCCGCACTCGACGGACAGGACGCCATCGAAACCCGACTCCCGCAGGATGCCCACTACCTTCTCCCAATCAATTACTCCGTCCCCACACGCGCATCCCACCGGAGTGCCGGTCACTTTTCCGCGTTCCGCTTCCGAGTGCTCGATCGCAATGTCTTTGGCGTGCACGTGGATGAGCAGGTGGCGAACCGCGCGCAGCCCGTCGTAGGGGTCTTCACCGGCGAGATACGCGTTCCCTGTGTCGTAGTTCACGCGGAGGTAAGGCGAATCCACCAGAGTGGCGATGCGCAGCAGGCCTTGCGTCGTCTTGGAAATACTCTGATGCGGTTCGATGCCGATGTAAATGCCGTGCCGTTCCGCCGTGCGGAGCACCGTGCTGAGCGTGTATTTCATTACGCCAAACGCCTCCTCCACGCTGACCCAGGAGGGGCGGATGCCCTCGTCGGTGTTAACCACGGGCGCGCCGACGCCAACCGCAAACCGGATGGCCTTCTGCAAGTAAGGCACGCTGATTTCCGGCCGCATCAGAGGGCAGTGGGCGCTCAAGCCGGAAGCCCTGACCCCGTACTGCTCCAGGATGTCTTTCATTTCGCCCGGGTCGTCGTCGAGAGAGAAAGAATGGAAGTAACCGGCCTCGCTGAGCAGTTCCCGCCCGTTGTGCACCATCGGCTCAACGAAGTTGTAGCCGAGCCGCGCGGCGCGCTCCACACCCTCGGCGAAAGACTTGTCTTGCGATCGGATGAACTCCATATTCACGCCGGCTTCGATGCTCATACCTCCCACTCCTTCTGCCAAACAGCCTGGCTCTTCTGTTTGTAAGCGATGTTTCCGATATGGCAGGCCACGGCGCCGTAATGCCCGGCCACCACGTCGGTGTTGGGTTGGCGTCGGGTGCGCATGCATTCGAGCCAGTTCCCCATGTGATTGTCGTCCGTGGGCCCGCTTGAACATTCAACGGCCTGGGTGTTGGTTTTGCTAGGTAAGAAATGGTAGCCGTAGCGAAAGATATTGAGCCGGCCGCCGGTGCCCATGAAGACGATATCGGCTGCCCCGGCTGGGATCATGTCCGTCAGCGTGGCCTCGAAGGTCACGTTCAGTTTCTCGGGATATTCGAGAGCGAAGTTGATGTTGTCCGCCGTGTCCCGTCCGTCGTCGTAGAGATAAATGCCTCCCATCGCCACGGCGGCCAGCGGGCGCTGGATGTTCAAGAACCAATGCACGACATCCACCATGTGCACGAAGAGCCCGCCGGTCTGCCCTCCGGTTGAGAAGTCCCAGTAGGCGAAACGGTTGAAATAGCGTTTCGGATCCCAGGGGATTTTGGGCAGCCAGGCGAGGCAGGCGTCCCAATCGAGGCCGGGGGGCTTTTGCTCCATCCCCTTGGGCACGGGCGTCAGGTAGCCGCCGTTGGCATTCCAGATGGTGCGCACCATGTTCACTTTGCCGATCGCTCCAGTGTCGAAAAACTTCTGCTTCGCCTCGAGGAAGTGTGGCGTGCTTCGCTGTTGCGTGCCCACCTGGACGATGCGGTTAGTCTCTCGGACCGCCTTCACCATGGGCGGACCCTGCTCGGGCAGCAACGTCATGGGTTTCTCGACGTACACGTCCTTGCCGGCCCGGCAGGCGTCGATGGTGATCTGAGCGTGGACGTGGTCGAAGGTCGCCACGATGACGCCGTCGATGTCTTTACGGTCGAGGAGTTGATGGTAATCGGCGTACTTATCCACCTTAGTCCCGGCCGTGTGCTCACCGCGATCGCGCCGCGCATCATAAATGTCGGCGACAGCCACCCAATCTAGATTGCCGACCTGATTGGCGCGCCCCATCAGGTACGTGCCCCGGTCTCCAGAGCCGATGATGCCCAACCGCACGCGATCATTGGCCCCCATCACGCGCAGCGCGGCAGCAGCCGTGGCCGCGCCCATCATGAAAGTTCGTCGGGATATATGCGTTGACATATCATTCCACCTCGATCGATAAGTTGTGGAGGCGGCCCCTGTGGCCGCCCGCAGCAAAGAATTGGCTGGGACGCCACACCAGGACGACTCCTATATCGGGCGCTTAGCATAGCAGAAAGCGGTCAGCTTGCAAGCGCAGCGCGCCCCGGCATCCGGGTCATTGTTCCAGGAGATTCACTTCGCGAATCTCGCCGCCTGCCCGCGGCACGCGGAGCGTCTTGATCTCGAGCGGCCGGAAGGTCCCCTCCCAATGCCGCTTCACAAATCCCAGATCCACCTTCGCCCTGGCCGGGCGCCCACCGGTTTCATAGCAGCGGACGATAAAGTCGTCGCCGTCTTCCGCTTTCTTCACGGCGGAGACTACGACATCGGGCGCATCGACGGAGAGAAACGACGCCGACTGTGGGCGGCTGCCCGGGTGTATGCCCTGGTAGACAACCGGAATGGGCGCCGTGAATTCCTCCGCCTGCCGGACTGCACCCGCGTCTTGCCACGATCCTCGATGAGGCAGCAACAACATGCGAAACGCCTGCTCGCCCTGATCCTGCCAGAGGTATTCGCCGTCCGGCTCCAGCTTGGCCGGTTCGTGCTGCGCATAGACTGCTCCACGCGTAACAGAGACTCGCAGGTCATTGCCTTGCGCGCTGTACCCGTACTTCGCGTCGTTAATGATCGCGAGTCCGTATTTGTTGCCCGCGCGCTCGCCGGAGAGATCAACCCACCGCTGCCCGGGATCTTCATCCCCTTCTGCCTTTCGTGTCTTGTAGCCATAGGCCACCTCATAGGTAGGAGTGGGATTCTGGACGTCAACCGGAAAAGAAAACTTGAGCATCTTCTGGTGTTCGTGCCAATCGAGCGTCGCGCGTGCTTCAAGGGTTCGAGCCCCAGCGTAGAGTATCCAGTCCGTCTGTAGCGAGGAAGCGGCGTAATTGGTCCGCACACGTACGATGGCTCGCAAGGGTCCGTGTTCGAGCAGGCGAAAACTCGCGTTGCCAAACGTCCCGACTTCCTTTGTGTAAGCCCGCACGCCATGGCTCCACGTATCGCTCGGATCGTCCAGCACGACGGCACGGGATCCTCCGCTCCCGCCCTGGAATACCTCCGCGTCATTGTCTTTGTCATAGATCGAAAGTGTGCCGTCATTAGCAAACTTGACGCGAAGATGCTCGTTCTCCATTTCTTTCTCGGTCGCCTTCACCGTGGAAGGCGGTTGGCCAACCGCAGCGGATTTACGCAAACGAAACTGGCGGTAGCCGAACGCCGGCACGGCCGCGCTGAAGACCAGCTTGAGCCGGCGTTCGTAAACGGTAGAAGCTTGCTCCCATTGGTGGAGCACACTATTGCCGCGCTCATCCTCGAGCGGCGACTTCGTTTCGGACCCGGCCCAGTCGTCCCAGCCCATATCGTATTCAACGTGCAGCGTGGTGTCCCAAGCGTGAGGGTTGAACACCACCAGATACTCCGAACTGGGATCCTCGGTGGGAATCTGCCAGGCGATCTTCTGCGTCGCAAGATTGACGGCTTGATTGGCTGTCTCGAGCGCGTATCCGTAGGCATGCCTCGCGACCACGTAGTGCTCCGGCAGAGCCGTGCCGGAGATGCTATCGTGGAATTGCATCATCAGCACTTTCTTCCAGGCCGCTGTGAATTCGGCGGCGGGGTAATCGAATCCAGCAACTGCGGAAGCAAGTGCTGCCATCTTTTCTGCGGTGGTGAGAGTCGCCTCGGTAGTCCGATTTTCCTTTTTGATTTCTGAAACCGCCGTGTAGCATCCTACGGAATGGTGTTGCAATTCGTCAGCAACGATTGGGAGATTGTCGAGCTTGCTGACTTCATCGAAATAACGGTCCGGTGTGCTGAACAGTACTGTCGGCCCGCCAGGTTGCCTCTGCAGATCCACAATCGACTGTATGAGTTTCTTGGTCGGTCCGCCGCCATGATCGCCGGCGCCGTAGAACATCATCAAGTCGGTTGTGGGTTCCTGCAGTTTGGTGATGAACTGTCGAACCCAATAGGGCAGATACTCTTCAAACCCTGAATCCATGGGGATCCGATAAGCGAGGACGCGTGTTCCGTCAGGGCCTTCCCACCGGAACAGATCCCCCGGCAGTTCCTTCTCCGGCGCCATGGGGCGTTTGAAGACGTAGCCGTGCATTCCTTCGAGCTTAAGGATCTGGGGCAGTGTTCCGGTCTGGCCAAACGAATCGGGGTTGTAGCCAATCCTGGCGATGCGGCCAAACAAGTGTTCGAGCGCCCTCTGTCCGTAAAGTCCCTGGCGAACCAGCGATTCGCCATTTGGGATGTTGAACGTTCCGGCTCGATCCACCAACCGCCCACGACATCCCATCGCCCTTCCGCAGCGCGCCTGCGGATCTCCTCCAGCATCGCGGGGTCGGTTTCCGCGATCCACTCATAAAACTGTGCGGAGCTGGCGGTGAAAGCAAACTCCGGGTATTCGTTCATGCGGTCGAGCGCCGACCGAAAGGTGCTCTCGACGACGGACATCGCTTCCGGCCACGGCCAGAGCCAGGGCGCGTCAATGTGCGCGTTCCCTATCATGTGTATCCGGTAATGCGCCGCTTGCGGCGGCCAAGCGGTTGGAGATTGCGCACAGGCGTTCGCTGCCAGGAACGGGAGGCCAAGACAAATCGCGAGCGACAACCGGACGCGGTGAGCACTCATGGTTTCTCCTCCGCAAATTGAGATTTTACGGATTCCCATCGGGAGCGGAAACCTCGGGAGTCAAAGTCAGCTCCATGGTGAGGATCAATGCATCTTCCGGCGGATCGCGGTAGTACTCCCGCCGCCGGGAGTGGAGTCGAAACCCCGCGGACAAGTAGAGCCGTTGGGCTGCGAAGTTCGAAGCGCGCACTTCCAGGAAGATCCTCCTTACTCCTAGTTCAAGCAGTCGTCTTCGGCCTTCAGCGACCAGTTCACGTCCTACGCCTTGTCTTCGTTGGGCGGGGTCGACCGCTATGTTTCTGAGCTCAGCCTCGTCGAGGAGGTGGTGGAACGCCGCGAATCCCGCAACTGCTAGCGTGCCCATTCTATCTAGCTCAGCCACCAGGAGGAGGCCCAGGGGATCGGTGGCCAAGTTTGCATAGTCACCCGCAGTCCATTCGGCGATTTCGGGAGCCTTGCTCTGGATTTCAACTATTGCATCGAGATCGTCTTCTCGAGCGTTGCGAATGCGCATGGCGGCGAGAAACCCGAAATCCGAAATTCGAAAACTGAAACCTGAATTTGCCCGTCATTCTGAGCGAGGCGAAGAATCTCGGCAGTTGCTGTCTCTTCGCCACATGAATATAGCGAGCCCGGACCCCCTCACCCGGCCCGCGCCGGCTGGTGAAACCGCCGTCGCGGGCCGCCGTCTCCCGCAAGTGGGAGAGGGCATTTTCATGACAGGGCATCTTCGCTCAGAATCCCAGGCAAACTTAGGTTTCGATTTTCGATTTTCGAATCGGGCTGCTCGTCGGCAGTACCGCATCAGGGCGCCGAATGTAACAGGCGTCCAGGCTGCCGGCAGGCTGTGGTTTCCCCGATCGATAGCTCTCGAAACCGAGACGGGCCACCGCCTCGACCAGCGTCCCCGCAACCGCCTGCCACTGGAACGAACTGGGGAGGGATTCGCGAAGCCCCAGCGCAGTACGATCGTGTTCTCTGACCGCGCAGGTTACCCCCGCCCCTTGCGGCAGGTGGCGGCTGAGGAAAGGCTCCAGCTCCGCCAGTCTCAAAATCCAGCCCTGATGTTCCTGTAGTGGCCGCGCTTCGGGCCACGCACCGCAGCCGTCCGGTGTTTGAGCAGGCCTTTGAAAGATTCCCACAAAAAACTCTCCCCGGCGCGCATCCAGGATCGGAACCGCCCATTCCGTTTGTATTCGGGCTGCATCGGCCAGAGCCTCGAGCACCGACACGGCTCGCACGGGGAGATCTAATGCCTTGGCCCAACCTAGCGCTGCTGCCAGACCCACGCGGATTCCAGTGAAAGATCCCGGCCCGGAGGCGACTGCGATCAGCTGAATGTCGGCCAGCCCTCGTTCAGGGACGCCATGGCGCGCCCTGGCTTCTTCGAATGCACGGTCCACCATCGTAAACAAACTGACGGAGTAGCGGTTCGCCGGACCGTCATTCGCGACCTGGGCCAGGCATTCATGCTCGCGAAAAACGCCCACGCCTCCCGCTTCGCTGGTGGTATCAAATGCCAGAATTAACATCGTAGAACATTATAAGCGCACCCGCGTGCGCGGAGCTTAGGTTTGCGGGATGGAGCAGCGCCGACCTTCAGGCCGGCACATCAGGTACTGACCTGAAGGTCAGCGCTACGCTGCGGGCTCCACCACCACAAGCGCCCTACAGCGTATGCTACAATGGCCTTCAGACGTTTACCACCTGCTTGCTTTATGGCTGATGCAACACAATCCGCTTCCCGGCCGCTCGAGCTTACCGAACTTCTCACCCTCATGGTGGAACTCAGCGAGCGGATCAACTCCACTCTCGACCTCGATGAGCTGATGGCGCGCATCGCCGAGATCGTCAAACGCGCGATCGACTATGAAGTCTTCGCCATCCTTATGCTCAACGAAAGGACCCAGGAGTTGACCGTTCGCTTCAGCATCGGCCACCCGGACGAGTTGATACGGAACATGCGCATCAAGGTTGGCGAGGGGATTGTGGGGCGGGCGGCTCAAACCCGGCGCTCAGTTCTTGTCAATGATGTGCTGAAAGATCCCGCCTATATTCGAACCCTATCACCGATCCGCTCGGAGCTGGCCGTCCCGCTGATTACCAAGGGCCGGCTTATTGGGGTCATCGACCTGGAAGCGCCCTGGGCGGATTTCTTCAACGATTCTCACGTCAGCCTTCTGGAACTCCTCGCCAGCCGCATGGCCATGGCGCTCGAGAATGCGCGGCTTTACCGCCGCAGCGTGCGGCAAGCGCGGACACTCCAGTTGCTTAACGAAATCAGCCGGGAAATGAGTTCTGTCCTGGTCACGAGCGAACTCCTGCGGAAGATCGGAACCTTGACGAAGCGCTTGATTGATTATCACCGCTTCAGCATCCTGTTGGCCGATGATCAGGCCAGGACTTTTAACGCCGTGCTGTCTCTGAAACAGGACGAGCACCAGCCTGAAAGGGATATGGTCCGTTTTGGCCAGGGAATCGTGGGCGCCGCAGCCGATCTGCGTCAGACGGTGGTAGCCGGCGATGTCTCAAAAGACCCGCGCTACATTCAAGCCAACCCGGAAACGCGCTCGGAGATGGCGACACCGCTCATCTACCGTGGCCGCGTCATCGGCGTCGTGGACTTCGAAAGCCCGCAATTGAATTACTTCAGCGAAGAGCACATCCGCATCTTTTCCACTCTCGCTCCCCAAATTGCCATCGCCATTGAAAATGCCCGGCTTTACGAACGTGTGGCCAGAAGCGAGGCCCGCCTTGAACGCGACCTGCAGCGCGCCCAGGAAATCCAGATGCACCTTATGCCGGGAACTCCGCCTGACATTCCAGGCCTGGAAGTGGCGCTGCGCTTTCACCCCGCGCGGGAGCTGGGGGGCGACCTCTACGATTTTCTGACTTACGGGAAGGATCGGCACGTGCTGGCGGTCGGCGATGTGAGCGGCAAGGGCGCCCCAGCCGCCTTGTACGGAGCAATGGCCAGTGGAATCCTGCGCAGCCTTGCCCCCCAAAGGCTCTCCCCGCCTCATTTATTAAAGCGACTGAGCCTTATTCTTCTCGAGCGCAAGATCGAAGGCCATTTCATTACGATCACGTACGCCATCTGGGAACCGAGCGCCAAGACGCTGCGCCTCGCCAATGCGGGGATGCCCTTGCCCATCCTGGTGCGGAAGGGTCAAACCCGCACGATCCGCGTCGAGGGCATCCCCTTGGGTCTGCTCGAACACGCCGAGTACCAGGACGAAGTAGTGAAGCTCGAATCAGGCGACTTGTTCGCGATGTTTTCAGACGGCATCGTCGAGGCGGCAAACACTGAGCACGAGGAGTTCGGGGCACGGCGGCTGGAGAACGTTCTCCGCCGGAATTCCCATCGCCCCCCGAAGGAAATCATCGACAGACTCTTCGATGAGGTGCGTGAGTTTGAGCAAGGCCGGCCACCGCGCGACGATCAGACGATCGTACTGATCAGGGTGAAGTAGGCACAAAGCAGAGGGCAGAGGGCAAACACCAAGTCCACCGTCGGATCAGTGTCATCCTGAGCGAAGCGAAGGATCCCGGCAGTTGCTATTTCTCTCTGACGCTGCCAAACAGCCGAGATCCTTCGTTGCTTTGAAAACAACGATCCAGGACCCCCTCACCCGACCCGCGCCGGCTGGTGAGAGCGCCGTCGTGGGCCACCCTCTCCCCCAAGGGGGAGAGGGTCTCTTCATGACCAGTGGTGAGCCGAAGGATCATGAGATCTTCGCTCCGGATGACAGTGCTCCTGGAGTGATTCACCAACAAGGGCAACACTACGCTCGAGGCAGGGAGGAACAACTGACCACTGACGACGGACCACGGACGGGTAAGATGCAAGCCTTTCGCTATGAATCCGGGCAACTGCGCTGCGAGAATGTTCCCGTGGAGTCGCTTGCCGAGCGCTTCGGGACACCGCTCTATGTTTACAGCCAGACTGCGGTTTTAGACGATTTTTCACGCCTGGAGCAGAGCTTATCCTCTCTGCCGCATCTTGTCTGTTACTCCGTGAAGGCTAACTCGAATCTGCGGATTCTGAGCTTGCTCCGCCAAGCCGGAGCGGGTTTTGACGTCGTTTCGGGCGGGGAGTTGGCGCGCGCCTTACGTGCCGGGGCAATCGCCGACCAGATCGTATTCTCTGGGGTAGGGAAGAGCGAGGCGGAAATCGATGCAGGATTAGAAGCGGGCATCGGGATGTTCAACATCGAGTCGGCGGGCGAACTTGAACTGATCGACCGCCGGGCTCGCGCCTTGGGGAGGATTGCGCCTGTCGCCATCCGCGTCAACCCCGAGGTTGAAGCCGAAACCCATCCCTACATTTCCACCGGCCAGATCATTCACAAGTTCGGAGTTCCAAAGGGCGAAGCTCTGGAGCTCTACAGACATGCTTCAGCTTCCAGCCATCTCAAGATCCGTGGCGTGGCTTGCCACATTGGATCACAAATCCTGGCCGTCGAGCCTTTTCTCCAGGCCTTGGACGAGATACTGGACTTGGCGGAGCGGCTCGAGAGCCAGGGCATTGGAATCGAATACATCGATCTTGGCGGCGGATATGGAATCCGCTACGCCGACGAGCAGCCCCTGGACTTTGACACCCTGGGGCGCGGGCTCGTGGAGCGCCTGCGAGGCGGCCGGTATCGTCTCATTGTCGAGCCGGGCCGCGCCCTGGTGGGCAGAGCGGGCATCCTCCTGACCCGCGTGCTTTATGTGAAGCGGAACCGGAGGAAGAACTTCATTGTTGTAGACGCCGGAATGAACGATCTGTTGCGCCCCACGCTCTACGGTTCTTATCACGAGATAATTTCGGTTCGCGACCAACCCCGCGACACGCTGGAAGCCGACGTGGTGGGGCCGCTTTGTGAAACGGGGGATTTTTTTGCCCAAGACCGCGTAATGCCCAACGTCGAGCCCGGCGAACTGCTGGCTGTCCTTGGCGCCGGCGCTTACGGCTTCGCGCTCGCCTCGAATTACAATACTCGCCCGCGCCCCGCCGAGATTCTGGTCAACGGCAGCAAGGCAGAGTTGATCCGGCGGCGTGAGACACTCGACGATTTGATGGCAGGAGAAGTTCTAGAGAATCGGGTGATCGGGTGATCGGGAGATCGGGAGAACAAGGAATCTATGATTTGCGATTGCTGATTGGTGATCTGGTTGAAATCGCAAATCACAAATCACAAATCGCAAATGACCATGAGTGAGCGATTCTTTGTACGGGTGCCGGCAACTTGCGCCAACCTGGGCTGCCTGTTCGATTGTGGCGCGCTGGCGCTCGGCCTGTACCTCGATCTGCACGTGAGCCCTCGCGACGACAGCGAAGTTTCCGTTCACTATGAAGGAGCAAACCCTGAGCGGGTGGCGAGCGACTCCAGCAATCTTGTCGCCCGCGTCATGATGGAGACCCTGGAAAGCTGGGGCAAGCAGCGCGGATTTGACATCGAGATTCACAATCAGATTCCGGTGGGCGTGGGTCTCGGTTCGAGCGCCGCAGCCATAGTTGGCGCCCTGGTGGCCTGCCATTGGCTTGTGAACCGGCCGCTCTCTGGTGAGGAGTTATTAACTCTCGCAAACCAGCGCGAGGGGCATCCCGACAACGTCGCTGCGGCGTGGCACGGCGGGTTCACAGTGGCGGTCTGCGAGGGGGAGAGGGTGATTGCTTACTCCTGCCCAGTCCCCCCAGGTCTTCAGCTTGTACTGGTTGTGCCAAACTACGCCTTGGCGACAAAACAGGCTCGAGCAGTCCTGCCGGACCAATACTCACGCGCGGATGCGATTCATAATCTCCAGCGCGGTGCGATTCTCGCTGCTCAGTTCTTTTCAGGCAAGCCGGATCTCCGCCCTGAGTTCTTCGAAGACCGCTGGCATCAACCCTATCGCGCGCCTCTCGCGCCGGGCCTGGCTGAGGTGCTCAGCATAAGGGATCCCGAGTTATTGGGGATATGCCTGAGCGGCGCAGGACCTTCAATCTTGGCCTTCGTACGCACCGGCGCTGCCAACCTCGGCGAGCATGTCGGCCGTATCCTCTTCCAACACGGCATTGAGTCCTACCCCTGTTTCCCTGCCACCGATAACCGAGGCGCCAAAGGCTGGATTCTTCTCGAGTAGGCCGTGGAATAGCGTCCAGACCGGCCTGCAATGTGTGAGGGAACTCGGAAGGTGTCATCCTGAGCGCCGCGAAGGATCTCTGCAGTTGTCCGTAAATCGATGAACCACAAGAAACTGCCGGGATCCTTCGCTTCGCTCAGGATGACAGGCATCGGTTTTTTCACAGGTTCTGCGCTCAGGATGACAACCGACCGGATTCTTCGAGAGTTCCTCTGCCTTGCCGCGAGGCACGGGGAGGATGTACAGGTCGTGCCCGACCAATGTGGACCAGAATGGCAGGCCTGCCTGACGATGAACGCTGTGATGAAATGACTTGCTGTCCTCCAGAGCAATCCTTCTTGACGCAGGCCAAGATTCGAGACCATAATGTGCACTTATTAACGTGCACGACAGGCATCGGCGAGTTGGGTCGAGTCAGTTCACTATCTTGGCAATTGGATTTGAGCAAATAACTTCACTGTATTTGCTGGTTTCCGATCTGAGTCACCATATTTTTCTTTGAGCTGTGGTACTCGGCCTGCGCTAAGAGAGTATCTAGCGATGTTCACTGAACCTTGGTGGGCGCAGCTCCGGCGCGAGGGTTCGGAGCGAGAGCGTTTTCTGGCCATCGCCAGCACCGTTCTCGGAACCGGGTGCGTCTCGGTTGCTTACCTTGCCCCACACATTCTTAGTCCTCACCTCAACCTCACTCGCGGGCTGCTTTTTGCTTACCTCGCTTACAGTCTGGTAAATCTGCTGACCGTTACGATCTATCGAACTTCTCCTTCGGAGTGGCGTTGGTGGGTGCATGCCGCAGGAGTTGTCTCAATCTGCCTGCTGATTATGTCAACAGGGACAGCCCAGAGCCCATTTCTGATTCTCTATCTTCTAGCTCTCCTGACCGCCGCCGAACTCTGGGGCATGACAGGAACGCTGAGAACATCCGTCGCCTCCGCCGCCCTCTTGCTCCTGCTGCCCCCCGCTTTCCCCGCCTTGGCGAGGCGCATCCTGCCATTAAGCGGGGAGGGCGACTCGGTAAGCGGCGCGATCACCCTATCCGTCAGTTTGATTATGGCGAGCTACCTCCTCGGCTTCCTGGCGGAGGAGGCTAAGCGAAGACAAGTTAACGCCCTCGTCATCAGCCGCCTCATCGGGAATGGCCTCCCGGAAATCGGGCTACGGGCTACGCTCGAAGGCCTCCTGCATTTCATTTGCGACTACTTTGACGCAAATCAGGTCAGGCTGGTACTGCGAAGAGTCGCTGGTGACGACGCCTTCCTTTGGGAGGTGAAAGGAGCCAGGAGAACGGGAGACGCAGATGTGCGCTTTTCGAAGCTCTCGGATGCCGAGCGGGGAGCCTACTTTGCCACGCTGCCGGATTCAGTGTGGCGCGCCGTCGAACGCCGCCCTCCTCCCGAACAGGTCAGCCCTGGGGTGGTGGGCGCGTCGAGCCGCCACCATGGATCGAAAGCGGGCTCCTCACGCGTGACGGGGCGCCTTCGGGCTTTGCATAAGTTCGGCCGCGAGAGCGTGGCCATGCGCGTTGTGGGGGAGCGCCATACCCTGTTTGCCGACTTCAGATCGCTCCTCGCGATCTCTTTCTCCTATCAGCAGAACTGGCTCGGGAGGCTCTTGGTGTACGACTATGCTCGGGGAGCATTCCACAAACGAGACGTGCGGCTTCTCGAGGGCCTGATTCGCGACGCAGCTCCGGCGATTCAGTATATGCACGATCTCGGCCGCCTGCGCTCGCGCGCCCAGGCCGCGGAGCGGACTCGCTTGGCGCACGAGCTTCACGATGGGGTGATTCAGTCGCTCATGGGACTGGAAATGCAAACCGAAGTCGTTCGAAGGAACGCCGCAGGCGATGGCGCGAGCCTGCTCCAAGAAATCACACGTCTGCAAGGGCTCCTCCGGAAAGAAGTCCTGGACTTTCGTGAACGGATGCAAATGATAAAGCCGGTCGAAGTTGAGCCCGAGCAGCTTGTGAAGTGCCTGGGCGACACCGTCGACCAGTTCCGACGCGACCTGCCTATTTCGGCCAGCTTCGTCGCCAATGCCCAGGAAGTTTATTTGCCGCCGCGCGTGTGTACTGAATTGGTTCGGGTACTGCAAGAAGCGCTGGCAAACATCAGAAAGCACAGCGGAGCACGAAAGGTATTGGTACGATTCGGGCGTGACAATGGGACCTGGAAGCTGGTTATCGAGGACGACGGGTGCGGTTTCGGGTTCACCGGCCGGCTCTCGCTCCAGGAACTCAATGCTGCCGCTCTGGGCCCTCGAGTTATACGGGAACGCCTGCGCTCGATCGGCGCCGATCTGGTGATCGAATCTGCTCCGGGAGGGGCGCGACTGGAAATTTCGCTGCTGCCCGTGGCATATGAACGAACCGCCTAGCCGAACTTTCGCAGTTGAGGGCATATTGAAGTCGTAAGTGTTTTCTTTTCATCAAAGCGATCTTGCAGGTCGGCACTACATTTTCAGCCTCGGCGACTGGGGCTGGGCAGCCTCCTGGGGGGCCTTGATCCGGGGTGGGGGCTGGGAAGGCAAGGTGAGGTTAAGCTGGTGCAGCATCAACGACTGATCCGGTTCTGGCTGGGTGTAGCGGGGCATGATCAGCCAACGACCGTCGGTGGTGGGCAGGCAGACATCGAGCATCTGCAGGGTGGCCAGTTTTTCCAGCACCGCGCGGGGCGTCAGGCCCGGCGCTAAGGCGGCCAGCCGTTGCTTGAGGGTCACCGAAAGGGCGTAGGCCAGGAAGGCCACGAAGATGTGGGCTTCCACCCGCTTCTCCACCTGGTGATAAATCGGACGCAGTCCCAGTTCGCTCTTCAAGGTTTTGAAGGCCGCTTCAATCTGGGTCAGTTGGATATAGCGTTCCCAGAGTACTTCCGGGTTCTCCCCCACCAGGTTGGAGCGCAACAGATAGTGTCCGTCGCGAAGCTCCGCCTTCCGCAACTTCTCTTTGTGCAACTGGAAGGTGAACGTCTGGGGGGTGACTTCCTCCCCCTCTCGAGGCAAGCGCAGGGATACGAAGCCGAAGGCTCGCCCCGCTTGCTTCTTGGCCGCCCCGATGCGCAGCAGCAGTGGATCCCGCGCCGGAGCACTCCGGCGCAGCTTGCGCAAGGTCCTCAACAACCCCACCAGCTTGCGCCGTCGGATCGCACGCTCCTTGGCTCGCCGCCCTGCACTCTTGGCCAGCACATAGAGCTCGCCGTCCTCCGCGAACAACTTCACCTCCACCGACTCGCGCACCTTCTGCCAGGGCAATTCCAGCCACTGCTTTTCGTACTGCTGAATCTTGCCCCGCGGCGTGCCCACCAGATAGAACATCTCCCGCCCCGGCTGGCGCATTTCTTCCAGCACCTCTTCGCTGGGAATTCCTCGGTCCATCACCCACACCCGCCGCGCCCGTCCGTACTGCGCTTCGATCTGGGCCAGAAAGCCCCGCAGCGTCGTGCGGTCCGAGGTGTTGCCCTCCATCACTTCGTAAGCCAGCGGAAATCCCTCCGGCGTCACCACCAGCGCGATCACCACCTGCCGGCAGTCGCCCCGGTGATCTCGGCTGTAGCCGTGCTTCGCTTTGGGAATCTCCTCGCCTTGGCCCTCGATATAGGTGCTCGTCAGGTCGTACAGCAAGACGTCGAAGCGCGCCTGGAAGAGGTCTTGCCAGCGTTGCCGCAGGTGATCGAACAACGCCGCCTTGTGCTCCACGATGCGATCCAGACAGCGATACAGCCGATCCTTCTCGGCCACCGCGAAGCCGCTGCCTAATAGATCTCCCATGGCCTGCTCTGGTCAAATCCTTGCCGGTGCAAACGGAACTCGCTGCCCGGCGCGATCAGCCGGCTCACCACGAGCAACTCCAACACTTTCGCCCACGGCACTTCCTCGCGACCGACCTCCAGCCGCCCTCCCCAAAACGCCCCCAGTCCCAACTGCCGCCACAGCTCGCAGCCCAGCCAGTAGTTCCCAAACGCCCGCGGCCGCCGCAACTCCATCTCCCGCAACTTCACCTGCACGCCATCCAGCGCGTCGGCGGGGATCGCACAATCTTCTGGAAACAAGCTCAGCGTGCGGGCCCGCTGCTCAGCTTCATCAAATACCTCCAACCTCTGTCGCCAGGCCCCCTGCTGGCGGTCATTGATCTCTCCCAAAAACAAAACCTGCCGCTGCACCACCCGCCCCGAACGCACCCGGCGGTTCTCCACCACACTCCAGTAGCGGTGCTCCTTGCCGTCCTTGCATCGACGTTTGCTGCGCAGAAACATCGTCAGCGCGCATCCTGACAGCTTCCTGCAGCATTTGTAAAGAGGGTAGGTCGGCACTACAACGGCCTTCTGAAAAGCCAGCTTTGATGGATAAGAGGTTAGACCGATAGGGAGGTCAACTTTCCCTCACAAATGTGCGGAACTGCGAAGGTGAGGCTAAGGACATCAAGCCTAACCCGGACGAAGTCACCCACCCGCATGGCCTTTCTCTCAGCGGGCTCGAAGCCGAAATCATCGCCCTGGTTGAGGATGGTTATACAGACAACGAGATTGCTAAAGAACTAACCGTCAGCCGGCCGGCCGTCGAGAAACAACTTGTCGGCATTCTTGAAAAGCTGGGTGTCGCCAACCGCTTGGAACTCGTGCTTTTCTCCATCGCTCATCACGTGACCGAGACTCCTCGGGTAGGAACGAACCCGGACCTCGCCCGCCGTTAGTACCAAAAGGACTAGTACGGTCGGTCCATTGTGAAACTCTAGGAAAGGCATAAAGTGATACCCGGAGTCTTGATGAGAACGGGCACCGGTTCTTTTTCGATCCTTTGGGAATTGAACTGAGCCATTCGAGATGGGTGTAAGGAGGATGAGTTGAGTTCTGACAACCGTGCCCGGCGATTTGCAATCCAGATCCGCCTGCGTTATCGGCTAAACGGAGGAAGCAAGTGGTGGAAGGGCACCACCGAAAACATCAGCCGTTCAGGAGTGCTTTTCCGGGGCGAGGAATTTGCCGAGCCCAAAACACCCCTCGAATTGACGTTCGTGCTGCCCAAGGAAATTTCCGGAGCGCGGCCCGTCGAAGTTATGTGTAAAGGCACCGTGATTTGGTCCGAACGCCCAAGAGAGCCAGGGAAGCTGCCCTCCCTCGCCACGACGATTTCGCAATATCGCATCGTCAGGCCTAATCCCGAATCCGCCGCCGGTCGCTCACGAGAAGTCGCATGACCACACCTACTGAGGATGCAGAATTAAGTGACATCGCTCCCCTCACCCCCCGACCCCTCGCCCCCAAGGGGGAGAGGGTGTCCGTCAGCCGACGCACAGGTGAGGGGGTTGGTCGGTCACGATATTACGTAACCCTCAATTGGCCGGCAACGCCACTGCCCGGCCGGTTCGGATTGATTCCTTTGCCGCGTCGATTATCTCATTCACGCCCACGTTGACGGCTGCGGAGACAAGACCCTCGATAGGCTTGTCGTTCTGAATGCAGTACAGGAAATAGGCCAGGTTGTTGCGCTTTTCCGGAGCAACAGGCTGGGTCTCCAGCGGCTTGCCGTCGGGATTCTGCACGCTGGTGTCACCCTTGGCGGGCTGAAACAGCAAACCGTCGCCTCTTACCAGAAAGCTGCCTTTGGTTCCGAAGATCTCCGCCTGCCCCTTACCGTAGGGCCAATCCCAGGAAGGCATCAGAATGGCTGTGGCGTCTGCGTATTCGAGGAGCACCGTTGCGTCGTCCTCCACCGCGTTGTGCTGTGCGGTTTTGAGTTTCAGCGAGGTCGCATAAACGCGCTTGGGACGGCCTTTGAGCACCATTGCCCAGTCGGCGCCGTAGCAGCCGAAATCCATCAGAGCCCCGGCGCCATTCTTCACAGGGTCGTAGAGCCAGTCTGAAAAATATTTGGAAGTGCCGATCTCCTTCGGCCCTTCGTGGCCGAATTGCACAATGAGCTTCTGGATGTTGCCAATCTCTCCCGCCTCGATGCGTCTCAAAGCCTCTTGCGTCGACTCCGGCCAGGCGCTGACGTAGTTCACCATTAACTTGATGCCAGCCTCGCGGGCGAGGCGTTCCATTTCGCGAGCGTCGGCGCCGCTGGCCGCCATCGGCTTCTCGGTGTCGAAGTGGATCTTGCGTTTAGCGCAGGCACGCAGGATTTCAAGGTGCCGGTTATTCGCCGTGGTGACGATCACCGCATCAGGCTTCACCTCATCGAGCATGGCGACATAATTCGAAAAGAACTTCACACTCGGCGGTACCGTCGCCTTGGCTTTCTGAATCAACTCCGGGTGCGTGTCCGCAATCGCCACAAGTTCCGCGTCCGGCTCGCTCGCGATGAGCTTGAGTATTCCCCAAACGTGATCGTGGTCGAGCCCAACAATTGCCAGACGCGTTCTGGCTTGCGCAGCGAGCTGCGCCGGAGTAGCGAGAGCCGCGGCAAAAAACAAAGCTATTGCGACTATTCCGAGTCGGTGGGACATCGTAGTTTTTCTCTCCATGACGGATATGTACTGAGAACGGATTTTACTGCATCCAGGCTCTCATGTCATTCCCGGCCTCTCCGAGACAGTGTCTCTGTTCACCGTAGCGGCGGCTTTACGGGCTGGGGAAAACGTCCCCCGAGCTGTCATCCTGAGCGTAGCGAAGGATCTGCATTTGCTTGTTTTCGAGGAAATACTAGAGATTCTTCGCTCCGCTCAGCGTGACAGATGACCCTTTTCCGCAGCCTGTTTAGGCCGCGACGTGGCGAGGTAAACTCGCCGCTACCTATTCATCGTCGGCGAGACCGCGAGTTCACGAGCACCTGCAGTTATGCGGTAATCTGTTATGTTTGGCAGGTGCCGAATGGCAAAAGAGATTATTTTAAAAAACTCGAAAATTTCTCTTGCATTTGGTTTTTGCGAGGAGTAGGATTGTTGATTGTCGGCACGAAGGTGAAGCTAGTGCTAAGGGGACCTCGAGAAATAGTGCGAGGTTGGGTGCGAAACTTCTCATCGTATCGCTAGGCGAATCCAGGAGGTCAGTACGGTAAAGGCTACTGAATAGGGGAGTGGAGCAAGTGGGCCATCTGCTAGACAACGTCCCGCCTGATTTCACCCTCCAAACCTCAGAGTAACCGAGTTGCGAACGCAAAGGCGCGCAGAGTGCTTTGCGGCCTGGGGCGTTTCGTTATGGTTGTTGAGGTTGGTGTTTTCCGTAAGCGAGGAGAGGACCAACCCCAGCAACCTGCGGCCGGAAATTGAATGGGCAAGCGGGCTGGAAAGAGATCACCGGGGACCAAAGTCCTCCGGCGATACTCAGCGATCTTTGAAAATTGAACGGTGTGGCGTCTACCTAGTAGTAGCTGTCAGCTCTCAGCAGTCAGCTCTGAGTTGAGGCGTAAAGAACCTTGGCGAGGAGCAAAGTGAGATGGGTGGCAGCGTCTGTCCGGGTTGGATCCGGGCAGAAAGTAAGGCAATCTGCAGGAAGAGCGGTCCACAGTCGACAGTCAAGAATCAACGGGAAACTGAGAACTGTGAACTCTCTTTCGTGTGTTGAGCAGATTTTATGGTCAAGCTACTAAGGGCGTACGGTGGATGCCTTGGCGCTAGACGGCGATGAAGGACGTGGTTACCTGCGATAAGCCCCGGACAGGCGGAAACAGCCTTAGACCCGGGGATCTCCGAATGGGGAAACCCCCCCGATTGAAAGTCGGGGACGGCCCGCTGAATACATAGGCGGGTGCGAGCTAACCCAGGGAAGTGAACCATCTCAGTACCTGGAGGAAGAGAAAGCAACCGCGATTCCGCTAGTAGCGGCGAGCGAAAGCGGAACAGCCCAAACCCAGTCTTCCTTTGGAATCTCAAATCCCAGATTTGAGGTTTGAAAGGAGGACTGGGGGTTGTAGGGCGCGCGTCGGTGTAGAGCCAGAGAGTTAACAATCCGGCGGCTAGCTGAACGGCTTGGAAAAGCCGGCCACAGCGTGTGATAGCCACTTAAGCGAAAGCTGCCCGGACTCTCATGCGCGTTCCTGAGTACCGCGGGGCACGTGAAACCCCGCGGGAAGCTACGGGGACCATCCCGTAAGGCTAAATACGTTCTAGCGACCGATAGTGAACCAGTACCGCGAGGGAAAGGTGAAAAGAACCCCGGCGAGGGGAGTGAAAAGTACCTGAAACCGTATGCCTACAAGCAGTCGAAGGGCTACGCTTGTTTGCCGCAAGGCAGACAGGCAGCCTGACGTCGTGCCTATTGCATAATGAGCCGGCTAGTTATTGTCCGTCGCAAGGTTAAGCGATGATCCCGCAAGGGGGAGCGAGCCGTAGCGAAAGCGAGTCTGAATAGGGCGTTGAGTGGCGGGCAATAGACGCGAAGCGGGATGATCTACCCTTGGTCAGGGTGAAAGCCGCGTAACAGCGGCCGGAGGCCCGAACCGGTGTTGGTTGAAAACAGCTCGGATGAACTGAGGGTAGGAGTGAAAGGCCAATCAAATTCCGTGATAGCTCGTTCTCCTCGAAATAGCTTTAGGGCTAGCCTCGGATTGAGTCTCGCGGTGGTAGAGAACTAGATGGACTAGGGTCCGTTAACGGATACCGAATCCAACTAAACTACGAATGCCGCGAAGTACTATCCGGGAGTCAGACAGCGGGGGCTAAGCTTCGTTGTCGAGAGGGAAATAGCCCAGACCGTCAGCTAAGGTCCCGAAGCAATGGCTAAGTGGGAAAGGAAGTGAAGTCGCTCAGACAGCCAGGAGGTTGGCTTAGAAGCAGCCATCCTTTAAAGAAAGCGTAACAGCTCACTGGTCGAGCGTCTTTGCGCCGATAATTCAACGGGGCTCAAGCCATTTACCGAAGCTGCGGACTTTGAACATTTCAAATTGGAAATATTCAAATTGGTAGAGGAGCGTTGAGTACAGTTTGAAGCGGGACCGCGAGGGCTCGTGGACGGTACTCAAGTGACCCTGCCGGCATAAGTAGCGATAACGGAGGTGGGAACCCTCCGCGCCGAAAGTCTAAGGTTTCCTGAGAAAGGTTAATCCGCTCAGGGTCAGTCGGTCCCTAAGGCGAGGCCGAAAGGCGTAGCTGATGGACAGCCGGTTAATATTCCGGCACTGCGGCGGAGACGTTATGACGAAGCGGGGACGCAGGAGGATAGCGGAGTCGTCTGATGGATGACGATGCGCGCCTCGAGGAGGATCCGGCAGGCAAATCCACCGGGTCGGTTTAAAGCCAGCTCTGAGGGGTGAGCCGACGGGTCTTAGACCCGGTAAAGTTCGCAATTCCACGCTGCCAAGAAAAGCCGCTAAGCAGTCTCTACTGCAACCGTACCTCAAACCGACACAGGTAGACGAGGTGAATATCCAAAGGCGCTTGAGAGAACACTCGCTCAGGAACTAGGCACATTAACTCCGTAACTTCGGGAGAAGGAGTGCCCCGCTAGGGTTAATAGCCCGAGGGGGCCGCAGCGAATCGCGCTCTGCGACTGTTTAACAAAAACACAGGTCTCTGCAAAGTCGAATACGACGTATAGGGGCTGACGCCTGCCCGGTGCCGGAAGGTTAAAGGGAGAGGTCATGTGGGAGCAATCCCGCGGCAGCTTTGAACTGAAGCCCCGGTGAACGGCGGCCGTAACTATAACGGTCCTAAGGTAGCGAAATTCCTTGTCGGGTAAGTTCCGACCTGCACGAATGGCGTAACGATAGAGCGACTGTCGTGGCGAGTGACTCAGCGAACTTGTAGTACCGGTGAAGATGCCGGTTTCCCGCACCTAGACGGAAAGACCCCGTGCACCTTTACTACACCTTAGCCTTGAACTATGGGGTTGTCTGCGCAGCATAGGTGGGAGGCTTTGAACCAGGGTTTTCGGGCTCTGGGGAGCCAACGGTGAGATACCACCCTGATGGTTCTGTGGTTCTAACCTCGACCCGTAATCCGGGCCAGGGACAAGACTAGGCGGGTAGTTTGACTGGGGCGGTCGCCTCCTAAATTGTAACGGAGGCGCTCGAAGTTTGGCTCAGGCTGTTTGGAAATCAGCCGTCGAGTGCAAGGGCATAAGCCAGACTGACTGCGAGACCAACGAGTCAAGCAGGCACGAAAGTGGGACCTAGTGATCCGGTGGTTCTGTATGGAAGGGCCATCGCTCAACGGATAAAAGGTACGCCGGGGATAACAGGCTGATCGCTGCCAAGAGTTCACATCGACGCAGCGGTTTGGCACCTCGATGTCGGCTCATCGCATCCTGGAGCTGTAGAAGGTTCCAAGGGTTGGGCTGTTCGCCCATTAAAGCGGTACGTGAGCTGGGTTCAGAACGTCGCGAGACAGTTCGGTCCCTATCTGGTGTGGGCATAGGAGATTTGAGGGGAGTTGTCTCTAGTACGAGAGGACCGAGATGAACAGACCTCTTGTGTACCAGCTGTCACGCCCGTGGCACGGCTGGGTAGCGAAGTCTGGAAGTGATAAACGCTGAAAGCATCTAAGCGTGAAGCACGCCCCAAGATTAGATCTCCCAAGGGTGAAGTCCTGTTCGCTACAGGAATGATCCCTATGAAGGGCCGTCGAAGACTACGACGTACATAGGCCAGAGGTGTAAGCGCGGTAACGC
>CAWIUZ010000048.1:0-16236 GCA_963838915.1 uncultured Acidobacteriota bacterium
AGCCGGCGGAATGGGGCAGGCGGACTTGCGCGATTTTCTGCGCACCGGCCAGGTTGATTGCGTGGCGATTGCCGATCCCTATCAGCCCCATCTGGATGAAGCGGCGACGACGGTCCCCGGCCAGGTGAAAACCTACAAGGATTTCCGCCGCGTGCTCGAGCACAAGGAGATCGACGCGGTAATTGTGGCCACGCCCGATCATTGGCACGCAATTTCCATGATCGCGGCTTGCGAAGCCGGGAAGGATGTGTATGAGGAAAAGCCTCTCTCCCACACGATTTTCGAAGGACGCAAGATGGTGGAAGCCGCGAGGAAACACAATCGAGTTGTGCAGGTGGGAACCCAGCAGCGATCGGGAGAACACTTTCAAAAGGCCGTGGAGTTGGTGCGCAGCGGCAAGATTGGAAAGGTAACTCTGGCGGAGACTTGGATTCACGGCAATCAGTACCCGGAGGGAATCGGCAATCCCCCGGACAGCGATCCTCCCTCCTGGTTCGATTGGGACTGGTGGCTGGGCCCCGCGCCCAAGCGGCCCTACAATCGTAATCGCGGGATTTACAATTTCCGCTGGTTCTGGGATTACTCGGGCGGGATTCTGACCGACTGGGGTACTCACTTGATCGACGTCGTTCACTGGGCGATGGGAGTCGAGGCGCCGAAGACGATAATGGCGACAGGGGGGAAATACGTTCTCGACGATAATCGCGAGACACCGGATACTCTTGAAGTGCTGTACCAGTACCCCGCCTCGGCAATGAGCGGAAGGGAATTTGTGGTCCGGTTTTCCAACCGTGTCGCCAACGACCGCGGTCCGGACGGCCACTCCTACGGAATTCAGTTTTACGGGACCGACGGAACATTGTTTATAGACCGCGGAGGTTACACGCTTTGGCCGCAGGCCCTCGCGACTTGGCCCGGAGCGATTCAACTCCGAAGGCACGATCAACGCCGGAGGTTCCGCTCAGCATTATCCGCACGTGCTGAATTTCCTGGACTGCCTTAAGTCCCGACAGAAGCCGAATTCGGATGTGGATACAATGCACCGTTCGACAAGCGCCGGTCTGCTGGGGGTGATTGCCTACAAGGTGGGCCGCAAGCTCACCTGGGATGCAGAACAGGAGCAATTTCCGGGCGATGCGGAAGCGAACAAATTGCTGACGAAAGAATATCGAAAACCTTGGGTGGTCGCATGACTGCAAGAATCTTGACACCGCTGGCAAGGCCGATTTTGCTGGGGCGTCACGATTATTTCCGAGCCAGACGAATCTCCGCGCTGATGGAAAGAGTAGAGGATGTGACAGCTGCAAAAATACCAAAAAAGGTCTTGACAACCTTTTGTTGGTCATAGTACCTTTATACCGAAATCGAAAAGGTTGGAAAAACACACGATGGGTTAGGGGGCGAGGAGCAACCCGGCCCACAAAAAAAGGAGAACCAATAATGTTGAGCAGGAATTGCATCGCGCGTTTTTCGCTGTACCTTATCCTCCTGGGATTGGTCGCTGTGGGGCCGGTGTTTGCGGGATTAGCGGTTGTCGGATCGGTGGCGGGCACCATGAACGCGACAGTAGGCGGCCAGACTCTTCTTCCTAACACAACCCTTTTCAGTGGTGACAGCCTCCAGGTGAAAGATGGCGTGGCCGTGGTCGCACTGGGGAATGCGAGCCGTATGGTATTCGGCCGCGACACGGTGGCTTCGTTCCTGCGGGATTCGGACGAGGTAACAGTACTGCTGGGCCAGGGCAACGTTTCCCTCTTTCATGATGTGTCCGGGGCTGCGGTTCGAATGAAGATCGGAGACGTTTCCGTGGTTCCAGTTTCCGGCTTCAAGACCCTTGGTGAAGTGGCCATGTTGAATGGCACGGTCGTCGTCACGGCGAAGGACGGAGCATTGCGCGTTGACGAGGGCAACGGCAAGGTAGTGAATGTTGCCAAGGGGAAGACGCTGACCGTGACTCCGCAGATGAAGGCGCCACAGGGCGGCGGAGGAGCAGGTCGTTGCTGCGGTGGCAGCGCAGGCGTTTGGCCGATCGTGGCCACAGCGGCTGCGGGAGCCGCAGCGATTTTGGCAGGGGTAGCAGTTTCTCGCGCAGGAAACGCGAATACCAATGCACAGAGTGCGACTTCGGCAGCGGCAGCGGCGGCAGCAGCAGCGGCAGCAGCGGCATCAGCGGCTTCAGCGGCTGACTCAGACGCTGTGGCAGCGGGCGCGACCGCGAATTCGGTAGGTTGCGCACTGAACTCGCTTGCCAACGGCGAAGGCGAGCCGAGTCCGTACACGCCTCCGGCCGGCGAGACCTGCCCGTAGTTATTCGTTAGAGCAGGAAGTTTAGGGATTTGGATTGTTGGGCAAGGGGCGGAGCCAGTCGACACACTGGCCCCGCCCCTGTCTTTTCTCAGGCTCGCCCCTCCTCAAACCACGTCAATCAGATCTACTTTTTCCGTAAGGCCTCGAGCTGCGCTGCGGGAACGGAAACGCGCTGAACGTGTAGCTTGTCGTCAACCCAAAGATCGACATGCGTGACATCAGTAGTGATGAGGAGATGCCGAAGACCGGACCCGGCCGGGCTGTCCTGCATCGCGGATGTTCCCAGGTCTTCCACGGTCATGAGGCTTGGCAGCGCCTCTTGTGGAACGAAGACGCTAAGAGTTTGTTTCCCGCCCCCCAGCGCCTGCAAGCGGGCTGCGATCAACTGGAAATGATGGATTACGTTGTCGTCCAGAACCATCACGTCAGGCAGAAGGTCGAACTCCCTGGTATCTTCACTTCCGTTGATCGTATGATAGCGAACCTTGGCGGGTCTGGCGCGAAAGTCAACCTCCAGCCGGGAGGACTGTGGGCCGTGTAATCTCCACGCATAAGTAAGCGGGCGGAGCTGGGAGTCCGTGACCAGGTCAGGGAAACTCTCGACGCTCACTGTCTTGCCGTTCTTCTCAATGTTGAGGCGGATGTCACCCCGCGCCTCGATCCTGCCCCGCGAGGAGCGGATCTGGAAGCTTTCGCTGCCGACGGGGCGTCCCGCCATGGAGATCAGGAAGACGCCCTCATCGTCCACGTTCACGGGACTCGGGCCGCCGGCCGATTCCTGGGGCCGGGCGCCCAGGTTGCAGGCGAACACCGCCGCCAGCAGTTGCGGGAGCAGGATCCTCGAGGCATTGTAGGCTAGATAGCTTCTACGGTTATTTCTATTCAAACCAACACCCCCTGCTGCTCCTCCTTAAGGCCAAACAGCGGCTTAACAGGTTGCGGAAACAACCGCCTGGCTGTCATCCTCTGCGGAGCGAAGGATCTGCATTTGCTTGTTTTTAAGGAGATACTGCAGATGCTTCGCTCCGCTCAGCATGACAGTTAACCTTAGCCCGCTAGGCCTTTCCGCTTAGAAGTCCCCCAGGCGTAGAATCTGCTCGGTGACTTCCTGTGCGCTCCGTCCTTCCGTGTAGACTCTGAATTCCGCCAGGCGATAGTAGGGAAGCCGGAGATCCAGCAGGCGCTCGAGGGATTCGGGATTGCGAAAGAGCGGACGGGTCACCATGCCGGAGCACCGTTCGAGCAGGATCTCCATAGGGCAATCCAGCCAAATGGTGGTTCCGCCCGTCTCGCGAATCAGTTCGACATTAGTTTCGTTCGCGAAAGTGCCGCCTCCCAGCGCGATCACCACGGGCTCGGTTTTCGAGACCTCGGTCAAGGCAGCACGCTCAAGCTGGCGAAAAAAGGCCTCGCCCGACCTTTCAAATATCTCCCGGATGCTCACACCTTGTCCGGCTTCGATAACCGTATCGAGGTCGATGAAAGGCCAGCCGAGTTTCTTGGAAAGAAGTTCTCCGACAGTTGACTTGCCACTGCCCATGAATCCGAGCAGATAAATCTGTTTGCGCCGGTGGCGGATCATGGTCCGAGGAAATTATAACAGAGTCGAAAGTCGAGAGTCGAAAGCTGAGAGTTGAGAGTCGAAAGTCGAGGATTGATTGTAGGGTCGCGAAGTTGAGCAGTGGGGAGTCGAGAGATCTAAAACTTCCGGCTTTCAACTCTGGACTTTCGACTCTCGACTGCCTTCCGCTACCGTTGCCGAATGCGAATCGTACCGCTGAACGACTTCAGATTCACTGTGGCTTTGCCGCTCAGGTGGGTGCCGAAGAGGCTATTGGCGGAGGAGAGCGGTGTAGCGGGTTGGTGGCGGATGGTGATGGGCATTTCGTTCTCGAGCTTTCCCCGATCTGTTTTGGCATTCAGTTCGAAAGACGCCGAGGGCGGGCAGATGATATCCATATCGCCGCTGTATTCGGAGAGTGAGTAGTCGCCGCCATCCGGAAAGTCTCCCTCAAAAAGAATTCGCCCGGAGGTTGTAGTGGCGCGGAGCTTGGAAGTCGTAGGAGAGACGAAATGCAGGTCTCCCGTGATTGAATACGCTTCCACGCGTCCTGCAGCCCGGATTACATCGATGTTTCCCCCGATCGAGCGCACGAAAAGGTGGCCGGTGAAATCGGAGACGACAATGGATCCCCCCACCGTTTCCACGGTGGCATCGTCGCCCTGAAGCTTATCAATCTTCACGCTTCCTAGCGTATCGCGGATTTCAAGGTCGGTTCCCATGGGGACGTCCAAGCTGTAATCTGCCGTTTGATCCTTTCCGGAAACCAGGGGGTCCAGGATATGTGTAGAGAAGTGAACTTTATCGGCGGGCCCGCTGGCTGGAATGACGTCGCTATCCACTTCCACACGGGGTGATATGACGGAATACACTATGTGCACCTGCTGCTTGTCCCATCCTCTGACAAGTATCTGGCCACGCGTATTCGACAACGTGACGCGAGGATTGGGCGCCACTTCGAAGGTCTTTTCAATCCGGTTGCCTTCGGCAGCAAGCACGATGCCTGGCAGCGCCAATGAGCAAAGAAATATGCCCAGGGCAAAAGGCATAGCCGTTGTTTTAATTGTTTTTTGTTGTTGACGATCAGCCACTGTTAAGTCCCCCTTGGGCTGGCCTAACGGCCTTCATCAATTTCCAATGCTGAGGATAATACCTCAGCTTTTTGGGAATACGCTGCAAACAAATATTCGTGAGCAAGCGAATTGCCGGGCTCACGTTGCAACGAATCATTGCATTCCCGGATTGAAGCATCGAGCGAACTCAAGCTATTCTCGTAGGTCGCCTTGACGTCCGGCGCGAGAGTTGCCTCCCGCGCTTTGAAAGCTTTCTCCAACTCTCGGACCGCCTTTTCCAGGCCCTCACCGCCAGCTAGGAAGACCATGGATCGCACTACGGTGGGTTCGCCCGCCGAGGTGGGGAGGGAAGCGGTGGTCTTCGTTTGCGGATTGTTTTGGGGCGCCGTCAACCAGCAACCGAGAGCCAGCATGCAGGCAAAGGCCGCCACAGGAACCGGGCGGCGAAGGAAATCCAGTTGCCAAAACCAACTCCACACGCCGCCCTTCTCGGCGAACGCCCCCTCTGCTGACAATTGAGCCCGGATATTTGCCCAAACTACTGGTGAGGGCTCCTCAAGCGGAAGTTCGCGGGCCGCTGTCCGCAGCGCGGTCAAATCCTCGAACACAACCTTGCAGAACACGCACTCGCGAAGGTGACCCGGCACAGAGGGCCTGACTTCGCCATCCATGTAGGCGTCAAGCTCCAACTCAAAGCGATCGCATTCTGCGGTCCTGTAGCGTCGAGTCTCATCCATAGCCGCATTACCTTTCGGTCGGGGCCTGGTCGGAAGTTACGGGCTCTCCGGGAGTCATCGGCCCCTCGTTCTGGCGCAACCAGTCGCGCAACTTCATTCGCGCTTTGTGAAGTTGAGATTTCGAATTGCCGACGGAACACTTCATGATTTCGGCAATTTCGTTATGCTCGTAACCTTCGACATCGTGCAAAACGAACACGGTCCGATATCCTGGCGGAAGTTCGGCGATGGCTCGCGTCAGGCTGATGCGGTCCACCGACCCCATCAACCTCCGATCGTTGTCGCCGTAATCGCGCTTGACGGGCTCATCCTGGCTGGTGTCAACCTCGTCCAGCGAAACTTGTTGCAGTCCCTTCTTTCTCAAGTGCATCAGCACGACGTTAACAGCCAGCCGATGCAGCCAGGTGGAAAAAGCGGACTCACCTCGAAAGGTGGAGATCTTACGGAAAAGCTGAAGGAAGGCTTCTTGCGTTAAGTCCTCCGCCTCCGCAGTATTGCCGGTCATCCTTAAGCAGAGCGAGTAAACACGCCGCTTGTGCATCTCGAAAAGCGCGGTGAATGCTTCCTCATCTCCACGCTGCGCGCGCGCAACCAGTTGAGTCTCGGAAGCGGCCTTGGGAGCCGCCGTCTTCTGTTGGCTCAAGGAAACTCACTTCCAGCCGCACCCAGACTCGAATGGTGAGATGCGGTGGCCCATGCCAGAGTTGTCTTAATCCTTGCTCGATTAGCGTGGCGCAGGCACTCGCGTGGCGCAGGCATTCTTGCCTGCGGAACGCTGGGAACAGGCAGGAGTGCCTGTGCTAGCGCGGGGCAACCCGCAGAACAGCCTTGCCGACGCCAAGATTCCCCGCCGTGTCGTAGGCCCGCACTGAGACAACGTGTTCGCCGGCGTCGAGCTTGGAAAGCCTTATCGTAAAGGTCTCCTTGCGAGAGTCAACGATGCCGTCGTCAGACACAATGTCCTTCCATTCCTTGCCGTCCAGCGAAGTCTCGGCGCTGCGGAGCGGCGAAGTACTATCCTCGACCTCGAACACCACTTCTGCCTCGCCGTCAGTGGCATTCTGTCGCAGCACTCGGACCTGCGGTGGCGTATTGTCGACCCAAAATGGGGCGCTTAGCAACTCCGACTCTCGCGCCAATTCGGGGGGGTTGGACTCTCCATCCGAAGCGACCAGCTTGGCGATGTATTTCCCATCCGGCAGTGAGCCAGGCTCTATCGTGTAATTCGTCTGGCGCAGCTTGTCTTTCAGGAGGTGCCATTCTTGCTCGTCTGTCGCCTTTATGTAGAGCGAGTAGACGAGTTGGTCGTTGTTTGGGTCATCGGCCTGCCAAGTCAGCGTTACAGGCACCTTGCCGGGGGAACTTGCACCAGGGGAAGTGCCGATGGAAATAGCCGGTCCGCCAGGCAGACCGGCCGAGCCACTACCGGCTGGGCTGGTGCGTTCCCCTGCCGTGCTCACATTCAGCGACCGGATTTGCGGGGGAAGGTTCTGGTTCAAGTAGGATACTGTAACGTCATTCAACGTGGGGCTGCTCGCGCCAGAGGCGTGGAAGACCGCCTTCCATTGAATGTAGCGGGCAGGAGGGCTCGAGACCGGACTGCCATTCGAGCTGCGATACGGGCCTGCCCAGTCGCTCCAGGTTTGGTCGGGGCGCTCGGAGTTGCCGGAGCGCGTGAAGAATTCAAGGGTTGTCCCGCCGGGCGCTTCACCTCGCCAGGCAAGCACGCCCCAGTGGGAGATGAACTTCGTGTCTTTGACCGGAGACTCGTAGCTTCCCTCGGCGGCAACACCCTGTTCAACCCTCAACAGTTGGGCAATATTGCTGGTGGCTACGTAAAGGTCAGATCCCTCAGTCATCAGGCGCGTTGCCAGGGACCCATGTGTTTCGGTAACAAGGTTCAACTTTTCTGCGTTGCGCCCCGGAATCATGTCGAAGATTCGCCCATTAGAGTCCGTGGAAAAGAGGATGTGGTCTCCGCGCACAGCCAAACCGAAGACGCTCTCGCTGTTCGAATTCCAAATCGTCTCAGCCGTCGAGTCCGGGAGTATTTCGATCAAAGATCCTCGACCCTGCGGGATCTGAAAATTGGGAATGGCGTTAATCACAGGGGTCGGCCGGTTAAAGCTAGGCGGATTTCCTCCTTCGTTGGGAGGAGTCTGGGCCTCAGTTCCACTGCCGGGCCGAACTTCATCAGAAGCCAGTACCGTAACGGTGGTGACACCGCCGGGAACCGCGCCGCCAGGGGGAGGGACGAATAGTTCGGGGGAACCTTTGCCTCCCGCGCCCCCCAAGGCTGCGGCATAAATGCGCCCGCTCGAGTCAGTCACCAAGTCATGGATTTCCGGCAGGTTGGCCTCATAGAGAACAAAGCCCTTTCCTTGCGGAGTTATGCGGTAGATGAGCCCATTCGGGACGCTCCCGGCAAGCAGGTTTCCATTTCGCTCGAAGGCGAGGCACATCATGTGGGTCTGCTTGCTGTCGAAGAACAGGGTGCCCTTTCCTGCAGCGTCAACCTGGAAAATCTGGCCCTTGTCTCCGGTGGCCACATACAGCCGGCCCGCCTGGTCCAGAGCCAGAGCCCAAATGTACTTGGAATGTGGGTCGTAGAATACTCTCGACTGGCCCTCCGCCGTAATCCGATACACTTTGCCTTCCGGCGAGCTTCCTACATAGAGCGAACCATCCGGGCCGGCGGCCAATGCGAAAATGTCGGGCTCGCGGGCTGTAAACAGCAGGTTGGAGTGCAGCGCGCCGTCTACTCGAAAGACTTTTCCCTGATGGCCCGTGCCGATGTAGACGTTCCCTTTCCGGTCGTGAGCTAAGGAGAGGGCGAGCGCTTCCTCGGGATTGAAAACCACGCGTGCCCCGGGGGCGAGGTGTAGCTCCCCCTCTGTATCCAGCGAGACGTTGGCGAGCGTCCCCTGTAGAAACTCCTCAAAGGAGCCGACCTGCCAAAACACCGTTTCCGTGCCCGCACTGGCCAGAGAAAAAAGCAATGGAAGTATCAGGAACAGGAGCTTCTTATTTGGTTTCATGCCTACCTTTCGTGGTTTCCTCCATCGTCCTGGCAGGCCGACGATACAGTCGGCCTGCATCGCGTAGCGGCGGGTGTACCCCACCACTTCTCATTCCCTGTCAGCGTTCGATGGCGGCGTAAATTAGGCTGCGGAAAAAGTCCCCCGGCCTGTCATCCCGAGCGAAGCGAAGGATCTGCATTTGCTTTTTTTCAAGGATATACTGCAGATGCTTCGCTCCGCTCAGCATGACAGATGACCCTTTGCCGCAGCGTGTAAGGCCACCACCACTCTCCTTCTGATCACCATGCTACAGGCCCGGCCCCACGACCTTTAGAAAGAGCACCTTTTGGCCCTGGATCATGAACGAAGACGCCGTTCCCTCAAAGTCTCCGACCACCGAAGTGCCGCTGAGGCTAACGCTCGAGGCCGCCGCGGGGTCGGACATGAAGGTTTGTATCAAGGAAGGGGGAGGGGAGGGGTACTCGTCCCCTTCCAGCATGAACGAACGCTGCGGGGCCATGAGCAACGCGTAGAGCCGGTTGTTTCGTCTCATGCGGTTCAGAGCCTTGACCAGTTGATGAACATCGCGTGCCGAGCTTCCAGGCTGGGCGAACCGGTATTGCAACCCGTTGATGGCCGTTCCGCCGCCCACCGCGAGCATCAGACCTTTGTCGCTGACGTTTTCGGGTATATCCACCGGAATTCTCTGGGTCACCATCTGCCCTCCCGGGAGGCGCAGGAGACCGAAAACCTCGATGTGATCACCCGGTTTAACCTCTGACCGCGAGCTCCACACCTGCTCGAGCATGGCTACACTCCGCTCGTCCCGCGATCTCACCGAGAGTTCGATGCCCTCGATGCGCAAGTCAGGAAAGCCGCTGCCCAACAGGAAGGTAAGGGGCGTCGCCACCACGCTGCCTGCCAGCGAACTGATCCCCATTTCACCCGACAGGAACGTCTTGAAAGCTCACCGCGTCTGCCCCCGCCAGGCGAATCTTCCCATCAACTTCCAAAGTGGATGCGCCTACGGCTCTCTCCGTGTTGCCCAGGGTTGAGACAAAACCCAGGTTTACCAACAAAGGCGATAGGAACGGTTCCTGAATAACCTCGAACTTATAATTCTCCTGGGCATTCAAGGTGCTTTGAATGTTCACACTAACCGGGATCATGGGAGGGCTTTTCTCCCCCACTAAGCCGTAGACGGCGTCAAAACGGTCCTGGCGAATCGTCCCCATGACCTCCCCTGGCGCATCCAGCTTAAAGGACGACGCGAGGCTCGGCACGGTGACTAGAACGTGGGCGGGCGCAAACGGGATTTGAATTGGACCCACGGCAAGGAACCGATGCCCGCAGGCGTAGAGTTTGTTCCCTTGCCGGTACGTAACTGTGCAGTCCGCACTCATGTTAAGATCGCCCCGGACAAGCAGCATACTGATCATCGAACCGGGGCTCAGGTCCGAATCCACCGGGGTTGAACTCTGTCCGCCCGCCAGCGCTCCGCCCATCATCGGTTCGAAGCCCATTTGCCGGAACAGGGGCAGGTACGGTTCCACGGCCTCGGCAGCAAACCCGCCAAACCGCAGTGGAATCTGCACGTTCGGATATGAGATCCCCGCTTCGCTTGCTGGAAAGAAGCGGCGAAGGGTCGCAGGGCCGAAATCCTGTTGAGGAATCAAGCGCGCGCTGTCGCGAGGGTCGTCGCTGCTTCTTGCCAGGCGAAAGTCGACGGGAAGCTCCGCTTGGGATGGCGCGTGGCTCTTCTCCTCCGGGACCACCTGCACCATCTGGTCGATGGGCGTAATACCCGCCAAGGGTTCTTTCGAAAACGGAAATGAAATAGAGACTGCGCCAACGAGCTTGCCATCAATATAAACCGGGCTGCCGCTCATTCCGGCAATGACTCCTGTCTTCGCGAGCGGTCCCCCTGCAAGCCGCGCCAGTATCAGGTCGCGCTTGGGCGCCAGGACGTTTTTCAACACGCCTAGAATCTCGACCTGGAATTCTTCAATCTGTTCACCCTGGAAAATCGTACGGCCAACGCCCTTCATTCCAGCTTTGATATCCTTGAGAGGGAAAAGTTCTGTGCCGCTCTGGCACCAGGCGAACGGACTCAGCGCCAAAGCGAGTGTGAATGCAACGGCAGTCTTTCGGAATGTCATAATCTTCGAAACCAGCTCCCAATCATGCGGGCATGTTTTAAGTCTATGGGGAAAGCGCAGACTCGTCAAGCAATGTGGGCGGCCCCAATCCGTTGATAACCGCCGCGCCGTAGGGGGGCGGCTTGCCGTCCCCGCATTTTTGCTGGCCCCGACGAGGGTAGGGCAAGCCCTACCCCTACGCCGCCAGGGTTCAGGCGCGTGCGACGCAGCGGCGCAAGGCCATGCGCCCCACCGCCTGCGACTGCCCTTATCGACGGATTGTGGGACTGCAAGGTTACTTGCGGATCGGGCGCCGATTTTAAGAGACCCCTCACCCGTCGTGCTCCGGCTGATGAAAACGCCGGAACGCGACACCCTCTCCCCCGGGGAGAGGGCTAGGCACCTGGGCCGTAGGGGCGGCCCTGGTGGCCGCCCTCTGGCCACTCGAACCTTGCCTGTAGTTTTCTCCGCCTCAAATGGCGGTGTAATGCCTCCTCCCGATCGAACGAGCCTTTTCTGCCCATCGTTTCATCCTCTGTTTTCCTTGCTCCCAGGTTATAATGGGCGGCTCTGAATTGCGGTTACTGTCCTAGTTTGATCGTAGCGCTGGCCTTCAGGCCAGCATTTGCCGGCCCTTCGCTCAGCTCAAGGCAGGCTCTAAAGGTCGGCGCTGCCCCAAACTAGCGCTTACTTGCAGAAGTAAGCGTTCTTATTCGTTTGGCGTCGGAAGGGCGGGGCTTCAGCCCCGCCGCAGAGATCAGGCCAGTCCTCGGGGCTTTAGCCCCTGAAGCCGCGTTGCTTCAGGGCCTGAAGGCCCCTTCAACCGTGCTCTGCGTACCGGCGGGGCTGAAGCCCCGCCCTTCCAGGACGCAGAATAATTGCGCTTATTAACACAACTAAGCACTCTAGGTCTCTCTAGTTATTCGTGGAGAACCGCAACTGCAGCGATCCTTCGTTGCGCTCAGGATAACGCACCGATGAGCTTGGGATGCTAGGGGCGTCAGCTCATTCAGCCATTCGAAAGGATGGAACACACCATGGGATACGCACTCGTAATACTTGCGGGGATTCTGCAAGGCGCCTTCATGCTGCCCATGAAGCCCATGAGGAAATGGGTGTGGGAGAACACCTGGTTTGTTTATTCCACGGCAGGTTATCTGGTGTTTCCGTGGCTCTTCGTGCTCCTGACCATTCCACATCCATTGAACGTCCTGACCACCACCTCCCTGCACTCTCTGCTCTTGGTTGAGGTATTTGGCATCGGATGGGGAATTGGATCTCTCACCTTTGGCTTGGGAGTTTCGAGACTCGGCATGGCGTTGGGATTCACGATCATCATTGGCCTCGCGGCAACCGCCGGAGCGCTGATTCCGATGATCGTGCTGTCTCCGGAGAAGCTGACCCAGCCGCAAGGCATCATGACGCTCTTCTCCTTAGCGCTGGTTCTAATCGGCCTAGGCCTCGGTGCCTGGGGGGGCAAGCTTCGTGCTCCAGCGAAAAAGGCCGCCGAAGGCTCCGAGGCCTCGGGTCTTGAGGTCCACGGCTCTTTTGGCGTCGGCCTGGCAATCTGTATAGCCTCGGGGCTACTTTCCGCCTCCGCCAACCTCGGGTTCACGTTTGGCGCGGAATACCAACGCCGAGCCATCGAGCAGGGCGCGGCGCCCACGATGGCCGGCAACGCCCTCTGGGCGCCACTGACGTTGCCGCTCTTTATCTGCAGCGCCGGTTACTGCGTTTGGTTAATGAAGAAGAACCGGACCGGCGGCTTGCTCGCCTTGCGGGGAACGCGCGCTTATTGGCTTCTCGCGACTCTCATGGGTTTCATGTGGATCGCCGGTTTTGCCGTTTACGCCCCTGGCGCACGCTTCCTCGGTGCTCTGGGAACCTCGGTGGGCTGGGCGGTGATGATGTCAACCATGGTTATTACCGCGAACATCCTGGGATTCATAACCGGAGAATGGAAGGGCGCGAGCCGCAAGGCATTCGGCTTGGCCGTCGCCGGCGTGGCCATGCTGATCCTGGCCATCTGTGTGGTGGGTTATGCGAATCGTTTGTAAAGGGCTGGGTAGCCTAGCCATCTTTCCGGCGAGAAGTTGCCTCTAACCACTGAACCCGGTTTCACGCCAAGGCGCAAAGTGCGCAAAGGTCGCAAAGAAGAAAGCACAATTCACTTTGCGTTTCTTTGCGGCTTTGCGTCTTGGCGTGAGTTGTTTTTGCTTTTCCACGCGTTCGCAGCCTCTCCGCAGCGCCGGGCGGCTGATTCTCCCGCGGCGATGTTATACTTTCCTCGTGAGTTTCTCGCGCAATCTTCGATATACATTGCGGGTGCTGGGTAAGAATCCCGGCTTTACGTGCGTGGCAGTGCTGTCGCTGGCGTTGGGAATCGGCGCCAACACCGCCATCTTCTCGCTGCTTGATGCGCTACTGCTTCGCGACCTCCCTGTCCGCCGCCCGGAGACTCTTGCCGAGCTTTCGGTGGTCCGGCGCGGCAGCAAGATCATGTTCTCGTTTCCGATGTTTCGCGAGATCGAACGGGGGCAGAAGGTTTTTTCGGGCTTGATCGGGTGGAGTTTCGGCGCGGCGACGGATGTTGAGATCAACGGCGTGCTCTCGCAGGCCGAGGTGCGCTCGGTCACCGGGAACTACTACTCGGAGCTCGGCGCGACGCCCCTTCTGGGACGACTGCTTGCGCCGGAAGATGTGAACCTGGCGGGCGCCGGATCCTCGCCGGTGGCCGTGCTCAGTTATGACTATTGGCAACGTCGTTTCGGCGGGGCTTCGGACGTTGTCGGAAAACAGATTGCGATTGACGGACAGCCTTTCACGATCATCGGCGTGTCGCGGAAGTGGTTCACCGGAATGACCGTCGGCGATGCACCGGACATTACCACTCCGATGAAGGCCAACGAAAATCGCGCCATGCTTTGGGTGTTCATTACCGGCCGGCTCAAAGGCGGGGTCACCGTCGCGCAGGCTCGAGCCCAACTCGAATCGTTCTGGCCAGAGGTGCTGCGGGCGACAGCTTCGACCGACACTCCCGGACTGCGCCGCCAGCTTTTCTTCTCGATGGGTTTGGATGTGTCGCCCGCCGCCACGGGCGTCAACGCTTCATTGCGGTCCCATTTTACGCGCCCGCTCTACGTGCTGATGGGTATTGTCGGCTTGATCCTGCTGGTCGCCTGTGTGAACCTGGCCAGCCTGATGCTGGCGCGCGCCGCCGCGCGCAGCCACGAGATGAGCGTGCGCGTGGCGCTGGGTGCGAATCGTTGGACGCTGGCCCGACAAGTGTTGACTGAGAGCCTCGGGCTCTCTGCCTCGGGCGCGCTGCTGGGCCTGGCCTTCGCGTATTGGGGAAGCCGCCTGCTCGTGAGTTTTCTGACGGAAGGATATCTCACTCCGGTTATCCTGGATTTGAGGCCTGATTGGCATGTGCTCTTGCTCACCGCTTCCGTGGCGATCCTAACCGGCATCCTATTTGGCCTGGCTCCTGCATGGCGAGCCTCGCGCCAGGATCCGGCAGCGGTGATTCAGCAGACCGCCCGTAGCCTGGCGGGTGGCACGGCGAAGCTGGGCAAGGCACTCATAGTTGCACAGGTGGCCCTCTCGCTGGTGGTTCTGCTGGGGGCCGGATTGCTGGTGCGAAGCTTTCGGAAGTTGTGCGCCATCGATCCGGGTCTCGAACAGGGCGTGCTCGAGTTGAGCCTGGCCCCCAGGCCGGGCGGATACCAGAACCTGGATATGATGAGCTACCGCCGGCAGCTTCTCAGCCGGGTGTCAAGCGGGCCGGGCGTCCTCTCAGCAGGGTTTGCAGATGTTTCGCTTCCTGCCCAGGAAGGCTGGGGCGACACCGTTTCGACCATGGCTGCCGCGACGAATCCGGATGCCGGCCTGATGGCCAAAGAGGCGACGATCTCGCCCGGTGTCATTCCCGCGCTCGGGTTGAGCGTGGTTCGTGGCCGGAATTTTGAAGATAGCGATGACGAACATCATCCACACGTCGCCATCCTCAGCAGCGGTCTTGCGGAGCGGCTTTTCCCCTCGGGGGATGCTCTCGGCCAGCGTGTTCGCTTCGGCTTCATGCCTCAATACCAGAATCTTGAAGTTGTTGGGATCGCGAGTGATTCGCGCCTCTTCGATCTCCACAGCGCGGCGCCGCCGGTGATTTACATTCCTGTCCTTCAGTATCCTGATTCGATGCAATTCGGCCAGCTGTTTGTGCGGACTCGCGAGGCGCCGGAAGCGCTGGCCAAAGCTGTAGGGATCGAGATTGAGTCCCTCGGCCATGAATACCCGTTGAGCACGAAAACCATTCCGCAAAAGGTCAATCAGGCGCTGGTGGAGGAGCGGGTTATTGCCCTGCTGTCGAGCTTCTTTGGAGCGTTGGCGCTCCTGCTGGCTTCGATTGGCTTGTACGGGCTGATGGCCTACGCCGTTACCCGGCGTACGCGTGAAATCGGGATTCGCATGACGCTGGGCGCGAGGCCGGCCACGGTTCTGGGAGGTGTCCTGCAAGAAGTACTGGTGCTGGCGCTCGTGGGATTAGGGCTCGGGATTCCGTGCGCGCTGGCCGCCAGCCGCCTGCTGGCCAGTACACTTTTTGGGCTTTCACCGCACGACTTGCTCACTCTCGCCGGCGTGTCTCTTTTGCTCGTCGTGGTGGCACTGGCCGCCGGCTACCTGCCAGCGCGCCGGGCCTCGCATATTGATCCGATGGACGCGGTTCGAATGCAATGATTGCGTACTGCGCCCCCGCCAAGCTAGAGAGAGAGGCTGAAAATCGGTGATCGCCGTGGTATTCTGAGGAGAGGGGAGATCCGGATGCCGACCAAGGCGCTGCTGACGTGCGAGGAGTATATCGCGCTCGAAGAATCCCAGGGCGTGAGGTACGAATTAAGCGAGGGGGAGCTGATCGTGACACCTTCCGCGAGCTTTTTTCACAACAAGATCGGGTATTACCTCGTGGCCACGATGGGTGCTTTTGGTGAAAGCCAAGGGCTCGGCGACGTGATAGGCCAAACCGACGTCAGGTTGATTGGGGAGACCGTGCGGAGACCCGATGTGGCTTTTTTCCGGGCCGGCCGATTGCGAGGCATCGACCTAGATCGAGTCCCGTTGCCGGTCGTCCCGGACCTCGTGATCGAAATCGTTTCGAGAAGCGATCGCGCCGACGACCTGATTTTCAAAGTGTCGCAATACCTCTCCGCGGGTGCAAAGGCCGTCTGGCTTCTCTATCCCAACACTAAGCAGGCATACCGCTACGTTGCCGATAGGCTCGAGCCCGAAGTCCGCGGCGCCGCTGCCGGGCACAGATTCGAGGAGCCTGAGCTGTTGCCAGGATTCACGCTTCCTCTCGCGCAGATATTCCCCGCCTCAGAAACCCCGCGTTGAGCGTAATACGCT
>CAWIUZ010000049.1:0-7535 GCA_963838915.1 uncultured Acidobacteriota bacterium
CTACGGTTATCAATTTCATCGACCGCCAGTCTTTGAGCGCCCTGGCCCCCTTCCTGAAGGTTGAGTATCATTGGTCCAACCAGGATTTCGCCATAATCCTCATTTCCTTTCGGATCGCCTATACCATCATGCAAAGCGTGGGAGGAAGAATCCTTGACAGGCTGGGCACGAAGAGAGGGCTTTCCCTCGACGGTGGCATTTTACTCTCTGATCGCGGCGCTTACTTCGACGGCGCGAGGATTGGCCGGCTTCAGCATTTTCCGCTGTCTGCTGGGAGCAGGTGAGGCGCCGAATTGGCCCGGCGCGACCAAGGCCGTGGCTGAGTGGTTTCCCGCCAAAGAACGGGCCTGGGCCGTCGCTCTCTTCGACAGCGGTTCATCCATTGGCGGGTTGCTCGCGCCCTTTATGGTACTTTTCATGTATCGCCATTTTCATAGTTGGCGCCCCGTCTTTCTCGTGACCGGGAGTCTCGGCTTTCTTTGGCTGATGGTTTGGCGGGGGGTTTATGGCAGCCCCGCGGGACATCCGCGAATCTCCGCGCAAGAACTCGCCTACATCAGCCAGGGTAAGGCGAGCGCTGCTCAAGTGCAGGGACAACCGGCCTCGGTTCGCCAGTTGCTCAAATACCGCCAGGCCTGGGGCATTATACTAGGACGCTTTCTCCTCGACCCTTATTGGTATTTGATGTCGGAGTGGTTTGCCATCTTCCTGGTCAGCAAGGGGTTCAGAATTGAGCAGAGCATCATTGGGTTCTGGCTGCCTTTTGTGGGTGCAGACCTGGGAAATTTTTTTGGCGGGGCTCTCTCCAGTTGGTGGATTTCACACGGCTGGCCGGTGGGCCGCGCCCGGCGCACCGTCATCCTGATTTTTGGCCCGAGCATGCTGATGCTCCTCGCCGCGGCCTTCACCGGCCGATATGCTCTGCTGATTGGGATTTTCGGGTATGTATCTTTCGCGTACTCCGCCTGCTCCACCATGTTTCTTTCCCTCCCGGCCGATGCTTTCGACCCCCGCGCGGTCGCCTCGGTAAGTGGCCTGAGTGGGACGGGAGCGGGCATCGGAACGCTGATTTCAACTTACCTCATCGGCCTCATTAGCGACCGGTTCTCATTCGAACCCGTCATGATCGCCGCCGCCATCATTCCCTGTCTTGCCACGGCCATCATTGTCAGCTTAGTGCGCGGGCCGCGACGGCCTGACCCCGCCGGCGTGGCGCTCAATTTCTGAGATCGGACGACCTGCTGTGCTTTGCTGATATCCAGTAGGCTGCGGAAAAAGCCCCCCTGGCCGTCATCCTGAGCGGAGCGAAGGATCTGCTTTTGCTCGTTATCAAAGAGATACTGCAGATGCTTCGCTCCGCTCAGCATGACAGATAACCCTTTTCCGAAGCCTGCCAGGTTTTGTAAGGTAATCAAGATGTCAAAGATCAACCGCCGCGATTTTAAGCTTGCCTTGATGGGTGCGTTGACATCGCCCTCGCTGGCTCCCACAAAGACCTTGACCCTTGGCTCGGAGTTGGAGTCAGAGGCCAGCGAGGGATGCATTACGGAAGCCCCCGGGGTCAAGGTGGGGCATTTCACGGACTCCCGCACCCGTAACCAGACGGTTGAATCTCCGAGTTTGCGTCCGGTCGGCTTCGGGACGTGGAAACTGGCTCGCCGAAGGCTTGCTATCCAAGTTAATTCCCGTTACTATACCCTCACATCAGGGTACTCACTGCCATAGGTCGCTGAGGAGAGATGACCGGCACAACCGTCTCCCACTACTGCATCCTGGAGAAGCTCGGAGGCGGAGGAATGGGTGTCATCTACAAAGCTGAGGACACCAAGCTCCACCGCTTCGTGGCGCTCAAATTCCTGCCGGAGGAAATGTCCAGGAACCCTCAGGCGCTCGAGCGCTTCCAGCGGGTAGCCCAGGCCGCCTCCGCCCTCAACCATCCCAACATCTGCACCATCTACGATCAGGAAGCACACTTCCGCGGAACGCTGACCCGGGGAACCGGCAACCTGAGCATGCTCGGGAGGAGTCCCCAGGGAGGGAACACGTGCCGAACCCGTCGCAAGGTTATGTCCAACTCTTGAGGCGTCAGCCAGGGCTGGCGTTTTTGCTCGCCGCCCAGGCCCTCAGCGTCTTCAACGACAACGCCTACAAGACCATCCTCATCTTTTACGCGCTCAGCCACGCATCGTCGCCCGGCGAACTTGCGTGGATGATCCCCACGGCCGGCGGGCTGCTGGTGATTCCTTACATCCTTTTCTCCTCTTACGCCGGTCAGGTGGCCGACCGCTTCTCGAAGCGCAATGTCATCGTCACGATGAAGGGGCTCGAGATCCTGCTGATGACGCTCGCGACCGCAGCCGTCTTCTCCAACCACCTCGGCCTGATGATGGCCGTGCTCTTTGTCGAGGGAACGCACAGCACGTTCCTTTCACCGGCCAAGGAAGGCATTCTGCCGCAGATGCTGCCGGATAGCGACCTGTCGCGCGCCAATGGCCTGATGCAACTGACGGTCTACTCCATGATCGTGGCCGGACCGGTGGCCGCCGGATTCCTGGTGCCCGCTTTTCGCGCCGAGCCTTATGTGCCGCCTGCAATTCTCATCCTGGTGGCGCTGGGAAGTTTCCTGCTGAGCTTGGGGATCACGCGCGTTCCCCCTAGCGGCTACAAGGAAGGTCTTCATTGGAATGCGCCGGCCGATTTCTGGCGCAATTTCGCGGAAATTCGCGCCAGCCGGCCATTGTTCCTCACCGTCCTGGGCATCGCCTACTTCTGGATGCTCGGCGCCATCTACCTGATGAACGTCTACCGTTACGGCCCGGAACTTCTGCATCTGGACGAGCACGGCGTCACCTATCTCAACGCCTGCCTCTCAATCGGTATCGGGCTCGGTGCTGCAATCGCCGGAAAGCTCTCCGGTGATCAGGTTGAACTTGGACTCCCGCCCATCGGGTCCATCGGCCTGGGCCTTTTCGCCATCTACTTGTTTTTCGCGAAGCATTCTTTCCCGCAGGCGTTAGTGGGTCATAGCCTGCTGGGAATTTGCGGTGGCATGTTTATCGTGCCGCTGGAGGCTTTCCTTCAGCAGCGCGCGGGTGAGCAGTCGAAGGGCCGCGTGATTGCCGCCTCGAACGTCCTGACGTTCACCGCTGTCATTTTTGGCTCCGGCATCCTCTGGCTGCTCTCGGGTCCTCTCGGCCTCAAGCCGGACCAGGTGCTCCTGGTGATGGGCGTGGCGTCTTTCGCCGCCACGGCCTATATCTTGACCATCCTTCCCGACTTCATGGTTCGGCTCTGCCTCTGGTTTCTCACTCACACTTTCTACCGCATCGATGTGCGTGGCATCGAGAACCTGCCCAAGAGCGGAGGAGCGTTGCTGGTGTGCAACCACGTTTCCTTCGTTGACCCCTTCCTGATCGGCGCCTGCACACAACGATTCATCCGCTACTTGATGTTCCGCAGACTGTACGAGACGCCCGGCATTCACTGGCTGGGCAAGCTGATGGGCGCCATTCCGGTATCGGAGAGCGACCCGCGACCGCAGATTGTGGAGTCCCTGCGCACGGCCCAGCAGCGCCTCAAAGAAGGCGACCTGGTCGGCATTTTTGCGGAAGGGGCAATAACGCGAACAGGAAATCTGCTTCGCTTTCGATCCGGCCTTGAGAGGATCATGAAAGGCGTTCAAACCCCTATAATCCCAATTCACCTCGACCGCGTCTGGGGCAGCATCTTCAGCTACTCCGGCGGTCATTTCTTTTTCAAGTGGCCGCGCCGGATCCCCTACCCGGTAACTGTCACCTTCGGTGAGCCGCTACCAGCCAGTGCAGACGCTTTCGAGGTACGGCAGGCGATCATGAACCTGGGCGCGGAGGCGTTCGGCCGCCGCGATGCCCGCCAGCGGCCGCTGCCGGAGCACTTCATCGACACTGCCAAGCGCAACTGGGGACGGCGTGCCATGGCTGATTCCTTCGGCCGCGAACTGACCTTCGGAAGGGCGTTGGTCGGGGCAATTATCTTCCGCGGCCTTGTGGAAAAGTGCTGCCGAGCCGAGAGAACTGTTGGCGTGTTGCTGCCGCCTATGGTGCCTTCAGCACTGCTCAATGTTGGCGTCAGCATGACGGGCCGAGTGCCGGTGAACCTGAATTATTCCGCCGGCGCGGAAGCGCTAAAGCTCGCCATCGAGCAGGCTGGAATCAGGACGATCTTCACTTCCGCCAAGCTGCTCGAACGGCTGGGCATTGAAAAGCAGCCCGGCATGATCCTAGTGGAAGATCTGGCGGGGCAAGTTTCGGGTCTGGCCAAGCTGATGACCCTGATGGCCGCCCGCGCCCTGCCTCGTCCGGTGCTTCGCCGCTGGCTCCTCTCGCCCGAACTCAAGCTGGACGGGCTCGCCACCATCATTTTCTCCAGCGGCTCGACAGGCGTACCGAAGGGCGTGATGTTAAGTCATAGGAATATCGTCTCCAACATCGAGGGCATGCAGCAGGCGCTCAATGTGGATCGGCACGATTGCCTTCTCGGCGCGCTTCCCTTCTTTCACTCCTTCGGCTTCTCGGTGGGCCTGTGGTTGCCGCTGGTCGCCGGCTTTGGCGTTGCCTATCACACCAATCCGCTGGAAGCGCGCAAGTGCGGGGAAATGTGCCGCAAGTACAACGTTACCCTGCTGGTCGCCACGCCGACGTTCGCCTGGGAATACGTCCGCAAGTTCAAGCCCGAGGATTTGCACGCGTTGCGAGTGGCCATTGTGGGCACCGAAAAGAAGAAGCCGGAACTCGCGGACGCCTTCCAGGCGAAATTCGGTAAGCCGCTCTTCGAAGGCTACGGAGCCACGGAACTCTCCCCGGTGGTGGCGGTGGAGGCGCCGGGCTATGAAGGTCGCCGTCAAAAGCAGCCCGGTTCGAAGCGGGGTACCGTCGGATGCCCCATTCCGGGAGTGGCGGCACGCATTGTCAATCCGGAAACCTTCCAGCCCCTGGGTGTCGATGAGGAAGGGCTGCTCCTCATCAAAGGTCCCAACGTCATGATGGGCTACCTCGGCCAGGCCGAAAGAACTCGCGAGGTGATTCGCGACGGTTGGTACTTTACTGGAGACATCGCCAAGCTGGACCAGGAAGGATTCCTCACCATCACCGACCGTCTGAGCCGTTATTCGAAAATCGCCGGCGAGATGGTGCCTCACCTGCGCGTGGAAGATGCTTTGCACGAGGCGCTCAGCAGCGCCGAGCCTAAGCTCGTGGTGACTGCCGTGGCCGACGATCAAAAAGGCGAGAAACTGGTAGTGTTGCACACCGCGCTCGCCGTGCCGATCGATGACCTGCTCAAGCGATTGCGCGAGTCGAACCTGCCCAAGCTCTGGCAGCCCCGGAAGGAGAACTTCTTCCTCATCGATGCCTTGCCCGCGCTGGGGAGCGGCAAGTTGGATCTGAAGCTGGTCAAGGACACGGCCAAGCGACTGGCCACTGCTCTGCCGACAGTTCCGCCATCAGCTGTCCAAGAGGGATGATGACCCACCGAACTGAAGTGGCGCGCGTTTATCGAGGCTTGCGGGGGGCGGAAACCCAATGGAAAGAATTCCCATCGACGCCCGAGCCTCGCTCCAGTCGCATAAACTAAGACAAACGCGTGAGGGTGTGTCTTAGGGATTCGATTTAATCCTACTCAGATCATGGAGGCTTCGCCGACAGTGGAGATGCAGCGCAGTGGCGTGAGTAGAGGCAAGATTTATGCGGGTGCGGCGAGCTCAATCGTTGGGCTCTCTGCCATCTCCCTGCTCTTGATACTGCAATCACCTAAGTACGCCATCCACGATTTCGGTTTGGCGATTGCCACCACAGGCGTTGTGATATGCCTGCTCCTGGGGGGCATCATCTTGGGCGCCATCGGGAAAGGAACCTTGGGCTGGCTCGGTGTGGTTGCATGCGGGGCCGGCTTGGTCTTCTGGGGTTTAATAGCATTCGGTGAATTGTTGTAAGACACCGGCCTGAAGCGGTTCCCGGTAGCCTGCCAAATTAATCATTCTCCTGCTGACATAGCTGGACAAAGGTCTTGACTTTGGGGTTCGCCTCTGGTTACTGCTATCAAGGAGGGAACCTTTGAGCCACAGAAAGCACAAATCGTTGGGAGCTGTGCTGGTGCTCTTGGGCTTGTGGCTGGCGATGCCGCTGCCACACGCTTTTGGTCAGGCGGTAGTGTCGAGTGACATCTTGGGGCAGATAACCGACGCGAGCGGTGCTGTCATCCCGGATGCAACTGTGATCGTGGCGAATCAGAGTACAGGTTTCACGCGACCTGTGCGAAGTGATTCCTCGGGCGCCTATGCATGTAATGGCATCGTTTCTGGCCTGTACACGGTCATTGTGGAAAAGGCCGGCTTTAAGAAATACGTGCGGACTGACCTCGATCTGACCGCTTCGAGGAAGCTGCGGATTGATATCACTCTCGAACTGGGTGAGGTGACCGAGACTGTCACCGTCAAGGGTGCGACACCCTTGATTGAGACGGAAACAGCGGCGGTTTCCAGTGAAGAGCGGAATTACGTCATCAACGAGCTTCCGGAGGCCGGCTCGACCCAGGGTGGGCGCATAGGGTACACGTTCTTTAACTATTTGATCCCTGGAGCTGCCGCCCCAAAGGCGGAAGCGGCTTCATTCGACGGGCTGCCGAACGGTCCCGGGGGCCTGCGAATTACGGTTGATGGAATCCGTTCGGCGGAGTCTTGCTGCCAGCAACTGCCATCACTCGAAGCTGTCGATGAGGAGAAAGTCGACACCTTTAATTCGCCGGCTGAGTATAAAACGCCTGCGACGGTGGAAATGGTCACCCGCCAGGGAACGAATCGATTCCATGGGGATGCCTGGGAGCTTTATGATGACAAGTCGCTCGAAGCGCGCCAGTTTTTCTTGCCTCAGAAACAGTTGTTTCATGGGAACACGTTTGGTGGAAGTCTTGGCGGGCCCATCAAGAAGGACAAGGCGTTCTTCTACTTTGGCTATGAGGAATTCAAATTTTCCAATCTTTCAGTTACGGTCAGCCCTATTGCCACTTTCAGCGTCCCCACGGCACAGATGCAACAAGGGAACTTTTCTCAGTTACTTGACCCCACGTTTGTGAACCAGTACAACGGGGGAGTTACGGTTACGGTGAAGAATCCACTTACCGGCCAGCCTTTTCCGGGCAACGTGATTCCCGCCGATCAAATCAGTTCAGTGGCCCAGTACTTTGTCAAGAACTTCTGGTCGGCGCCGACCGGCAACGGGCTCCTTAACAACTACTTTATAAACGCCCTGCATCCCTATGAACGGGACAAGGAGGACGGGAGGGTCGATTACAATTTCTCGTCGCGGCACACTTTCTTTGTGAGGTTCGGCAGGACGGGTCTCCGCGGCGAGTTACCCACAGTCGGCTTTAGCCCTGCAAACAATTTTAACCAGAGTCAATTATTCCCCGGTCGCACTGCGGGCCTTACCGATACGTTTATCCTTAGTCCGCAAGCCACGAATGAATTCAGGTTTGGCTTTTCGCGCACCCTGCTTGCTTTC
>CAWIUZ010000050.1:0-5999 GCA_963838915.1 uncultured Acidobacteriota bacterium
GCTTATACAGTGTGGGTGTCAAAGCTGAACCTACCACCTCTGGCAAAGCCTCCGCTTACATCGAAGAAAGCCCCCTCTCTGAGCCGCGTTTTATCGATCGTGAAGGGGTGAAATCGTCTGCCGGGATTCCATTGACAATTCTCCGGGAAACTGTAGGCGTTATGTTTGTCAGTTACCGCGAACCACATCTGATTTCTGCCTCCGATCGTGATGTCATCCACTGCGTGGCAGCGTATTCGGCACTTGGAATCCAGGGTTTTCGGACTGTCGGGAGGCGAAGCAGTTCAAGGCCCTTGGCAGCACACAACTTAACCCTCCAGATGTTCCTTCACCGGCTGCGGAACGAATTGCCCCTCGTCAGTAGCTACCTGCAATCAGCAGTAAGATCGGGAACGATCAGCGGCGAAGCGCTAGAGTACTGCCAACGAGCTCTTGACCGAAACATCCGAAGCGAGCGAGTCCTAAGTGAGTTCGAAAGCTTCTCAAAACAGGAGACCTTTCCGCGCCCGGATAGGGTTTCAGGCGAGGAACTGATCGCCAGACTAGCAAAGGTCATTCGAGCCAACTTGACCCAAGGCGATGCGAGACTTGATGTCTTCGCGAGTCCTGACGCGCCAAACGTCGCCGTGAATTTTGACCGCCTCAGTGAGGACTTCAATGTTCTCTTGCGTGACTCAGAAGGCCAGAGATCTGGCGGACTGCGTTTGACACTGTCGGCAGAATTGGCGAGTGCCGAAGAGATCCGGTCCAGGGCACTACCTTTAGGTAGGTACCTGAAGTTGATTTATCAGGACAATGGGCCGGGCGTTGCGACTGGACTTAAGAAACGTATCTTTGAGCCTTTTTTCACGACAACGGGCGGTGTTGGTCTGGGCCTAGCTCTTGCGGCCTACACTGCGCATGTTCACGGTGGAACAGTGATTGAATGCGGCGAGGCAGGACACGGCGCTCGGCTCGAGTTCTATCTGCCTGAAGACCGCGCGTGCTAACGGAGGAAGCTCGATGGCCCTTCCAAAGGAACTGAAGACCGTGTTAGTGGTGGACGATGACGTAGGTTGGCATGGCGTCTTGAGAGATGAGTTCGAGAGCCGTGGCGAACACGGGGATTGCCCTTACAGGTTCCAGGTAGACGTCGCCAGCTCTTCGTCGGAGTGTGTGAGGAGAATTCGTAGCAAGCACGCGCAGGGACATGGATATGATGTCGTTGTCCTCGACGTGCGTTTGGATGACGCCGTGGGTGGTCTGAAGACAGCGTATGCTCTAGGCTTGGCTGCTCAATTGGGTCGACAACGGCCAGTTGTGATCATGTTTACCGGCTACCCGACGTACGAGTCCTGCGTTCGGGCCGTTAGATCGGGTGCGTGGGACTATATCGTGAAGACAGATACCGTCGGGCGTCTTGCTCTGGAGGTTGTGGTGGATTCAGCCGTGGAAGGCTTGTGCGGCCTCGATCTTCAGCAAGAGCTGGCACAGCGGATACCTGCATGGTTCGGGGCGCACTCTTCTGATATGCAGCTCAGGTACTGTGGCCAACTAGTTGCGATCTGGTGGCAGCCCGAAGTTCATGTGATTGCGAGTGGCAAGGATGCGTTCGAGCTAGAGGAGAGACTGGAGAGCTGGCGAGCGCTTCACGAACCATGGGAGAAGCCGTTTATTGTGCAGATACCACCTAGTGAATCTGGTAGCCAGACCGAAGGGTAACAGATGCACTTTCCGATGCCCACCGTCCGAGTGTTGCCTGCATGGAAAGGCTACGCTGGTGCCTGCCGCCCGTGAGGTTTCGGCAAGCTTGCATGACTGAGCCCGCTTGATCTTGGTAACGTCAGTCTGTTGCCCAGCCAGGGCAAGGAGGAAAGGCTGATGGACCCTACCAAAACACCCGTTATTCCCCCCGAATTGGAGCAGGTTCGCCAGGAACTGGAGCAGTGGCGGAGCACGCAGGCGCATCGCTCCCCGATCCCAGAGCCTCTCTGGGGAGCGGCCGCAAAACTGGCCCGACAACATGGTGTTCAACTCACGGCGCGCACACTGCGCCTGGACTACGCCCGCCTGAAGGCCCGGGTGAAACCCCAGGCTCGACGCAAGTCGGCCGTTCGTTCCGCATCGGCTCTGCGCCGAGCGGCACCGGCATTTGTCGAGTTGCTGACACCGCGGCCTGGCAATGCGCAAGCATGCCGAGTGGAGTTGGAAGGGCCGCGCGGGAGGATGAGGGTCGAATTTAAAGGCCTGGCCACGGCGGAACTGGTGGCCCTGAGCCGCGCCTTGTGGGACGGGGAAGCCCGCTAGACTGAGGTGAGGCATGCTGCAGATCACTCCCCAGATGCGCATTCTGGTGGCGGTGGAAGCCGTGGACGGTCGCAAAGGTATCGACTCGCTAGCGCGCCTGTGTCAGGAGAAGCTTGAAGCCGACCCTTTCTCCGGCTGGCTGTTCGTTTTCCGCAGCCGACGCGCGACGGCGATTCGCATACTTGTCTATGACGGCCAGGGATTTTGGCTGGCGCAGAAGCGGTTATCCAAGGGGCGTTTTCGCTGGTGGCCGGAAGGCCGGAGTCCGAGCGAGGTGGCACGGAGTCTGGCGGCGCATCAACTGCAAGTGCTGTTGGCGGCGGGCGACCCGACCCGCACTCAGGCGGCGCCGGCGTGGCGGCCGCTGAGCGCGACGAGTTGAGAAGAAAAGCGCGAGACTCTTACGTTCTAATTTCGACTCTGCTACGCTCGAGAGCATGGAAGGAGAGTTTCGCTATCGGGGCCGAGTGATTACCGCTGCCGAAGTGGAGTTCATCCGGCAGTTGATCGCGCAGCATCCCGGGGGCAACCGGCGGCAGCTCTCGCTACGGTTGTGCGAGGCGTGGGAGTGGAAACAGGCCAACGGCGCACTGCGGGACATGGTGTGCCGAGGGCTGCTGCTGGAACTGGAGCGGGCCGGGCGCCTGGAGTTGCCGCCCGCCCGCCATGCGCATCGCAACCCATCGGTCCGGCGTCCGACGCACGGGACGGAAGCTCCAGCTTCGTTTCTGCTGGATACGACTCCTCTCCAGGTTCCGCTGCGGGCGCTGCGACCCTTGGAGTTTCGGCTCGTGCGACGCACGCCCGAAGAGCCGCTGTTTGACTACCTCGTCGCTCAGTATCATCCGCTCGGGTACGTGCGGCCGGTGGGCGAACACCTCAAATTCCTGGTGCACGCCACGGGCCGCCCCATCGCGTGTCTGGCGTGGTCATCGGCGCCGCGTCACTTGGGTGCGCGGGATCGCTATATCGGCTGGTCGGCGGAAGCGCGCCGCCGCAACCTCCGTTTTCTCGCCTACAATCCGCGCTACCTCATTGTGCCTTACGTGCAAGTCCGACACTTGGCCTCGCACATTCTGGGGGAGGTGGCGCGCAGAATTTCGGGTGATTGGGAAAGGACCTACGGGCACCCGATTTATTTTCTGGAAACCTTCGTGGACCCTGAGCGGCATCGCGGCACCTGCTATCGGGCAGCGAACTGGGTGGTGATGGGGCGCACGACGGGGCGAGGCAAAAACTGCCCGAACATGCGGCCCAACCGCTCGATCAAGGACGTGCTGGGTTATCCGCTCACGCCGTACTTCCGTGAACTGCTGGCCAAGGTAGAGTAAAGTGAAGTCTGCCAAGGAGCAGATCGAAGTGAATCTGGAAGAGCTGGCCGCCTTGGTGGAACGGGCGCGCCAAGGGCCGTTGAGCGAACCGGACGGTCAGAGGCTGGAAGAAGCGATCCAGGCGCTGAGTTATTTGATCGAGAGGATCGGGGAGAAGAACACTACGATCAGCCAACTGCGCGCCCTGTTGACGAAGCCGAGTACCGAGAAGACGAGCAAGGTCCTGGAGCAAGCTGGGATCCAGGCCCCTCCGAGAAATAGCCCCCCTGCCCACCCGAACCAAAATAAGAAACCCCAACCGGGGCACGGGCGAAACGGCGCTCCGGCCTAGGGGGGCGCAGAACGAATCAAAGTCCCGCACGGTTCTTTGAAGCCCGGAGATCACTGCCCGGAGTGCTGGCAGGGAAAGGTGTACCTGCAGAAAGACCCCGGGCTGCGCATCCGAGTGGTGGGCCAGGCGCCGATGGCCGCCCGAGTCTACGAGTTAGAGCGTCTGCGCTGCCATCTGTGCGGCGAGGTTTACGAGGCGGAAGCGCCGCCCGAGGTGGGGGAGGAAAAGTACGATGCCAGCGCGGCGGCGATGATCGCCTTGTGGAAGTACGGCAGCGGCGTTCCGTGGGATCGGCTGGAGAGGCTGGAGGCGAGTCTAGGGATTCCGCTGCCGGCTTCAACGCAGTGCGAAATCGTCGCGGAAAGAGCCGAAGTGATTCGACCTGTTTTCGAAGAGTTGATCCGCCAGGCCGCCCAAGGCGAAGTCTTTTATAACGATGACACCCGCAGGAAGATCCTGGCGCTGGCGAGGGCGAGTCCGCAGCGGCTGGAAGAGGAGAAAGCCTCATCGAGCTCCCAGGAACGGACGGGGCTGTTCACCACCGGCATCGTGTCGACGACGCAGCAGGAGCGGCGGATCGCCCTGTTTTTCACCGGGCGGAAGCACGCCGGGGAGAACCTCGCCCGGGTGTTCATCGAGCGGGCCAAGGGACTCGCGCCACCCATCCAAATGTCGGATGCGCTGTCACGCAACGCGCCGAAGCTCGACGAGAAGTTGGAAATTCTCTGGGGAAACTGCAATGCTCATGCTCGGCGCCGTTTCGTCGAGGTGACGCCGAACTTCCCCGAGGAGTGCCGGTTCGTGCTGGAAAGTTTTCGCGACGTCTCTGGTTACGAGTCCGAAGCCAAGCGGCGGGGTCTTTCGCCCGAAGCGCGGCTACGCTTTCACCAGGAGCACAGCCAGCGGGTGATGGAGGCTCTCCACGCTTGGTTCGAGGCCCCGTTCGCGGAAAGGAAAGTGGAGCCCAACTCGGGACTGGGTGAGGCGATCACGTACTGCTTGCGGCATTGGGAACGCTTAACCCTGTTCCTCCGCCAGGCCGGCGCGCCCCTGGACTCGAACCTCGTGGAGCGGGCCCTGAAGAAAGCCATTCTTCACCGAAAAAATTCATTATTTTATAAGACCGAGAACGGCGCCGAGGTGGGCGATCTGTTCATGAGCCTGATCCCCACCTGTGAATTGAACGGCGTCAATCCCTTCGACTACCTCATCGAATTGCAGAAACACGCCGAGGAGTTGGCCAAGCATCCGGCGGCCTGGATGCCGTGGAATTACCGGGAGACCCTGCAGCAGACCGGTACAAGTCAGCCTTCCACTTAAATCCCTTTGGAGTAGAATACGTTCGACCTGGCCGAAAACGATAGACTTCGGCCAGGCCGGAGCATCACTCGAAAATGGGCCAAAAACGGGCCTCTCCAAAGCCGAAAGCGCCAAGGGTTTTTGGCCACCCCCCTCGCCGGGCCAAAACACCGTTCCGGGCAGGGCTCTACGCCCGCGTTTCTACCCAGGATCAGCAGACCATCCCGATGCAGACCCGTGCCCTGCGGGAATACGCCACTCGCCGAGGTTGGAGGATCGCTTTGCAGGTCAAAGAAATCGGCTCGGGCGCTTCCCAGCGGGAGCGGTGAGAGCAACTGCTGGAGGCCGCACGCCGTCGGGAGATCGATGTGGTGTTAGTCTGGAGGCTGGATCGCTGGGGGAGGTCGGTCACGGATCTGCTCGCGACCCTCCAGGAATTAGAGCATCTGGGCGTCGGCTTCGTCTCGCTAACGGAGGCATTGGATCTGACCACGCCGACTGGTCGAGCCATGGCCGGTCTTTTAGCCGTGTTCGCCGAATTTGAGCGGGAGATTCTGCGGGAACGCGTCCGTGCCGGCTTGGCGCACGCCCGCCAGAACGGCCAAAGTTTGGGGCGGCCACTCACGGCGGCCCTTCACGCCGACCAAGTTCGCAAGCTCTATCGCGCGGGCACGAGTAAATCCGAAATCGCCCGCCGTTTGCAGATCGGGCGCACCTCGGTGCGCCGCATTTTGAAAGCGACGAAGGCCCTC
>CAWIUZ010000051.1:0-6427 GCA_963838915.1 uncultured Acidobacteriota bacterium
ATTTCGAGTAGTCCTATGCGCACTCAAATCGAAGCCTGGGTGTTCGACGCCTATGGAACTTTGTTCGACCCTTACTCGGTCCAGGGGAAAGCGGAGAGCATTTTCCCGGGCCGTGGCGAAGCTCTCGGCCGGCTCTGGCGTGCTCGCCAACTCGAGTACACGTGGCTGCGAGCGCTGATGAATCGTTACGCCGATTTCTGGCAGGTCACACGCGAGGCCCTGGTCTATGCCTGCCTCAGCCTGGGCCTGCACTGCAACGAAACGCAGCAAGAGGAATTGATGAGCGAGTACCTACGCCTGGCGGTTTATCCCGATGCCCGAGTGGGGCTCGAAGCCCTGGCGAGCCGGCGCCTGGCCATCCTCTCGAACGGCACGCCCCGGGTGCTGGAAGCCGTGGTCGCATATACCGGTTTGAAACATAGGTTCGAGGCCTTGCTCAGCGTGGACGCGGTGAAAACCTATAAACCCAACCCGATCGTCTATCAACTGGCCGCGGATTCGTTGAATCTGGAGAAGAGCCAGATCGGCTTCGTATCTTCCAACTACTGGGACGCCGCAGGCGCCGCCGCTTTCGGTTTCACGGCCTTCTGGATCAATCGTGCTGGAGCAACCCCCGACGAATTGGGAACCGCGCCTGCCGCAGTCCTCACGCGGCTGGACGAACTCACGAGTTTGCCGTCATGAACACCATTGAAGAAATCGAGGATGCCGTTCGGAAGCTTTCGTCTGAGGGCCTCGCCGCATTCCGGGCTTGGTTCGCCCAATTGGACTCCGCCGCCTGGGATCGGCAGATCGAGGAAGATGTCGCAGCGGGTCGCCTCGATGCGCTGGCCGGTGAGGCATTGCGCGATCTGCACGAGGGGCACTGCACCCACCGTTGAAACACGCCTCCAGCCCCGAAGGGGCGCGCTAGCAAAGCCCAGGCCAACGGCCTGGGTCGGCGAGTAACCGGTATTCCCCTCCAGCCCTGAAAGGGCGCGATAGAACCAATCCCCATTGTCAAACCGCGCCCCAAGGTATATCACGCCACGATATTTTGCCCTTACAGGGCTTGTGAACACTGGCGGCCCGTACGTTTACCCAGGCCGTTGGCCTGGGCTTTGCTGGCTCGCCTCTTCGGGGCTTATTCCGGCGATTCATAAATCCCTTCCTCATGCGCGGTTTCGATGAGCGCACGGATGTTTTCCGGCGGCGTTGTAGGCGGGATTGCGCAACCGGCGTTCAGCACAAACAAGCCGCCTGGTTTCCAGATCGACATCAGTTGGCGCGTTGCCGCTCGAACCTCCTGCGGGCTGCCTCGGGCGATGACGCCGCTGGGATCGATGTTCCCGAAGAGAACGTGGCGTGCGCCCACGGTGTTCTTGGCGATGGCGGCTTCCGTCTTGTAGTCGAGTTCGAAGCCGCAGAAATCATATTGAGCCAGGAGGGGAAGAATTTTGGTGGTATCGCCGCAGATGTGTACGACCGTGAAAATCCCCTCCGCCACGAGAGTTCTCACGAGCCGTTCCTCGTACGGGCGGGCAAACTGGTCGAACATCTTGGGGGAAACCACGTCAGGTCCCGCGAGGCTGTCTCCCAGCGAAGTGAGGTGAGCGCCCGCTTTGACGAGCGCGCGATGCACGGCGAGATGGCTCTCAAAACAAATTTCGAAAAGCTCGCGGATGGCCGGGTTATCGGGCTCGGAAGCCAGCTCCATCAAGAACTCCTCCGTGCCGCGCACCATGCAGGCGAGATCGAAAGCCATCTGGTCCGCGTTCGCGCGGATCGCCACTTCCTTTCCGATTTGGCTCGCCAGCAGGCGCACCGCTTCGAGCAGCGCCGGGATGCGGCCGTCGCACTCCGGGTTGATGACCTTCAGCCGGTCCACCTGCGCGAGACTCTCAATCGCTGGGCGCACAATCCGCCCGGGTTCGTCGGGTGCGCATTCGCCACGCGCGCCCATGGCCTCCGCCAGCAGCGTAGTGTCCGTGTCGATCAGGATGCAATCATGGCCGTATTTCTCCCAGGCTTCGAGATGGACCTGGGCGATCGCCTTGGGTTCAACACGATACCTTTCCATGGGAATCCGCGCTTCTCGGGCGGCCATCATGAAATTGTGAAGGCACACGGGGAGGCGGTCCGGAATCTTGCCGGATATTACGGCTTGAACGCGCTCGAGTGAGTTCATAGTCATGTCAGACGCCCGCGAACGTGATGCTCGAGGAATCCCAGGGCGGGGCGGATTGGATGGCGGGCCATACCTCTTCCGGCTCATTTACAACCGACCAGATGGACTTGTGGCGCGGGTCCATGAAGCGCTCGGAGACGCAGCGCTCGAGCGCCAGGAGCAGGTGATCGAAATAAGACTGGGTGTTCAGAAGCACGATGGGTCCGAGGAAGACGGCGAGGCGCTTGAGGGAAATGGCCTCCAGCAGTTCGTCGAAGGTCCCTGAGCCGCCCGGCAGGGCGACCACCGCGTGCGCTTCCCGGAGCATCAATCGCTTGCGCTCGTGCAAGTCGCTCGCGATGCGAAGTTCGGTGATGCCCTTGTGCCCCCACTCGAGCTCATTCATGAAGCCGGGAATGATTCCGACCACTTTGCCGCCCTCCGCTAAGGCGCCGTCGGCGAGAGCTCCCATCAAACCTACGGCCCCGCCGCCGTAAACGATGGTGGCGCCTTTACGGGCCAGTTCACGGCCCAGGCGCGCCGCCGCCCGGAGATAGGCGGGGTCGCACCGGCGGCTGGAGCCGCAGTAGATGCAAATTCGCAAGTTCGACATCGGTGTTGAATTAACCACTGAGGCGCCAGACACTATGAAAGTTGAGGCTGTGAACCTTCCATGCCTGTCTCGGTGTCTCTGTGCCTCAGTGCTGGAACAGCCTGCGATATCCTCCTTGGAACCTGTCATTCTGAGCGAAGCGAAGAATCTCGGCAGTTGCAGTTTCAACGGACTGCGGAGATCCTTCGTCGCCTTCGGCTCCTCAGGATGACAGTCAAAAGAGTCTTGCTGCAGCCTGGAAAGTCTTCTTCGCTCGCACTATCCCACTTTCAGGAAGATCTTTTGCCGGTAGAGGAAGTACAAGAACAGCCACCCCACAGCCAGAACGCTCAGGTCGAAGACCAGAGGCTTATAGGGGCCGATCTGATTGATGAATCCGCGGACGAAGATCATCGCTATGGTTCCAAAATCGAATTGGCTGCGAATCAGGTAAATCGTGATGGGATTCAGTCCGATGACCGTGAAAAAGAACGTCCAGCGCCGATAGCCGCGAACGTCGATAATCCAGTAGAAGAGAGAGAGGAGGAGCAGACTCCATCCGCCGGCGAACAGGACGAACGAGCTGGACCAGATGTTCTTGATGATGGGAAACCAATGACCCCACGTCCATCCCACCAGCAGGCAGGCAACACCCGCCAGAGCCAGTCCGGCCGCCTTGCGCGCCGCAGGGCGCGAGGTGCGCAACCAGTGCCCGGCTAAGGCGCCCAGAAGACAAGTGGACACCGCCGGGATAGTCGAGAGAATTCCTTCGTTGTCCCCGAAGATATAACAACAGAAGGGATGCGGCAGCAGGCGCTGATCGACAAATGCCGAGAGGTTGCCGGCGGGGGTCAGCACCCCGGCGCCGATGCCCGGTACCGGCACAAACCTCATCACCAGCCAGTAAGCTATCAGCAGGCCGCCTGCCACCGACGCTTGGCCGCGCACGCCGGTGTTCATCATCACGATTCCGGCGATGAAATAACTGATCGCGATGCGCTGCAGAACCCCCGCGATCCGCAACTCGTGGAAGTTGAGATTCAGAAAGCCGTTATACACAAGCCCCAGGCAAAACAGGATTACCAGCCGGCGGACCAGGTGCGTATATAGCTGGGCCCGGTTGGCGCCCGCCTCCAGTCGTTTGGTAATGGAAAAGGGCAGGACCACGCCGACGATAAACAGGAAAAGGGGGAAAATCAAATCATAGAAACGGAAGCCCGCCCAAGCACAGTGTTCGAATTGCGTGCTGAGCCCGTTAGTAAAGGAACTCGGATAGAGCTTGCAGATACTGTGGATCACTTCCTCGCCGCCGGTGATCCAAAGCATGTCGAAGCCGCGAAGCGCGTCGATGGAAGCGATGCGGTTGGAAATTGGTGCCTGAGTCGTTGCCATAGTCCTCCATGTGCTCTGCAGTGCAAGAGGCAAAAGATTATCATAGTCGGGAGTCAGGTGTCAGGGGAAGGTTGAAGGATATAGGGTGAAGTGTAAAGGGTGGGAGAACAGCCCTCTCCCTTGGGGAGAGGGTGTCCCGCTGCCGGCGTTCTCATCAGCCGGAGCGGGACGGGTGAGGGGTCACTTGCACGGACGACATCACGACCCAGGAGTTATTTCGCAGAGGGATGACAAGAACACTTCAAACGGCAAATGGCAAAGGTCAAACGGCAAATGGGTTTGCATTTTGGAAAAATGGCAACTTAAAGATCATTCGACTCTTGCCATTTGGATTCGGCATTTCCTCGCACCGCCAAGAAGGGAAGAAACCCCTCACCCGTCCGGCGACGGCTGATGACTGCGCCGTCGCCGGACACCCTCTCCCCGAGGGAGAGGGCTGTTCTTCTGGACTTTAGCCTTTACCCTTTATCTTTCACCCTTTGCCTGATGCCTATTCCTTGGACTTCTTAAAGACGACACAATAATCGGGTGCGGTCCAGTCGGTGGGTGAGGCCACTACCTGGAATCCTGCGGCCGTGAGTTCCTCGATCAGCAGTTGCTTCGGCATGCCGTGCCCGCCGCGGTTTTTCGGAACGCCCTTGGGCAGCTTGCTGTCCCCGGGTCCTTCGCCCGGCTGAAAATCTATGACCGCAAGAAGGCCGCCCGGCTTGAGCGATTGGAAAAGGCTCGAGTCCTCTTTCACGGGCTCAGTGAAGTGATGGTAGACGCGCCGCATGAAGATAGAGTCGCAGCACTGGGGCGGAAGGTTGGTTTCATCCTGGCCTGCCTTGACGGCGATTATGTTCTTTTGTTCGGCGGCCCTGGACTGTAACTTGGCCAGCTTGTCGGGGTCCAATTCCGTCGTGTAAACACGGCCTGTCGGCCCCACGCGTTCGGCGGCTGCAAGAGTCATCTCGCCATCGCCCGCACCGATTTCACCCACGACGCTCCCCGGTTGCCAGTTGAGCAGCGTTGCTAACTTGTCGGCGTCTTTCTTGCGCTCCTGCGCTTGCCCGTGGCAGGCGGCGAATACAAGGACGCTGGAAAGCAGCGCGAAAACAAGTCGGCGACCCCACCTCCCGAAATAACGGCTACTTATCATTTCGCCCCCTGTATTTCATCTTACCACCGCTCTGAAAATCCTTGTGCCGTAGGCACCCTGGAGTGCGGTAGCGCCAGCTACCGCCATTCGTTCGAATTCCAGGGCAGCAGCTTCGCTGCCGCACTCCATGAGGCTCTAGGCTTGTTCACGGAGCCGGCTCGCCGTAGCCCCGGCGCGCGCAGGCGTCGCGGAATGACACGTAGATTGCGTCAAAGGCCGGGACGAGATCAGGCGAAGGAGGGTAAGTCTCCAGGATGGCAGACATAGATTGGATGGCGTGAACGATATTTCCGGAGAATACTGTGCCGGCAGCCGCCAGGATCGCCGCCCCGAAGGCGGCGGTGGGGTAGCGAGGCAAGACAACGGTCTTATTGAGAATATTGGCGCGCAATTGCGAAAGCACCGGGCTTTTGGCGGCCGCCCCGGTTGAAAAAATCCTTTCGCCAACTTTGACGCCGCAACTCTCGAGGATTTCGTAACCCCAGCGCTCCACGAAAGCAATCGACTGCAACTGCGCCGCGTAGGACTCCGCCGCATCGCGCGGGCTGCCCTCCACAAATGACGTTGCCTTCGGGTGGGCGAAGGGAAACCTCTCGCCTTCGCCGGGAAGCATGTAACAGACGACCGGAGTCGGGAAGTAACCAGCGGCCAGACGATCCAATTCCACCGGCGAGGTTATCCGTCTTTTGCTGTCATTCCGAGCGAAGCGAGGAATCTCGCTCTGACCGCTTTGGCTCACTCCGGAAGCAGAGCGAGATTCCTCGTCGCCTGCGGCTCCTCGGAATGACAGCCTGGAAGGGCTTTCCGCCGTAGTGGCGGAAAATCGGACGCTCCCGAGTCCCGTGTTGCTGGCTGCGCCGGGCACCCACAAGCCTCCCGGATGCAGATGCCAGTAGCCGCTAGCGTGCGGGGCTGGCTTTGCGCTGTGAAGCACCTTCCACACCAGCGTAGTCCCCAGAGTTGTGTTGGCGTCACCACACCCGCTGGCGCCGGAGGCAACCACGCTGGCCATCCCGTCGGTGGCGCCCGCCAGGACAGGAGTGCGTGCCGGCAGGCCCGTTTCGCTGGCAGCCACGCCGGACACGCGCCCGACAAGCTCTCCGGGGCGGCGAACCACGGGCAGGCGGTCAGCGGGCAAGCCCACGGCACGAACGGC
>CAWIUZ010000052.1:0-3574 GCA_963838915.1 uncultured Acidobacteriota bacterium
GGCCAGCGACGTTCGCGAGCCGCCTAGGAATCCCGCCGCTGGATTTGAGCCAAAAGGATCGCCAGACCCTGCGCTGGCTTCCGTGCCGGTTTTCCCCTGGGGTTGCGAGGAAGGAGACTGGGAATTTGAAGAAGAGAGCTGTGCGGGGGCCGTCTGTGACGGCGTCGAGGCGCTGGCCGCAGCGGGAGACGGGGCGGACAACTCCTGATTCACCAGCCGTGCAAACGTGTCGAAGTCCAAAGGACGAAAGACCATCTTCCGGCCGATGAAGAAGGTCGGCGTCCCGACCACCTTCAGGGCATGACCATCCGCCAGGTCCCGCTTCACTCGCGATACGGTTTCGCCGCTGTCAAGGCACTGGTTGAAGCGGTTCTGGTCCAGGCCAAGCCCTCCCGCGTAACGCTTGAGGGCGTCCACACTCAAATCGTTCTGCCCGGAATAGAGCTTTTCGACTCCCTCCCAAAATTTGCCGTGCTCTGCCATGCATTCGGAAGCTTGCGCGGCTTTTTCCGCGAAGGGATGAATCTTGGTAAGAGGGAACTGACGGAACACGAAACGAACCCGGTCCCCGTATTGGGCGCGGATCTGCCTTGCAGCCTCTTCCGAGAGGCCGCAGGCGGGACACTCGAAATCTCCGAATTCGACCACGGTGAGGGGCGCGTGCAAGTTCCCGGTCATGTGGCTGTCGGGGCGGATCAGGTGCTCAGCGAGCGTCTTCTCTGAAGCCTCCGGGGCGTCCGGGAGTTCGCCGTGTTTGGCGAGGAGAATAAAAGCGGGAGTGCCGAGGACCAAGCCCAGCACGCAGAGAACTAAGTGTGTCCTGACTCTTCCCCTTGCCGCGGCAGGGTCCGGTGCGGCGAGTGGGCGCGGCAGGTCAAATAGCGATAAGAGGAATATGCAGGTCACGACAATCGCCGACGTGACGCACCACGCGCACCAGGCATGAATGACGAACGCCTCCAGCCCGGTGAGGTAAAGGGAAAACAGGAAGCCGAAGCCGGAAAGGCACGTGACAGCGTATGAAAGCATTTGGCGCAAGTTTTCCGGGAACAAGTCTTCGGCAATGATCAGTAGTCCTAGGACCAGGTAAGCGACAACTCCAAACACCGGCATCGGCACGCCAAAAGGGTGCGCGTAGGAACTGGCGCGCACTGCCTCGCATCCCGTTCCCAGGCAGACGATGGGACGGGACGGTGAGGTATAAACCCAGAGGAGATAGAGGGCGTCGAAGAGTCCGAGGAGGGAGAGCGCCAGCAGCAGGTGTTTTCGCATACGAAAGTATTTTAACAGAACAGATATTTGAAATTTGAAATTCGAAAAATCAAAACCGGAAACTGGAAACTGGAAAATAGAAACTGGACAATCGAAATTGCATCAGCGCATTTGGATAATTGAGAAACTGGACCTCATATCGAGTCCAGTGGCACGAGTGTCGAATTCCTATTTTCCAACTTCCATTTTCTATTTTCCATTTTCCAGTTTCTTCTTTCAAAGGCGCCAGGGCTCGCCGAACGTCATGTCCCATTCCTCTGGGGTGAACGCCTCGAGTCCTGCATTAGGATAGAAGGTAACTTCGCCAAATAAGATGCCTTGGGGGGATGAATAGAGATCTACGCGGACAAAGTCGAATTGGGCGCCGATTTTCTCCGCTATTTCGATCATCTGGGCCAGGTTCGCTGGCCTGGGGATGGGCGCCGATGTGCGCGGATATCTCAATTTGGCGGGTAGAAGATTCCATTCACGATCGTAAAAGTTGAGCTTGAGCCCCCGAGGCCGGTCGCAATCGAATTGAATGAAATGGACTCGCCCATGATAAACAAAGAATTTGTAGTCTTCCGGGAGGTCGCCGCTAGGAGTTTCGACCATGCGCTCAATTAGCGCCCTGGGCTGAATTCTCAAATAGCCCCATTCGCGTAACCGGCGCCCATGCGACAACCGAAGTTGCTCGCGCATTGACGACACAATCATCTCTTGCTTGACGTTCTTGGGGCGTTCGGACGAACAGGCTTCCGCCGGTGCTGTGATTGACCTTGACGACGTAGGGTGGCGCGAGGTCGTCAAAAGGAATAGCCTCCGGAGTGTCCCCGCTCCAGAGGGTTTCAATGATGTGCCGCTCGCCGATCAGACGTGCAATTTCGGCCTTTACCGCTAGCTTATCGGAAAAGAGCGGAAACAGCGGATTATGCTGGTAGAGTTTTCGCCAGGCGATCTTTTCGTTGAAAGTCTTGGGGTGCTTCAGGTCCGGCAATCTTCGAAATACGCGATAGTATAACAGGTTCACCGCGATGTAATCGGGAAGGAGGTTGCGAAGCGATTCGCGGACTGGTTGTGTAATAATTCCGGTCATCATTCCAGTGTCGTGGGTTGGAAGTTCGTAAACAAAGTCTTTCTCATGCTCGACCGTTCTTTCGAGCCCCGTCAGGGGCGGTATAGAGTAGCCCAGGGCGTAAGCCCTGGGTTTAGATGGCCCTCACCCAGCCTTCGGCTCCCCTCTCCCGCTGGGCGGGAGAGGGGACGGGGGTGAGGGTCGGGTCTCGCGACCCACGGCTTGCGCCGTGGGCTACTCGCTGCCGCCCGCTCCGCGGGCTGAATTATTCAACGAGCTTCTGACCCAGGCCACTAAATCTTTGCTCTGCCCAAATAGAATCTGTCGAACCTTCGGACCATCTTTCCGAAGGCCCATCGATAACGTTCCACGCCAAGGGTCGAAAGCGCCAAAGCACCTAACAGAGCAGGCTGAGGAGGCCGGAGTCGGAGACCCTCCCAAGCCAGGGCGCGGGCGCGTTGGGGTTCGTAGTTGAAGAGCAGAATGGCGACGCGGGAAATGTGCTTTGTCAGGGTGCGCGGCGTCATGTCGGCGCGAAACTTCACCAGGATGTGCTCCCAGCCCTCGCAGATATTCCGCAGGCTCCCGGACATCTGGTCGGAGAGCAGGTACCGCTTTACCAGGCACTGCGGCACAGTGGCGATCTTGGAGATCTTTGCCACTCTCAACCACAGGTCATAGTCCTGGCAGTTTGTAAACGTCTCGTCGAATCCAGCCACCCGGTCGAGCACCTGCTTTCTTACGGTCACACGGGAGGGCGAGCCGATGAAGTGCCGGTCCAGCATGGCATCGTATACCCACCCGGATTCGGTGGGCATGCGCAACTGGAGGACTTGGCCGTGTTCGTCAAAAACCGTCTTGCCGGTGTAAACCAACCCCACCTCAGGGTCCGAGTTGCGAAAGACCTCCACCTCCATGGCGAGCTTTTCCGGCAGCCATTCATCATCATCATCCAGGAATGAAACATACTCGCCTTGAGCAGAACGAATGCCCGTGTTGCGAGCCGCGCTCACTCGCCGGTTTTGCTCATGGCGAATGTATCTGATCCGTCTGTCTGGAAAACTCCTGACCACCCGTTCCGTATCATCCGTGGACGCGTCATCCACCACCAGGAGTTCCCAACCCTGGAAAGTCTGGCCCAGGACACTCCGAATTGCGCGGCCCACGATCGAGGCGCGGTTGAAGGTGGGGATTATCGCTGTCACCAGCGGCTGATAGGGCCTGGATACTAGGGTTTCGCTCATCGGT
>CAWIUZ010000053.1:0-3589 GCA_963838915.1 uncultured Acidobacteriota bacterium
ATTCTGATGGTCGAGAACTCGAGCTACATGTTCGTGACCGGCCCGGACGTCATCAAGACCGTCATGCATGAGGATGTCACTAAAGAAGAATTGGGCGGACCCATGACCCACAACGCCACGAGCGGGGTGGCGCACTTCGTTACCAACGACGACCCCGATTGCCTGGCCCTCGTCCGCGAGTTGCTGTCGTTCATGCCGCAGAACAATCACGAGGATCCGCCTCGCGTCGAAACCCAGGATCCCGCGGACCGCCGGGATGCTCTGCTCGACACCATTGTGCCTGCGGAGCCCGACAAACCTTACGACATCAAGGAGATCATCCACTGCGTTGTGGACGACGGCTATTTGCTCGAGGTGCACGAGCACTTCGCCAAAAACCTGGTGGTGGGTTTTGCGCGCCTCGCCGGGCAGAGCGTGGGCATCGTCGCCAATCAGCCCGCTGTGCTGGCCGGCTGCCTTGACATCAACGCCTCGGACAAGGGCGCGCGTTTCATCCGCTTCTGCGACGCGTTCAATATCCCCATCGTGACTTTCGAGGACGTTCCGGGTTTCCTGCCCGGCACGCAGCAGGAATACGGCGGAATCATTCGCCACGGGGCCAAGCTGCTCTTCGCCTACTGTGAAGCTACCGTCCCCAAGATCACCGTCATCACTCGTAAGGCTTATGGCGGGGCTTACTGCGTGATGGGATCAAAGCACGTTCGTACTGATATCAACCTGGCTTACCCCACCGCGGAAATCGCCGTGATGGGGCCGGAAGGCGCGGTGAATATCGTCTATCGGCGCGAGCTTCAGAAGGCCGAGGACGCTGAAACCCTGCGCCGCGCAAGCATCGCCGAATTCCGCGAGCGCTTCGCCAACCCCTACATCGCTGCCGAGCGCGGCTGGGTGGACGACGTCATCCAGCCCCGCGACACCCGCCCCAAACTGATCACGGCCTTGCGCATGCTCGAAACCAAGCGCGACACCAACCCGCCGAAGAAACACGGGAATATTCCATTGTAAGATTGACGATTTTCGATTGCCGATTGGCCGACGCCTTCTAAGGGCGGCCCTTATGGCCGCCGGCGGCAAAGAATGTGCGGAGGCGTTAGAAACTTGTCATCCTGAGCGCAGCGAAGGATCTCTGCAGTTATTCAACATTCATTGCAGAAAGATAACTGCAGGGATCCTTCGCTTCGCTCAGGATGACAGCCGCGTGAGCGGGTGAGGTAGCGCAGGCTCTCGTTTCGCAGAGAGTCTGCGGCTCTTCGGTCTTCGAAAGTTAGAGAACACGATCGTCCGCGGTGAATCAGGCAGTGCCGTTGTATTACGCCTCGTGTCCGGGGCCGGCATGGGCTAAAATACGGCTTAAGCGCGAAGTGGAGATCAGGTATGAATCACCACGGTATCAGTTTGCCAGAGGATATACTTGCAGCCTTCTGCAAGCGTCATCACATTCGGAAGTTGGCGTTATTCGGTTCCGTCCTGCGCGAGGACTTTCGCCCGGACAGCAACGTCGACGTGCTGGTGGAGTTTGAGCCTGGCCACACCGTTGGACTGCTCCGAATGGCGGGCCTGGAGATGGAACTGTCAGAGGCCTTGGGGCGAAAGGTTGACCTGCGGACACCGGCGGAACTCAGCCGATATTTCAGGGATGAGGTGGCACGCACCAGCGAGGTCCAGTATGCCCAGGAGTGACTGGATTCGCCTCCGCCATATGCTGGACGCTACTGCACTCCAAAATCGAACATCAGCGCGCCGTTTGCGGTGATAACATACTGTCCCTGTTTCAACGGCTCCTTAGGGGTAACCTCTACGAAGCGATCGGACAGAAGCTTAGCATCAGTTCCGAGTGTTTTGTCGGCTGGAAATATCGGATTCCCACCCTTTTTGTTTCTGTCGGTAATGAATTTCTCAATTTCGCGCTCATTGTTTTTGACGCGGAGAATGCCGACGAAATATTCGGGCTTGGTATTCACGGTGGTTGGAAAACAAAACCGTGGATTTTCTCCCAGCGTTATGGCGGCCGCCGCGCCGTCAAAAACGAAGACATGTGAGTACCCAGCCAAATCGTTCAGCGGGTTTTTCAAAGCCTTCTTGAGGGAATAACCGACCTTCTTGCCTGACCCTTCCGCCATTGTTAAGGGTTTCCAGGATGCGCCGTCCCAATAATTCCCCAACGAGCCTCCAGGACACGAGGCCTCAGGTGAAGCGGATGACGGAGGTGGCGATGCCACTGAAGTCGAGGACTGTTTTTCTGCCTTCTCCGAATCGCCCGACGCCACGCGCTGCAGATCCAATGGGACAGTCTTACCCTGATTGTACATCCCCGAGAGAGTCTTCCCATCCGTGCTCAGAAACCCAGTCCATGCGCCACGAATTGCGGGGACCGAAAAGCTCAGATTGTTTCCGCTGGCACGAACGTCAGAGATAGGCACACCCACAACCGCGCCCGGAAAGTCGATTGTCCCCGTCAGGGAGCCGCCCGGCCCCGAGACCAAATGGAGTCTTACCTGGACCGGCCCTGAGCTCCCCGCGTAATCACCGGAAAACGGGCTTGGTTGTTGCCCCAAGGCGCATATCGCAAGAGCGCTGACAGATAGGAGCGTGGTGGAATACCACAACTTCCTCGACAATGTCGGGAGCATGGGTATGCGCATCATTACCTCCTCGCACATGACGGCATTTAGATGGGCTTTCCGCCTTCATCCCGAATTTCGATTTTTGGCCCTGGGGACAATCTACATGCGACTGCCACCGAATGTCAATGGCGCGGCGGCGTGGGTAGTGTCCTAGTTTCGGCGTAGCGCCGGCCTTTAGGCCAGCATCTGCCGACCCTTCGCTTCACTCAGGGCAGGCTCTAACCGAACTTTCGCAGTTGAGGGCATATTGAAGTCGTAAGTGTTTTCTTTTCATCAAAGCGATCTTGCAGGTCGGCACTACATTTTCAGCCTCGGCGACTGGGGCTGGGCAGCCTCCTGGGGGGCCTTGATCCGGGGTGGGGGCTGGGAAGGCAAGGTGAGGTTAAGCTGGTGCAGCATCAACGACTGATCCGGTTCTGGCTGGGTGTAGCGGGGCATGATCAGCCAACGACCGTCGGTGGTGGGCAGGCAGACATCGAGCATCTGCAGGGTGGCCAGTTTTTCCAGCACCGCGCGGGGCGTCAGGCCCGGCGCTAAGGCGGCCAGCCGTTGCTTGAGGGTCACCGAAAGGGCGTAGGCCAGGAAGGCCACGAAGATGTGGGCTTCCACCCGCTTCTCCACCTGGTGATAAATCGGACGCAGTCCCAGTTCGCTCTTCAAGGTTTTGAAGGCCGCTTCAATCTGGGTCAGTTGGATATAGCGTTCCCAGAGTACTTCCGGGTTCTCCCCCACCAGGTTGGAGCGCAACAGATAGTGTCCGTCGCGAAGCTCCGCCTTCCGCAACTTCTCTTTGTGCAACTGGAAGGTGAACGTCTGGGGGGTGACTTCCTCCCCCTCTCGAGGCAAGCGCAGGGATACGAAGCCGAAGGCTCGCCCCGCTTGCTTCTTGGCCGCCCCGATGCGCAGCAGCAGTGGATCCCGCGCCGGAGCACTCCGGCGCAGCTTGCGCAAGGTCCTCAACAACC
>CAWIUZ010000054.1:0-30816 GCA_963838915.1 uncultured Acidobacteriota bacterium
ATAAAAGTGGGAGCTATGGAGTACGCGAGGCCCAAAAGTCTTCAAACCGACCGGAGAGAATGCAACAGCGCAGGGCAATGATGGCATTGGCTCCACGTACGGACCAGCGCATTCCGGATAGTTTAAGACGCTCCCCGATGACCGTGCGACAGCCAGCCTCGACCACCCCAGAGCCCACAAAGAAGTTCTTTTCCCGGTATTCGGCGTAGCGCATCTGCGGCGCATTGTTTTCGAAGTAGCACAATTGTTTGAGCATCGATTTTTTGCTGGGAGCGGAGGCGGGCAGTTGTTTGCCGACTTGGCGAAGCAGCCGGCGGATGTCGCCCGCTTCCAACCAATTCCGCCAGGTTTTCGGAGCCTTAGCCTCCGGACCCCAGAGGATCTGCGCCATAGTGGTCAAGTGCTCATAGGCGTGGAACAAATCGACGATATGCACGGCCTGGGGAAAATGGGTTTGGACAATGGTGTGGTTATATCGCGCCCCGTCAGTCAGCACGATGACGGTCTGGGCCTGTTCCAGACCCCGGCGCAGAGCCTCGGCATAGATGCGCCAGCCGAACAGAGTGCTCGCTTCAATAGCCCCGACATAGGTGGTGGAATCGGGATCGCGTTGCGGACGGCCCTTGCGGTCCAGGCCCACTTGGGTGAACACACAGCCCAACTTGGCTTCCCGGGTGCGGGCCGAGCCATCCGCTTGTTTGCCGCGCCGTCCTACCAGTTCGTTCCTGCGCATGGGAACTCCGGTGCCGTCGAAGCTGATATAGAACTTGGCCTGGGAGGCGGCTAGGGGGGCCGGGGTGCGGAGGACTTGCAAGCTCCGTTCCTGTTCCCTCGCCAGCCACTGCTCGACTTCGTGACCCACCTCTTCGGCCACCCGCTCGACTTCCCGAGCTTCCACGGTTAGTCCCGCGTAGCAGCGCAAATCTTCGGCGGACTGCTCAAATTGGGATTGGCTGCCGGCGCGCGCCATGAGTCGGCGCACGCCGGGCGAATAGGTGGTGTGGACGATGTCCAAAAGCTCGTCATCGGGAAAGCGTCTCTGGCAACAGAGTTCGCAGGTATAGAAAGAGCGCGCGAAAGGTACCCGGCCGAGCGTGGTTAACAATCCTTTGCGGCGTCGGCCGCGACTGCTCATGCGCTGGCCACACGGGCAGAGGATCGCCTGACGAGGAGCATGCCGCTGCCAGTGACCCAGCAAAGCTCGCAGGACCCCCGCCCCGCCTTGGCGGGCGGCTTGCAGCAGGAGGCCCTCCCACGCTTCAAAATCCGGTGTCTGTCGGGTGCCCAGAGCGGCGGCGAGGCGATGCACCTCGGCGGCTTGTTCCAGTTCCACCAGCAGTTTTTTTTTGCACCACCTCGGCCACTGCTAAATCACTGAGTTGCTCCCCCACTTGCACTAAGCCGTCCACCACCGTTTCGAATTGTCGCATGGCTTGAATCTGTTGCCGATACAAGGGCACCAGGGCGGGATCGGTCAGGCGCTGGGAGACGGTTTTCTGCCCCTGCTTACGCGTCACGAGCGGATAAGGTCCACGCTTGACGCGCGAACCGTCCTTCCGTTTAACCGTGAGAAATTGCTCGGTGAGCGAGCCGTGCCTTATTTCTGGCAAGCCGGAGAGTTCCTGGAGAAGGTGCTGGCGATGCTGCTCGAGAGTGGGGTAATCGGCGGAGGTTTTTCTCATATTGTAGTATACATACTACAATATACGAGGCAAAATCAAGCCAAAAAGCCAAAACCCACTTTTATCTCGTACACCCTCACGGTTTTACTTGATTGCTTTTCGTATTCTATGGGAGTAATCTACACGCCGTGGCTACTTTACCCCGGGAAGCTCAAAGACGGTCCGAGCGCAGAATCGCGAAAATAGCTATTGTTGTGTTTGTGGACCACGAGCGCGAGCATAGTGGATCCGACGCCTGCACGGTGGATGTCTCGACGCTCGGAGCCAGAATCCGGTCTGACCTCGCGCTGACGCCGGGGCAGATGGTGGAAGTTGTTCCTGTCAACGGCGCTGAGTCTGTGGCGGCCCGCGTGGTATGGGTGGGAAAGCCGGCCTCAGAGCTTCAAGGACAGGCTGGGCTTGAGTTCCTCGATCCCTTCAACATAGCGATATGACGTTGGTGCATCCGCGCGATGAACTCCTGGCGGTCATGGAGCGGATCTATGACTACCGCATGACGACCACTTCCGGGGGCAACCTGTCCCTCCGCACGGATGAGGGAGACGTTTGGATTACGCCCACGCGGGTCGACAAGGGCAACTTGCGGCGCGAGGACATCGTCCGCGTCTGCGCTGACGGCAGTTGCGAGGGGCTCCATCCGCCGTCTTCGGAACTTCCGCTGCATCTCGCCATCTACCGGTCAAGGCCGGAATTGCGCGGAATCGTGCACGCGCATCCCGTGGCGCTGGTCGCCTTCAGCCTGGTTCACGCCGTGCCGAACACCCGCTTGTTCCACAAGGCCAGGACGGTGTGCGGAGAAGTGGGATTCGCCCCCTACGCGCTTCCCGGGAGCGAGGCTCTGGCGCGGAATGTGGCGGAAGCTTTTCGTCCCCGCTGTTACTGCGCCATCCTCGAAAATCACGGCGTGGTGACCGCTGGCGAAAGTCTCCGGGAAGCGTTTCATCGCTTCGAGACGCTTGAGTTCACAAGCAAGATCATCATCAAAGCCGCGCGACTTGGACATATTCGTTACTTGACCGACGAGGAGATCGAACTCGCGGCACGGCGCGCCCCGGGATTGCCGGAACTCGACAGCACGGCTCCCGCAAGCCGCGAAAAGGAACTGCGGCGGAAGCTTTGCGAGTTCGTGCGCAGAGCTTATCGTCAGCGTTTGTTCATCAGCACCCAGGGCAGTTTCTCCGTGCGGCTCGAGGAGTCTTCGTTCTTGATAACGCCCTTCCAGGTGGATCGTGGCAGGTTGGATGAGGAGAACCTGGTGCTGGTGAACGAAGGAAAATCGGAAGCGGGCAAGCTCCCCAGCTTGGCGGCGGGCAATCACGCGGCGGTCTACAGGCGGCATCCGGAAGTCCGCGCCGTCATCAATGCATATCCCGTTAATGCGACCGCTTTCAGCGTGACCGGCGTCCCGCTGGACACTCGGACTATTCCGGAGAGCTACGTCGTGCTTCGGCAAATCCAGCAAGTGCGGTACGGAGTTCAGTTTCTGGATAACGACGAACTGGCCCGGCAGGTATCTCCGCGCCAACCAGCGGCGATTCTCGAGAACGACGGCGTGCTGGTAATCGGGTCCGACATCCTCGAAGCGTACGATCGCCTCGAGGTTCTCGACTCCACGGCGCAGGCGATTCTCGACTGCCGCGCCATCGGCGAGCGTGCGCCCATGCCTGATGAAGTCATTCGCGAACTGGAAAAGACTTTCCTAGCGTCTTGACTCCCTTCACTCTCTCGTCATTCCGAGCGGTCATGGATCTCCGACCCGCCCAAAAGAATAAAAATCGTGCGCGTCGTCACCCCCGCAAAAGCAGGGGTCTGGAATTTCCACATTCTTGTTGCCCAAACCCACGTCGACAGCCCTCTCCCCACGGGACAGGGCTGTCTTTCGACCGGAAAATGGAGAAATCCCAGACCCCCACGGAGGCGGAGGCCCAGTGTAGGTCCTGAAGACAATGGATTCCCGCTTTCGCGGGAATGACATTGTTTTTGTGGGAACGGGGCGGGATATTAATTCTCCCGCCTCAGGACCTTGCCGAAGTCGACTTGAAATGACGGCTGGGCTCGGGTTCCCGTGATCTTGAGGGGTATGACCGTTCCCGCGCCATTGCGTTCGAACAGGCGATCAACCGGTTTCAGGAGCAACGATTTGATGCCGCGGGTGGTTTGCGAAACCGTAGCATGGAGCCGGAGATCGCCTTGAAAATCCAGCGTCTGGTTAGTCAGTTCGAAGGCTCCCTGGAGCCGTAACGAGGCTCCGGGAAGACTGAAGGTGAGCCTGGAAAACTTTGCCTCGCTATTTGCTAACAAAAAACTTCCTTGGAACTCGAATGGCGTGTTCTGGATCTCTTCATCGCCAGGTTTCCCCTGGCTACGCCGGCTGAGGCCGGTGATTTTGCCCTCCGTCTCGGGATCCGTGAACCTCGCTGACTGAACGTCGAAGCTGCCATCCAGTTTGAGGCGCTTGGCGATGGTCTCGTCGCCGGGATGAAGATCGAATTTCGTCTGGACGCTCAGCGCGCCGGTTAACGACGGCTTAGACGACTTCACCGCCAGTCGGAGCAAATCTTCGAGCCTTGCAGGCCCCGCGGTCACATCGAGAAGTACAAACCGGCCTTTCCCTTCCGGCACGCGGGCCACCCGGCCTCGCGCCACGATCTTCGAGCCGAGCAGTTGGGCGTCGACGCGCTCTAAGAGCACATCCCCGCTGATTCCGTCGACGACGGCGCTGAACTGAGTCTTCAACGGCATTCGGTTGCCGCTAATGCCGAGATCGAAATCGGGAGTATCCGTCTCACCCTGCACCTTGATCTCGCTCAGCACACCGTCGTATTTGCCGAGGGAGTCGAGCTTTCCGCCCAAGCCTCGAATGGTCGAGAGGTCCGCATCGAGGAACTTGTAGCTTCCGGAGACCGGAGTCAGAGATGGATCAACCGAATTCCATGGCCCGAATTGCCCCTTGGATTGGATCTGACCGACGGGCACCGGATTGGTCAGGGTGACTTGGAAAGACATCGGGAGGCCGAGTCCCACCGACTGCATACGCAGTTTGTGAATCGCAAACTCGTGGGGCGGCTTGCGCGGGTTCGAGGAGACGATCTCGAGCAGTGCGTCGCTCGCAAGAATCTCGTCCAACACGAAAGTGGTTGTGGAGGCTTGCTGTCGTTGCTGTTGTTGCTGTTGCTGTTGCCGCTGCGGCTTATTAGTCTCCGCCGGTTTCGAGCGCGGGGGAATAACCAGCACAAAACCTTCCAGCCGTACCCGCCCAAAGTGCCTCGGTTGGCGCATCAGGCTGAGCCAGAGCGCCGTGGCCGAGAACTTGCGAATGCTGGCCAGAAGCGCCGGCCCTGATGGTCCCAGGCGGTTCAGCACCAGTCCTTCGCCGGTGATGCTCACGATAGGAAAGAACGAAACGTCGAAGCTCTTCAGCTCAACTTGGCACTGATAGCGTTTTTCGAGCGTCTGGATCACCCACTCGCGGCTCAGAGGCGAGGTACGCCAGAGATAGATCCCCAGAACGGAAGCAATGACTAGCGGCACACCGAGAATAACAATGATCAGCGTGAGCAGCCTGCGCCGGGTCTTCGGTTGATTGGACTGCATGGGCCTCCCTGCAGCCGTGTCGGCAGGGTCCGAAAGTGTTAGTAGCGCCGGCCTTCAGGTCGGCACATGCCGGCCTAAGGGCCTCCGCTACAAGTCATATTAGGACACGACCGCGCCGTCCTTCGCAAAGACGTATATTATAGTAGATGCGACGGTGGGCTGCCGCAAGTGGGGTGAATTCCTGAGGTAGAATCTATGAGGCGATCCGTGAAACTCGCTTTGTTATTCGCAGTTCTTATGGTCCTCCGCGGAGCATTTCCTCTCTTCGCGCAGACGCCACCTGCTTCGCCGCCGCCGAATTCGCAGGCCGCCGCGCCCGCAGCGGGCGAAGGCAACGTAATGATCGAAGAGTTGAAGAGTCCCAATGCCAACACGCGCGCCAAGGCGGCGCGTGAGTTGGGTAAGGCCGAGGATGTATCAGCCCTGCCGGCACTGGCTGCGGCAGTCTCAGACCCGAGCGACAAAGTTCGACGCGAGGTAGTTCTGGCGCTGGCACAAATGCGCCGATCGGAAGCCCTGGACGCCCTCATTAAAGCGACGCGGGATAATAACGAGGAGATCAGCGTTCTCGCGGTGCAATCGCTGGTCGGTCACTATACCGGAAACGTCCCGACGGCCGGTTTCAGCGGGTTCTTGAAGAAGAATTGGCAGCGCGCCACGGGCACTTCAATCCGGACACCACCCGGATCGACCTCGGCGTTTACGTGGACCCCAAGGTGATTGAAACCTTGGACTCCACGCTCAAAAGCACCAGTTCAATTCGCGCCTCCTGCGAAGCAGCGAAAGGGCTGGGCATCCTGACGGCTCGATCGACGGTTCCAGATCTCGTGGCAGCCGCTCACTCATCCGATGAAACGTTGTCTCTCGAGTCGCTCAACGCTCTTTCGAAGATCATGGACAGGTCGGCCGGGCCGCAATTAGTTGACCTGCTGGACTCCCCTAACAAGGAGATCAAGCAACAGGCATCTGTTACCGTCGGAATTCTGCGCACCAGCCAGGCGGCGCCGAAACTACAATCGCTTTACGAAAATGCAACCGATCCTAAGACCGGGGAAAAGGCCATGGAGGGCCTTGCCTACCTGGGAGACACGGCCTCAATCCCGGTGTTCACAAAGGCGCTGGGAAGCATCGATAAGGATGTTCGCACTGCCGCGGCCGAAGGCTTGGCGCGCGCCCGCGACCCCAAAGTTCTCCCGGACCTGGAAAAGGCCTACGCAATTGAGAAGGACGCCGGTGTGAGACTGGCACTCGAGTTCGCGATGACGGCGCTCGGCAAACCCGACCACTTGAACGACCTCGTGAACGAGCTTTCTTCGAGGACGCACTGGGATGTCGCCCAGCCGTACCTGATCGAACTGGCGAGGATTCCCGGTTTCCTACCCAAGCTGTATCCATATTTTCAAAGCTCCAACGCCGACGTCCGGAAAAGGCTGTGCACGGTGCTGATGTTCGGAGGGGATCAAACCAGTCTGGACCAACTCGACCGCCTGTCGCACGATCCGAACAGTGACGTTGCGGCCCAAGCGCTCCAGGCGAAGAGTGGCCTGCGGGCACGGCTCCGAGCGGCGGGGACTACCACCGACACAAACTTGCCTTAGCAGGTTGCTGGGAAACCTCCCGAGCAGGCACGCTGGTCGCTCGAGAGGCACACAGAAACCATAAAAACGTGCCAAGCTTCTTGGAGTGCGACAGCGAAGCTGCCGCCGTTCTTGCCGGAGTTCCAAGGCGGCAGCTTCGCTGCCGCACTCCAGGAGTACTTGTCGCCTGCGGCTGGTCGGAATGACAGAAGCGAACGGTTTTCAGCATCGTGCCGTGTCGTGTTGAGAACAATCCCCCACAATGGTACAATAAGAACTGACAATCACGGGAAAAACTCGTGGAGGAAGGTAATGGCGTCGCCGTTTGTGCAGAAGGCCGAGAAAACTGAGCCGCGCGTCGTCGAGTTGACGCTGGCGCATAGCCCCGATTCCGACGACGCTTTCATGTTCTACGCGCTGGCGACGAAGAAGCTCGGGGCGCGTGACGTTTCCTTTACGCACCGCCTTGAAGACATCGAGACTCTGAACCGAAAGGCCCTGGACGGCGTCTACGACGTCACGGCGATCTCATTTCATGCCTATCCGTATCTCGAAGACAAGTACGTGCTGCTGCCTTGCGGGGCCAGTTTCGGAGATCGGTACGGTCCGGTGGTGGTGTCGAATGCCCGCTGGAAATCCGGGAGCCTGAAGGGGAAGCGCGTGGCTGTGCCCGGGAAGATGACCACTGCTTATCTCGCTTTGCAGCTTTATGAGCCCGAGGTTGAGGTGGTGGTGACGCCCTTCGACCACATCCTGGAGGTGGTGGCCCGAGGCGCGGTGGACGCCGGCGTGGTGATTCACGAAGGTCAACTGACCTACTCCTGCACCGGCCTCAGAAAGGTGCTGGACCTCGGAGAGTGGTGGTACCAGCAAACCGGCCTGCCTTTGCCGCTGGGAGGAAATGCCATCCGCCGGAGCCTCGACAGCTATACGCAGCGCGCGGTTGCGGCGTTGCTGAAGAAGAGCATTCAGTACTCGCTCGAACACCGCGAAGAGGCCCTGACGTACGCGCAGCAGTTTTCACGCGGCTTGGACACAGCGACCGCCGACCACTTCGTTTCCATGTACGTGAACGACTGGACCCTCGACTACGGCCAGCGCGGCCGCAGGGCCGTCCAGGAGTTGCTTGACCGCGGTTTCCAGCAGGGCATCCTGCCCAAGGCTGTGACGGCGGAGTATGTCGAGTAGAACAGTTCTCAGTCGTCAGTTGTCAGTTTTCAGTTTCGGGCTGGCACCTCTTAGAGGTAGGGAGATTTGTATAGCAATTCCGGCGCCGCGGGAGCAAGCGGACGGTCGGGAGGAATCAGAGCTGTTTGACTGAAAACTGACAGGTGACCACTGACAACTTACAAGGGGCAAACCACATAATGGAACTGGCGCTGTGCAACCACAGCAGTTACCCTCGCATCGGCGACGACCCGGAACATCAACTCCTCCGGCGCACCATTGCACAACATGATAAGGGTGAGAAAACGGACGAGGCGGTTCGCGCCGCCCAGGACCGTATGACGGAGCTGGCCCTGGCCGAGCAAACCGAGGTGGGGGTGGACCTCGTGACCGACGGCCAAATCCGCTGGGCCGATCCGATCTCACACCTTGCCGGCAAACTTTCCGGTGTGCGGGTGAACGGCTTGTTGAGGTTCTTTGATACAAACCTCTACTTCCGGCAACCGGTTGTCGAGGCAAGGCCCGAGCGAACGGAGCCCTTGCTTCTCGAAGAATTCAGGTTTGCGCAGGAGAAATCAGCGCGCCCGGTGAAGGCAGTTCTGACGGGCCCGTACACGTTGGCCCGCTTCTCCGTAGGGGAGAACGGCGCGTCGAGTGGTTTTGAACAAATGCTCGAAGGGTATACCGCCGCGCTGGCGGCTGAAGTCGCCGCCTTGGCGGCAGCCGGAGCCACAGTGATCCAGATCGAGGAGCCGGCCCTGCTGCAGCACGTCGATGATTTCCCGCGCTTCGAGCAATGCCTTACCGCCGTGGCGAGCAGTAAGGATTCCGCGCAACTGGCTCTGTCGATCTACTTCGGAGATCCCTCCGCCGTTTACGATCAACTGCAAACGCTTCCCGTAGACATCCTGGGGCTCGATTTCACTTATAGCCCCGGACTTGCCGACAGAGTCATCTCGAACGGCACGGCGCGGACCCTGATGTTGGGGCTTGTGGACGGGCGCAACACGCGTTTGGAAGATCCCGCCGCCGTGGCCCGGCAACTTGAGGAATTGGCCCGCGGCGCTGGTTTGAATCGAGCTTATCTCAGCCCTTCGTGCGGTCTCGAGTACCTTCCACGTGACAGGGCGCGGCAAAAGCTAAAACAGCTCGCCGTCATCCGGAATACTTTTCTTGGGAGCCCTTCATGAGCCGAGCCAAGCTGCAAGGGTTGGGAATCGACCTGCCGCTTTTCCCCATTACCTCGGTGGGAAGCTTTCCCAAACCCGATTTCCTGCTCAAGGCGCGAGCGGATTTCGCCAGCAACAAAATCCGGCGCGGCGCCCTCGAGAAGGCGGAACGCCAGGCGACGGAATTCTGGATTCGAAAACAGGAAGAACTCGGCGTGGACGTGCTGGTGGACGGCGAGATGTACCGCGGCGATATGGTGGCCTATTTCGCTGAAAACCTGGCGGGATTTGAAGACGGCGGCCTGGTCCGCTCCTACGGCAACCGCTATTACCACAAACCCATCATTAGCGACGAGGTTCACTGGGACGAGCCCATCACCCTCGAGTGGTGGAAGTATGCGCGGGGCATCACCTCGAAGCCCTTGAAAGGCATGTTGACGGGCCCTTACACGATCATGGATTGGTCATTTATTGAATACTACCCGGATAGGCGTACAGCCTGCGTGGCGCTGGCGAAGGAACTCCGTAACGAAGTTCAGGCCTTGATCGATGAGGGAGCAAAAATCATCCAGATCGACGAGCCTGCAATCTCCGTAAGGCCCGAAGAACTACCGGTGGCGATCGAAGCCATGCATATCATGACCGATGGACTGCCGGCGTACTTCATTTCCCACATCTGCTACGGGGCTTTCGAGAATATCTATCCGGGCATGCTGGACCTGCCGGTCGACAACTTCGATCTGGAAATGTCCAACAGCGGACTTGCCATGCTCGAGCTGTTCAAGCGTCGTACTTACACCAAAGACATCAGTTTTGGCATCGTGGACTCCCACTCGCACCTGATCGAGGACGATCCGACCGTCGAGCATCGCCTGCGCCAAGCCCTCGAGGTTCTACCCAAGGAAGCTATCTGGGTGGATCCTGATTGCGGACTGAAAACGCGCACCGCGGATGAGGCTGTAGCCAAAATGCAAGCGGTGGTGAACGCCGCCAAGGCGCTGCGGGAAGAACAGTGACGAGTGACGAGTGATGAGTGACGAGCAGGAGTCAGAAGTCAGAAGTCAGGAGTTAAAATGAAGATTCCCCTCCTTAGTGAAGTAGGGGGTAGGGGGTGGTTGATCGCTCCCCGGAATTAGCCAAAACGATTGCGCCGAGACACATGGTTGCCGGAGCCTGACTCCTGAATCTCGACTCCTTACTCCTGCTTTTAGATGACTACCCGCACTAAAACCAGCCGCCCGCCGTTCACAGCTTTGCAACGGAAAGTCCTGGCCGCGCTTGCCAGCGTGGTGGGCTTGCGCATGTTGGGACTTTTCCTGGTCCTGCCCGTCTTTACGCTTTACGGGCTGCAGTTCACAAGCTCCCGCTTTCTGGTCGGATTCGCATTTGGCAGCTATGGCCTCACCATGGCCATTCTGCAAATCCCCTTCGGCCGGCTTTCTGATCGCATTGGACGCCGCAAGGTGCTGCTGCTGGGCATGACGCTGTTCAGCCTGGGCTCTTTCCTCTGCGCCATCCCCCACTGGTTTCCACACCCCTTACAGATCGGAGCGCTCATTTTTGGACGCCTCGTCCAGGGCGGCGGAGCCATCATTTCCGTGGCGTTTGCCACCGTGGCCGACTTCATTGAGCCCGAACGCAGGTCCACAGCAATGGCGGTTTTGGGGATTCCCATCGGGGCAGCCTTCGTCATCGGCATCATTGGCGGGCCAATTCTCGCCGGAATCTTGGGCACCGCATTCCTTTTCTGGCTCACCGGATTCCTGGGTTTCGGAACGGACTTCTTGCTGGCCGGGTACCTTCCCGAGACTCCTCCCTCGTCCACTGCCCCTGCGCCCCTGTCGCGAGTGCTCTCCAACAACTCTCTGCGGGGACTTGCCGCGGGCGGCTTTCTGATGAACTTTTTTATGGCCACCTTTTTCTTCTATTTTCCCCTCATCGTTACCGGCCAACATCACGTGAAAGTAAACCACTATTACGCTCTCCTGCTGCCCATGATGTTGATCAGCGGCGTCACGATGTTCGGGTTCTCACGGGGCGCGGACCGCGGTTGGGGGAGACCTCTCGCCGCCCTGGCCTTCTGTTCCTTCATCCCCAGTTCTCTGCTGCTCTTCAGGCCCGAAGCCTTGGGCCTCGACCCCAGCCACCTTGCAGGGGTGATCATCGCGGGGAGTCTCTTCTATATCGGATTCACTGGGCTGGAACCGATCCTGCCTAGCATGGTGAGCAAACTCGCCCCCGAAGGCGCGTACGGGTCGGCGCTCGGGTTCTACAACACGGCGCAATTCCTGGGCAGCTTTGCCGGTGGGGCGGTCGCGGGCGCACTCTCCCACCTCTCGGTAACCGCGACGTTGACGACGCTTCTGCTGGCATCTGCAGTTGGGATAATCTTGATGCTTGCCGTGAAACCACAACGAGAACAGCAAGCCATCCCCAACTGACCATGGCTGTAGGGGCGGCCCTTGTGCCCGGCCCTGCACGCGGCGGGAGCAGGGCAGTGTAGGGGTGGGGCTTGCCCTATAAGCGTTCACTTAAGGTGCAGCGACTTCTAGAGCCGCGGAGCGGCGGCAGATAGTAGCCCACGGCGTGAGCCGTGGGGCCCGTGGCGCGTTGATGCTCACAGCCCCGGAAGGGGCGACAGACTTAACGCTGGGAGCTCTGTCGCCCCTCCGGGGCTCGGATAACCACGGGTTGCCCCCCGGTCCCACGGCTCACGCCGTGGGCTACTCTCTGACGGCCCTCCGGGCCTGTACTAGCGGGCGTCGGGACGTACATCGCTTCTGGCGGTGTTAAGTAAACGCTTATGGGGGCTTGCCCTCGTCGCGGCCAGCAGAAATGCGGGGACGGCAAGCCGTCCCCCTACGGCGGGGCGGTTATCGGCGGGCTCGGACGCTGTCAACTCCGGTTGTCACGGCCGCATCGGATACAATAGAGGCTCCTATGCCGATCATCCGGGTGCTGAGTTTGCTTGTGGTTTGTGTTACTGCTGCAGCGGGCCAGGAATTCAACTCGGCTCAGAAGTCGAATCCCCAATCCTCAGACCTCTGCACTGTGGAGGGGATTGTTGTAAAGTCCACCACCGGCGAAGGCATAAAAAGAGTGACAGTTCAACTTACACCTCTGAGGGGAGGCCAACAATCACACTCAACGGTCACAGAGAGTAACGGCCGGTTCATAATTCGCGACATTGCGCCAGGCCGATACGCGATCTATGCATCGGGGAACGGATACGTAGAGCAGGCCGCCGAGAACGGCAAAGCAGGCTCCCAAACGAGAATCCTCAACCTCTCGCCTGGGGAGTACACCCGCGGGCTTGCTTTCCGCCTGGTGCCTCCGGGTGTCATCACGGGGACCGTCTTCGACGAAGACGGCCAACCTGTGATGTCGGCACAAGTCAGGGCGATGCGCGTGAGCGGCTCAGGCGCTCACCGGTCGGTCGGAGAATCGGGCTCCGAGCAGACCAATGACCTCGGCGAGTACCGCATCTGGGGACTGCAGCGAGGGAAGTACCTCGTGGCCGCAACCTATCAGCCCCCGGAATTCAGCCCGGCTCAGCCCACCGAGCAGGTCTACTTGCCCACCTTTCATCCCAGCACCGCGGATTCCTCGCAAGCCACTGTAGTCGAGGTTGAGCCCGGCTCCGAAACTTCCGGCGTCGATGTAGACCTCCGTCAGGCGCACGCCGTCGTGGTGCGGGGGCGCGTCACGGTGGATGCCCCTCTGAAAACGCTGAGGGGCATTATGGTTTCGCTCATACCGCGTTCCGCCGAGGGGAACTACTCCTTCTCGAATTACGGAAACTACGCCAGCCCCGTGCAGGACGACTCCGGCGACTTCGAGATTCGCGCCGTTCCGCCCGGGCCGTATAACGTCGTCGCCTTTTGGAATGATGGCAGGCGGCAACTCGGCGCGAAGGTCCCGGTCGATGTCAGTAGCGCCAACCTCGATGATCTCACCGTGCTGTTGGCCAGCCCCACGACGATCGCGGGCAGGTTCCGCGTCGAAGGCGGCGGCCAAATCGATTTCACACGCTTGGGCCTGCTGTTGCAATCCACGGACAACACGACAGGCAGCGACAGCGCGAGCATTAAATCGGATGGAACCTTCGTAATTCCGAGCGTGTTCGACGGAAACTATCGAGTGCGCGTCTTCGGGTTTCCAGAGGAATATTATGTCAAATCGGCGCAGCAAGGGCGGACCGAGGTGCTGCTTTCCGGGCTGACCGTCGGCCGCAGCCAATCTCTGTCCCCGCTGGAGATCACACTCTCCCCTGATGGCGGGCGCGTGGACGGCACCGTGGTGCGCGACCAGAATCCCGTTGCGGGAGCGATAGTGGTGTTGGTACCCGATCCGCCCTATCGAGACCAAGACCAAATGTACAGCATGAAGACGGCCGACGGTCTGGGCCGGTTCTCACTGTTGGGTTTGCCGCCGGGAGACTACAAGCTGTTCGCCTGGGAGTTCGTGCCAGGAACTAACTACATTGATCCTGACTTTTTCGAAGCTTTTGAGGCGCGCGGCACACGAGTCCGCATCGAGGACAAGCAACCGCAGATGGTCCAATTGGAGGCGATCGCCGCGGAGGAGCAACTGCACTGATCGGGTGATCGGATGATCGGGAGATCGGGTGAACAACCCTGACCCAAGGGAAAGGCCGCCGGTGCTATAATTCCGAATCTGAGGCTTGTTTCATTGTCGCGGTCCAGAGACAGGATTCGTCTCTGGACTTTCGACTGTCGACTCTTGACTCTCAACTTCTCGACTTTCAGCCTGAGGCCTTTATGCAAGTTGCACTTCTCTGGGTCGCCCTGGTTCTTTACGGGTTAGGGACAATTCTGCTCATCCCTTCGGTCGTCAACCGCCGCCCCACGATTTCCTCTGCCTCCCTCGGGGCACTGGGGCTGGGGTTGCTGGCCCACGCCGGGGCCATCGTATGGGAGGCGGCGCGCATACACCGCTTGCCGGTGACCGATGTCCGCAGCACCTTATCCTTTTACGCGTTCCTGGTGACCCTGACGTTCTTCTTTCTCTACCTGCGTTATCGCATTACTTCTCTTGGCCTTTTCATGCTGCCGTTTGTTTTTGTGCTGACACTGATTTCAGCGTTCCGTCCGGAGCGGCCATTTGATTTGTCGGCGTTCCGGGGCGGCTGGCTGGCCGTTCATATCGGCTCCATAATCCTGGGCTACACAGGTCTTTTCCTCACTTTTGTCGCGGCGGTCATGTACCTGATACAGGAGAAAGAGCTGAAATCGCGGATTCCCCGGGCGTTCTATTACCGTCTGCCGTCACTGGAACTCTGCGATGAGCTTTACTACCGATCGTTGTTATTCGGCCTTCCCCTCCTGACGGTCGGGATTCTGACCGGCTTCGTCTGGGCCAGCCGCACCTGGAAGGGCCCTTGGGAATTCGACCCGAAAATCCTGGCCTCCCTGCTGACTTGGTTGATATACCTCGTGCTATTTTCCACTCGCGTGAGCGGCAGTTGGCGAGGCCGCCGGGCAGCCTATATTGCGATCTTCGGTTTTGCCGCCATCATGGTGACTTTCCTGGGCGCGAGCCTGCTGAGTGGACCGCATGGCTATGTGCCCACACTTCGGCAGGGACCGTAGGGGGGAAGGCAGTAGGCAGTAGGCAGTAGGCAGTGGGCAGTAGGCAGTAGGCAGTGGGCTGTAGGCAGTAGGCAGTGGGCAGTGGGGAGTGGGCTGCGGGCAATTGGCTGTTGGCAGACGTTGAATTTTGGGATTTCGGGCCGGGGATCTTGAGTTTGAAATCTGAAATCTCAAATTTGAAATTCTTCGCATGAATTTAGCTCTCATTGGCATCAATCATCGCACCGCGTCAGTCGAGGTCCGCGAACGGATGCACATCCCCGAAGCGCGCCTGGCGCAAGCGGTCTCCGACCTGATGCATCGTCAGGGCATTCGCGAAGGGCTGATCCTTTCCACCTGCAACCGTATCGAAATCGTGACCTCGGCTGAAGACAGTGTCAATGCTGATCCGATCATGCAGCAATTCCTGGCCGACCACCACCAATTCGACCTTGGCCCCTACGAGCGATTCTTTTACCGCTACCAGCAGCAGGAAGTCGTGCGCCACCTCTTCCGCGTGGCCGCGAGTCTCGATTCGATGATCGTGGGAGAGCCTCAAATCCTCGGCCAGATCAAGCGCGCTTATGCGCTGGCGCGTGAAGCGGGCGGGTTGAACGGCAACCTTCAGGAGATTGTCAACCAGGCGCTGGCTGTGGCACGCCGCGTGCGACGCGAGACCGCGCTTGGCAGCGCCGCCGTTTCTGTCTCCTACGCCGCGGTCGAATTGGCCAAGAAGATTTTCGGCAGTCTCGAAGGCAAGTCCATTTTTGTGGTGGGCGCGGGCAAGATGAGCAAGCTTGCCGCCAAGCACCTTATTAGCAGCGGGGCCAGCGCCATCTATGTCGCCAATCGCACTTATGAGCGCGCCGTGCAGTTGGCGGCGGCCTTTGGCGGCGCCGCAGTCCCGTTCGAAGAACTCTTCGACCAGCTGCCGAAAGCTGACATCGTCATCAGCTCCACGGGCGCCCCGGGTTACGTCATCACCAAGGACCACGCTGCGAAAATCCTGGCTGCCCGCCGGAACCGGCCGGTGTTTTTCGTGGATATCGCTGTCCCTCGCGATGTCGATCCCCGGGTTAACGAACTGGACAATGCTTTCGTCTACGATATCGACGACCTGGGACAAGTGGTGGAGGCCAACAAGCGGCAGCGCGCGCGAGAGGCCGTTTGGGCCGAGGAGATTGTAACGGAGGAAGTGCAGAAGACCATGCGCCGGCTCGCTTCGCGTGACCTTGTGCCCACCATCGTGGCGCTTGAGGACCGGCTGGACGCCATCCGCGCCGGTGAAATAGAGCGCTACAACAGCCGCCTGGGTAATCTGACCCCGGAACAACGTCAGGCTGTCGATGCCCTCACGCGCGGAATCATGAACAAGATTCTGCACGGACCCATCACAGAACTTAAGAGCGGCGCGGGCCAGCCCGAACAGGTCGATCTGGTGAAGTTCGTCCGAAAGGTCTTCGGGCTTAAGAGCAGTGACGAGTGACAAGTGATAAGCAGGAGTCAGGATTCAGGAGTCAGGATTCAGGAGAAAATCGGAACGAGGTAGCGCCCAGGGATCACTCGATCGTGCGCTACCAGGGCAACTCTCGCGACATGCGTCAGGAGTCTTGCCAATTGCAACGACACGGATCTTTCTTCTGACTCCTGACTCCTGAATCCTGACTCCTGAATCCTGGATCCTGACTTATGAACATCGTGATCGGTTCTCGCGGCAGTCAATTGGCGCTTTGGCAGGCCAACTGGGTAAGGGACCGGCTCACAGCGGCCGGCCACCAGGTCTCCATTGAAATCATCCGCACGAGCGGCGACAAGCTGCAAAGTTATGCGCCCACTGAACCGCTCCCTGCCTCGCTCGCTCAAATAGTCGCTGAAGCGGGAACCAAAGGCTTGTTCATCAAAGAAATCGAGGAGGCCTTGCTGTCCGGCCAAGTCGACCTCGCGGTTCACAGCCTCAAAGACCTCCCCACCACTCTACCGGGTGGCCTGATTCTCGCTGCAGTTCCGCCCCGCGAAGATGCTCGTGACGTGCTCATTTCTGCCGGCTCGATCGCTTTCGAGCAGCTTCCGCCCGGCACGTGCGTGGGCACCAGCAGCCCCCGCCGGCAGGCTCAGGTCCGTTGGCTCTGGCCGGATCTGAAATTGGTCCCCGTGCGTGGCAACTTGACCACGCGCCTCCGTAAACTTGAAAGCGGCGATTACGGCGCGCTGGTTCTGGCGGCGGCGGGAATCCACCGGCTTGGACTGAGGGAACGCATCACTGCTTACTTCAGCTTCGAGCAAATCTGCCCCGCCGTTGGGCAAGGCGCGTTGGCGATTGAGATCCGTCAGAGCGACGCGGAACTGGCGCACGCGGTGGCGCCGCTCGATGACCCTCTGACACACCTGGCCGTCCGAGCCGAACGCACCATGTTGCTGCGACTGGGAGGAGGGTGCCAGGTTCCGATTGCCGCCCACGCGAACTTCGAGGAAGGACAGTTACACTTACGGGGTGTCGTCGCCGCCACTGACGGAAGCCGCTTGATCCGCGCCGCCGCAAGCGGTTTCGAGGGAGACCCCGAAAGCCTGGGAGCGGAGGTGGCCGAGGACCTGATCGAGAAGGGCGCAGGAGAGATCCTATCCATCGGGAGATCAGATGATCGGGTGATCGGGTGAACAAAAGTGAGCGAGTGGCTGATCAGATGACCGAAAGACCTAGCGAAGACAAACAGAAGTCTCGGGCGGCATCCGGGCAACTCCGCGGCGGCGATGCCTCCGATTCTCAGCTCACCCGATCACCCGATCACCCGATCTCCCGATCTCCCGATCACGCACGGCCACTTTCGGGAAAGCGAATCGCGATTACCCGCACCCGCGAGCAGGCGGGCGTGTTAAGGGATCAGTTAACAGCGCTGGGCGCGGCGGTCGTTGAAGTTGCGACGATCGAAATTCGCGACCCCGCCTCGTGGGAACCGCTCGATTCTGCCATCCGGCGCCTGGGGCAGTTCGATTACCTGCTCCTGACCTCCGCGAACGGGGTGCGCAGTTTTTTTCGCCGGCTGAATGCGTGCGGGCGAGATGTGCGCGACCTGAAGGGCGTCATCATCGGGGCCATCGGCCCCGCTACCGCGACTGAGCTATTAGCGAGCGGCGCTAAAGCTGAGATCGTGCCTGGCGAATACACAGCAGAAGGTCTGCTCGAAGCGCTCGGCAATCGCGACCTTCACGGTAGGGCCTTTCTGATCCCTCGCGCCAAAGTGGCTCGCGACATACTTCCGCGCGTGCTGACCGAAAAGGGCGCGCATGTGGAAGTCGTCGAAGCTTACGAGACCTTTGTTCCCAAGCTCTCCCCCGGCGAACTGCAGCGCCTGCTCTCCCCGGCCCCGGATGTAATTACGTTCACCAGTTCATCAACCGTGTCTAACTTCGCTAGACTCGCGGGCGAACAAAGAGTGAGCGAATTGCTCGGCGGCGTCGCTATCGCCTCGATTGGGCCGATCACGTCGAAAACAGTCACAACGCTAGGACTCGTTGTAACGATAGAAGCATCGGAATCCACTATCCCTGCGTTGGTACGAGCCATCGAAGGGTATTTCAGAAGTCTGAACGCAGCCGATTGAAAAGTCCGGAACGCTTTGCTCGGAGTCTCCGTCCCTCCGTGGTGAAAGAAACACTTATGATTGTGATAAAAATTTGCCATCTTGACAAAATAGTACTGATTGAGGCATATTGTCCTTTCGAGGGCTAGCCCGCGATTTGAGCAAACGCCGCGGGCCCAAAGCGAAATGAAGCTCTGCTGCCAAAACGCGTGCATCTGTTGTTGCCACATCCACGTGTCGTCTGGCGGCGGGGCGCGCATGAAGTAAGAGCCTGATAACCCAAGATTGGGAGGTCAAAGCCCACTCGCCAGATGACGGCGGGTGGGCTTTTTTGTTTTCGGGGCATACCGGAGAAGGAAAGGAGTAAGGAATGGCCACGATTGGCCAGGAAACGAAAACCCAGCGTGCCGAGCGGCTGAAGCGGGAGAAGAACGCCTGGGAGCGACTTGACGAAATCCGCGAGTTTGCCCGCAACGGGTACGAGTCAATCCCCGCAGAGTGGCTCAGCACCTACTTCCGCCCCTGGGGCGTCTACACTCAGGGCGATGGTGCAGGCGTGGTGGGCGGCAAGGGCGGCGAAGGGAAGGCTGTACCGTACTTCATGGTGCGGATCCGCATATCCAACGGCCTGTTGACGTCGCAGCAGGTCCGGGCCATCGCGGAGGCTTCGGAGCGGTATGCACGCGGCTTGGCGGACCTCACGGTGCGGCAGAACGTGCAGTTGCACTGGGTGAGCATCGAGTCGCTCCCGGACATGCTGGAAATGCTGTGGCGGGCGGGGCTCACCACCAAGGGATCTTGCGGCGATGACGCCCGAAACATTACAGGCTGCCCGCTGGCCGGGATCGACGGTGATGAGGTGTGCGACGCCTCGCCCCTGGTGATGGAAGCCACGCGCCTGCTGGTCGGGAGTTCGGCGTATTACAATCTGCCGCGTAAATTCAAGGTCTGCATCACTGGCTGCCGCGTGTGGTGTTCCTATCCTGAAATCAATGATGTCGGTTTAACGGCTACAACCCGCAACTTGAACGGGCATCCCGAAGTCGGCTTTTCGCTTCGAGTCGGAGGCGGACTTTCGTCTGAGCCTGCCTTTGCCCAGCGCCTGGATGCGTTTGTGCGCTGGGACCAGGTAATTCCTGTGATACAGGGCGTGACCGAGATCTTTCGCGACGCCGGCGAGTTGCGTGAGAATCGGGAGCGCGCGCGTTTGAAGTATCTTTTCCTGCGCCACGGCTGGACCAAGGCAAGTTTCCAGGCGGAGCTCGAGCGCCGCATTGGCTTCAAGCTGGATCCGATGGTGGAAGAAAATCCACCCGCTGACGTCTATCGCGACCACGTTGGGATTCACCCCCAGAAGCAGCCTGGCTACAGCTACGTAGGCGCGGAAGTGCTGCGCGGCCGCATCCGAGCCGAACAGCTACGCGCCGCTGCCGAGCTTGCGGACCATTTTGCTTCCGGCGAACTGCGAACCACCAACATGCAGAATCTGCTGATCGCCAATGTTCCCGACCCTCGAGCGGCCGAGTTGGCGCGAGAGTTGGACGCCATAGGTTTGCATCCGGGCGGGTCAAGCTTCGCGCGCGGCGCCGTTGCCTGCACGGGCACGGAGTTCTGCAAACTGGCTATAACAGAAACCAAAAGCTTCACGCGCTGGCTGGTCGAGGAACTCGAGGAGCGCTTGCCGCAGTTCGATCAGCCGTTGCGGCTCCACGTCACCGGCTGTCCCAACAGTTGCGGCCAGCACTGGATTGCCGACATAGGCATCGAGGGCAAAAAGATGAAGGTGGACAATAAGCTGACGGATGCCTATTATTTCTGTGTCGGAGGGTCTGTGGGTAGCCATCAGGCCTTCGCGCGCCCCACCGGCTATCGCTGCACGGCAATCGAGGTTCCGGACGCCATCGAACGACTGCTTCGTGTGTATCTCGAGAGGCGCCTTTCTGGCGAAAACCTGCGCCAGTTTTTCGCTCGCTACAGTGACGAGGGACTTCGCACCTTTCTGGCCGGCAGCGAGGTAGTGGCCGTGACCCGCGATCCGTCGCCCGGACGCGTCCCGCACGGCGTCGAAGGATAATCGGGCGGGGTCGGCGCAGGCCGTCGCCCTCGAAGTATCGAAGTGGGAGAGACTACCAACCATGTTTGAATTCTTGATAGGAACCGCGGGTGGAGTGCTCATTGGCTCCACGGGCGCAGGTCTCGGGCTGATCGTGACGCCGCTGCTGATTCTGGCCGGCTACAGTCCTGCCGTTGCTGTGGGGACGGGGTTGGGTGTCTCCGTGGTGTCAAAGCTGTTCGGCGCCGCAGTGCACGAACGTCTTGGCCACTGGCCGGGAGGGGGCGTCTGGACACTGCTGGCCGGAGGGGCTGCGGGCGTGGCGCTGGCATGGTGCTTTGCCTCTGCCGTGTTGCTGCCCAGCCATATCGATTTCAATATCTGGCTGAAGCGGGCGCTTGCCGTCATGCTTATACTGGCTGCGGTCGCGATGCTCAAGATTAATCGCGCTCGCGGCCGGCGCCTGACGAGAGATGGCAGGAGCCGGGTTTTGTTGTTTCCTATCGGGTTCGTCGTTGGCACTCTTCAGGCGCTCACTTCAGCAGGCTCAGGGAGTCTGCTAACCCCTATTTTAGCCTCGACGACAGACTGGGAAGTGCCTCAAATGGCGGCGGTGAGCAATCTTTTCGGGGCGGCGGTGGGCGCCTTAAGCGTCGGGTTCTACTTCAAGCTCGGAGAATTCAATTCGGAACTCTTCGGCAAGGTTCTCCTGGGCTTGCTGCCAGGCGTGCTTTTGGGGAGCCTCTTATCGCGCTGGATTTCGCGCCATTGGTTCGTACGCGGCATCGCCGCTGCAACTACCGTCATCGGTGTGCGGCTGCTGTTCGCATAAGACACGAGGTGTAGCGCCGGCCTCCGGGTCGGCAACGGCGCCTCGAAATGACTTTACATCGAATGGAGGAAATGAATGAGTAATACTCTTGAAGAAGTCGGCCTGGCCCAAGCGGAGGCGGAGGCTTCGAGCGCTGCCGAGCTGGTGAGTTTTGCCCTGGAACGATTCAGCCCACGAGTTGCCATTGCATCGAGTTTCGGCGCTGAAGATGTCGTATTGATTCACCTCGCCGCCCAAGCGGGTCGAGACTTCCGCGTTTTCACGTTGGATACCGACTTCCTGTTTCGCGAAACGTATGTACTGATAGATGACATTGAGCGTCGTTATAAAATCAAAGTGGAGCGGACGAGGCCGCGCCTCTCACCTGAGGAGCAGGCTGCATCGTTCGGTGAGGCGCTTTGGAGCCGTCAGCCCGACCGGTGCTGCAACATCCGCAAGGTCGAGCCGCTCACCCGCAAGCTCGGGGAACTCGACGCCTGGGTCACAGGCATCCGTCGCGACCAGGCTCCGACCCGCGCCAATGCGCACAAACTCGAGTGGGATGCTAAGTTTGGTTTGATTAAATTCAACCCCCTGGCCGACTGGAAATGGGGCGAGGTCTGGGACTACATCCGGTCGCACGACATTCCCTACAATCCTCTTCACGACCAGGGTTATCCGAGCATCGGCTGCACCCATTGTACGCGCCCTGTGCAGGCGGGGGAGGACCCCCGGGCCGGGCGCTGGTCAGGCTTCGCGAAAACCGAATGCGGTCTGCATGCGGCGGGAGACAGGCAGTAGGCAGTAGGCAGCGGGCAGTCGGCAGGTCGTAATGCCTAATGCAAACTGCCGATCTGCTCAATCAGGTAAGACGCAACCAGGAGAGGTTGTTATGCTGAGCGCAGCGAAGCATCTCCGCAGTTTGCGAGCGGACGACGACTGCAGAGACCCTTCGCTGCGCTCAGGGTGACATATCACGACGGTTTTTCTTTTTTAGGGGACTCAATCCTAGCCCCACATTTCAGGAGGCCTGCGTGAGCCTATTCCCAATGTTCTTGAAACTAACGAACCGCCCGTGTCTGGTGGTGGGCGCAGGTGGGGTTGGCGAGGCAAAGATTGAAAGTCTGTTGGCGGCGGGAGCGGCTGTCAAGGTCGTAGCTCCGGAGGCAACACCAACCGTAATGCAATGGGCTCGTGCCGGCAAGATAGACTGGCAGGCGCGCCGCTTCGAACCTGCCGACCTCAACGGCAGGTTTCTTGTTGTGGTGGCGACACCGTTACGCGAATTGAATGACACGATCTACCACGAAGCGCAACGGCACGGCGTTTTGTGCAACGTAGTCGACGATCCCCCCAGATGTGACTTCTATTACCCGGCAGTGGTAAATCGGGGGGAACTTCAGATCGCGATTTCGACCAACGGCCAGAGTCCGGCGTTGGCCCAGCGCCTTCGCCGGGACCTCGAGCAGCAGTTCGGGCATGAATACGAAGAGTGGGTGGAGGCGCTCGGCCGCGAGCGCCGGCATCTGCTCACGCTCCCACTGGGCTGCGAGGAGCGGCGGCGGCTCCTTCACAGTCTCGTGACACCTGAGCGTTTTGAAGAGTTCGTGCGCAGCACCTCCCACGCGTCGGCGACAGCGCCTTAGAACTCGAATCGCATCCCACCGTCGGTAGTGTTCTGGTTCCGGCGTAGCGCCCCGACCTTTCGGGGCACCTGCCCACCTACTGAGGGTTACATAATAGTGACGGACCAACCCCCTCACCTGTCCGTCGGCTGACGGACATCCTCTCCCCCAAGGGGGCGAGGGCATAAACTCGGGTTATTTCTCCCCTCGCCCCCTTGGGGGAGAGGGGCCGGGGAGGTGAGGGGGTAATGCCACCTAATTCCGCAATCCTCAGTTACGGTCGGCGCTACGTTCAAATTAGCCTCACCTTCGCAGTTCCGCACATTTGTGAGGGAAAGTTGACCTCCCTATCGGTCTAACCTCTTATCCATCAAAGCTGGCTTTTCAGAAGGCCGTTGTAGTGCCGACCTACCCTCTTTACAAATGCTGCAGGAAGCTGTCAGGATGCGCGCTGACGATGTTTCTGCGCAGCAAACGTCGATGCAAGGACGGCAAGGAGCACCGCTACTGGAGTGTGGTGGAGAACCGCCGGGTGCGTTCGGGGCGGGTGGTGCAGCGGCAGGTTTTGTTTTTGGGAGAGATCAATGACCGCCAGCAGGGGGCCTGGCGACAGAGGTTGGAGGTATTTGATGAAGCTGAGCAGCGGGCCCGCACGCTGAGCTTGTTTCCAGAAGATTGTGCGATCCCCGCCGACGCGCTGGATGGCGTGCAGGTGAAGTTGCGGGAGATGGAGTTGCGGCGGCCGCGGGCGTTTGGGAACTACTGGCTGGGCTGCGAGCTGTGGCGGCAGTTGGGACTGGGGGCGTTTTGGGGAGGGCGGCTGGAGGTCGGTCGCGAGGAAGTGCCGTGGGCGAAAGTGTTGGAGTTGCTCGTGGTGAGCCGGCTGATCGCGCCGGGCAGCGAGTTCCGTTTGCACCGGCAAGGATTTGACCAGAGCGCCATGGGAGATCTATTAGGCAGCGGCTTCGCGGTGGCCGAGAAGGATCGGCTGTATCGCTGTCTGGATCGCATCGTGGAGCACAAGGCGGCGTTGTTCGATCACCTGCGGCAACGCTGGCAAGACCTCTTCCAGGCGCGCTTCGACGTCTTGCTGTACGACCTGACGAGCACCTATATCGAGGGCCAAGGCGAGGAGATTCCCAAAGCGAAGCACGGCTACAGCCGAGATCACCGGGGCGACTGCCGGCAGGTGGTGATCGCGCTGGTGGTGACGCCGGAGGGATTTCCGCTGGCTTACGAAGTGATGGAGGGCAACACCTCGGACCGCACGACGCTGCGGGGCTTTCTGGCCCAGATCGAAGCGCAGTACGGACGGGCGCGGCGGGTGTGGGTGATGGACCGAGGAATTCCCAGCGAAGAGGTGCTGGAAGAAATGCGCCAGCCGGGGCGGGAGATGTTCTATCTGGTGGGCACGCCGCGGGGCAAGATTCAGCAGTACGAAAAGCAGTGGCTGGAATTGCCCTGGCAGAAGGTGCGCGAGTCGGTGGAGGTGAAGTTGTTCGCGGAGGACGGCGAGCTCTATGTGCTGGCCAAGAGTGCAGGGCGGCGAGCCAAGGAGCGTGCGATCCGACGGCGCAAGCTGGTGGGGTTGTTGAGGACCTTGCGCAAGCTGCGCCGGAGTGCTCCGGCGCGGGATCAACTGCTGCTGCGCATCGGGGCGGCCAAGAAGCAAGCGGGGCGAGCCTTCGGCTTCGTATCCCTGCGCTTGCCTCGAGAGGGGGAGGAAGTCACCCCCCAGACGTTCACCTTCCAGTTGCACAAAGAGAAGTTGCGGAAGGCGGAGCTTCGCGACGGACACTATCTGTTGCGCTCCAACCTGGTGGGGGAGAACCCGGAAGTACTCTGGGAACGCTATATCCAACTGACCCAGATTGAAGCGGCCTTCAAAACCTTGAAGAGCGAACTGGGACTGCGTCCGATTTATCACCAGGTGGAGAAGCGGGTGGAAGCCCACATCTTCGTGGCCTTCCTGGCCTACGCCCTTTCGGTGACCCTCAAGCAACGGCTGGCCGCCTTAGCGCCGGGCCTGACGCCCCGCGCGGTGCTGGAAAAACTGGCCACCCTGCAGATGCTCGATGTCTGCCTGCCCACCACCGACGGTCGTTGGCTGATCATGCCCCGCTACACCCAGCCAGAACCGGATCAGTCGTTGATGCTGCACCAGCTTAACCTCACCTTGCCTTCCCAGCCCCCACCCCGGATCAAGGCCCCCCAGGAGGCTGCCCAGCCCCAGTCGCCGAGGCTGAAAATGTAGTGCCGACCTGCAAGATCGCTTTGATGAAAAGAAAACACTTACGACTTCAATATGCCCTCAACTGCGAAAGTTCGGTTAGGACAACACGCCACCCTCCGGCCCCTTTTGGCAACCTCAGATTTCTGCTGTAATGTTGATATGAGAGAACGGGCGAAGCAACCCAGGGCAGGAATCTGAAGAAGACGAAAGGGGGCCATTGACCAAATCAGCCGATGTGGTCATTGTCGGTGGCGGGATAGTTGGCTCAAGTATCGCCTATCATTTGACCGATCAAGGCTGCCGCAACGTTCTGGTGCTGGAGCGCGAAGCACATCAGGGGATGGGGTCAACGGGCAAGAGCATGGGCGGCGTGCGAGCTCAGTTTGCCACGGCGGTCAATATCCAGATGTCTCTGTACTCGATCCCCTTTCTGGCGCGTTTCGAGGAGTTGACCGGGCACCCATCGAGCTACAGGGCCCAGGGCTATCTGTTTGTCGCGAGCTCAGAGAGACACCTCGAATACCTCTCGACGAACCGAGCGAAGCAAGTTGAGTTGGGCTTCCAAGGCTGCGAATTGCTGTCAGCTCAGGACGTTGTGCGAATCTTGCCGCAACTGCGGGCTGACGATGTAGTAGGAGGCAGCTTTTGCTCGACCGACGGATTCGTGGACCCCTACAGCGTGATGACGGGATTTGCGGCTCGGGCGGTGGAGCGCGGCGCCCGCATTGAAAAAGGCGTCGAGGTCACTGCTATTCTGCGAGATGAGCGGGGTGCGGCCGGTGTCGAGACCGGGCGAGGACGCGTCGAGACGCGTACTTTAGTGAACGCCGCCGGGCCTTGGGCAGCGGAGGTGGCGCGCATGGTCGGCGTCGAATTGCCGGTTGAGCCTCTGCGCCGCATGCTCGTCCCCACCGAGCCGTTTCCTCCAATCTCGCACCAGGCGCCCATGACCATCGACATGGCCACGGGTTTCCATTTCCGCCCGGAAGGACTGGGATTGCTGCTGGCATGGAGTGACCCGGAGGAGAAGCCGGGATTCAAGACGAGTTTCGATTCGTCATTCATCGAGAAAATCCTGACTCGCGCTGTAGAGCGAGTGCCCTGCTTTGAAAACCTGCAAGTGAATCCGGCACGGGGCTGGGCCGGCCTCTATGAAATGACGCCTGACCATCATGCGATCCTGGGCCCCGTTCCCGAAGTTCCCGGCCTTTACCTCGCCAACGGGTTCAGCGGCCACGGGGTAATGCACTCGCCCGCAACCGGAAAGATTCTGGCGGATTTGATTCTGAAAGGGACGTCGGACGTTATCGATCCGCACACGCTAAGTCTCAATCGCTTTGCCGAAGGCCGGCTGATCGAGGAGACCGCGGTGTTGTAACTCGGTGCGGAAAATGGTTTCCCTTCTCTTCCCGCTTGTAGGGGGACGGCTTGCCGCCCCTAATGAATTGGGTAGGGCAAGCCCTACCCCTACACCTTTGCAGAGCAGAACTCCGCAGTTCGAAGCGGCGGCAGCTGCAGGGATTCTTCACATCGCTCAGAATGGACAGAGCCGCGGCTGGGATTCCCATAAGGTGCGCTTATAAGTTAAGAAACTCGCGCAGCTTGCGGGTTTGGGCTCGAGAGACGGGGATTTCAGTTTGCTTGCGATCCTGCATCTTGAGCTGATAGGAACTCTTAAACCAGGGCACAACCTCTTTGATGTGGTTTACGTTCACCAGGTAGGAGCGGTGAACGCGCCAGAAAACCTTGGGATCGAGACTGCCCTGAAGCTCTTCCACCGTGCGGAAGTTGGAGATCCCCTCGAGGTCGCGCGTGCAAATACTAATGACCCCGTCTTCAATGGTTGCGAAGATAACTTCCTCGGCATTGACCAGGAACAAGCGTCCCTGGCTCTTCACTACCAACTTGTTCTTTTGCGCTGCGGGGCGATCCTCGATCATCTGCACCAGCCGGTCGAGCTTCTCATAGGTCGGCGCGGTGGTCTCAATCATATGGCGCAACTTGACAATAGCTTTCTCCAAACGCGGTTTGGCGATGGGCTTCAACAAGTAGTCAAGAGCGTTCACCTCGAAGGCCTGCACTGCGTAGTTGTCATAAGCCGTCGCGAAGACGAAAAAAGGAAGGCGGATCTTCTTTTCGAGCAGCTTCTTAATCACCCCGAAGCCGTCCAGCCCGGGCATCTGAACATCCAGAAAAGTCACCTGGGGACTCAATTCGCGGATCAGGCTTAGGGCTTCCACGCCGTTCTTCCCTTGCCCCACGACCTCCACGTCCGAAAACTCTTTCAGCAAGTATCCCAGTTCGTCTCGGGCGGGCTGTTCATCGTCAACAATCAAAGCCGTGATCTTCATGAAAGTTAGTTTACTCCAATACCGGCGCTCTGTGCTAGCATGGCCCCGAGGGGCCATGGGCCTGCGGCCCAGCCTAAGGAACGAAGATCTTCTGGGGCGTCGCCCCCGCGAAAGCGGGGGCCCATTGTTGGCCCGGAACACAATGGATTCCCGCTTTGGCGGGAATGACGAGGCCGGGCGTGATTTTCAGGAGAGCGAAACGCAGGAGAAGATATTCTCATGTCTAAGCGAGTTCGCGTGCTCGAAAGCCGAGAAATTTACAACGGCCGCGTCATCCAACTGAAAGTCGATAACATCATCGAGCCGGGTGGTGTGAAGGCGGTGCGCGAGGTCGTGCATCACGCGGGCTCGGTGGTGATCCTGGCGCACGCGAGCGACGGCCGCATCGTCATGGTGAGGCAGTACCGCTATCCGGCCAGAGAGTTCCTCTGGGAATTGATCGCCGGCGGCCTGGAGCCTGGAGAAAAACCCCTTGCTGCCGCGCGGCGCGAACTCTTGGAAGAAACAGGGTATCGGGCGGCAAAATGCCGGCTCTTATTCGATTTCTTCCCTAGCCCCGGAATCCTGACGGAGAGAATGTTCCTGGTCGAGGCGACCGGTCTGACACAGGCCCAAGCCCAACCCGACCCCGACGAAAACCTCGAAGTCGGGCACTTCAGCCTGATCGAGTTGAGCAAAATGATCCGCTCCAAGGAAATCCGCGACGGCAAAACTCTACTGGGACTTATGTGGTTAATACTCCACAAATTATCTAAAATCTAATTAGTAATAGACTGTCAGAGGTCGCAGTCGCGGTCCACCTACCGATCCGCTGCCCCGTTCGGGCAATTTGAGCCCCACTTTACCCAGCGTCAGATTGACCCTCGATCAACATTTCTCTTGACAAGTACGCCCTGCGATATATATGTTAAGTCAAGGAGTCAGCGAGGTGTCCGCCAGATATGCGCAAGTAAGGAGCAGCCGAGGTCCAGCGGGATCCCGGCTTTTTCCATTTTGGGCTACATTGTCCGCGCGGCGCCCGTAAAGACGAATCAAGGAGGGTGCAAGTGGCAAGACTTCAAGGTAAAGTAAAATGGTTCAACAACAGCAAGGGTTATGGCTTCATCGGCCAGGACGGCGGAGCTGATGTTTTCGTGCATTACTCGGCCATCCAGGGTGAGGGCTTTAAGACCTTGCAAGAAGGCGACACAGTTGAGTTCGAGATTATCCAGGGGCAAAAGGGACCTCAGGCCGACAAAGTTACGAAGGTCGGGTAAACAACAGCATCCGTTTGTACAATTTCCTGGCCCAACCCCAGCGGTTGGGCCTTTCTATTTTCCGCCTCTCGCGCCATCCAGGGTGACGGCGTGCAGTTCCCTTTCGGTTTCGTCGATGCAAAGGTTGGTCCCGCTACAACCCCATAACAAAATGAAACTTAAGCGTCCGATATTGCGTCTATTATTCCGTACTTGATTTCTCCGTAGTGAAGCGGGACAATATCGGTTATCTAGATCAGCGGCTTTTGGAAGACTGCAAGGATTTGGCCGGGATAAGCCTTTGTAGTCGGGGGTAAGGTGCATCCGTAACGCCTTGGGGCGCGGCCTTGGAGGTAAAACTAAATGCGTCGGGTATTAACGGCAATCACGGTGATAGGCTTTCTTGCCATCACAGCTTTTGCGCAGGAAAACGAGGGACCTCCGGTGCTGCCTCACCGCAACGGTCCGGGACTGACCAGCCCGGCGTTCCCCATCGGGAGCGTCACGGTCCCCGCGGAAACCCAGCTAAGCATTCAAATGCTTTCCGGGATCCACACGCGGGTCAACCACCCCAACGATCTTGTTACGGCACGTGTGCTGAAACCGGTATACGTCGACGGGCACATTGCGTTGCCATCCGGCAGCATTCTCGACGGACGGATCACCATGATCCGCAAGTCAGGCCACGTTCATCGTCCCGCGGAACTGCGCTTGCGCTTTGACGAGGTAGTATTGCCGGACGGCCAGGCCGAGCCCATGGCAGGCGTGCTGGCATCGCTCCAGAAGTCGAGCAATCCCGATTTGCGCCTCGATGCTGAGGGCCATTTCACGGGAGGCCGCGCACGCTCGTGGAAAACGCTCATTGGCGGTGCTGGACTCGGAAGCTTTGGCGCCATCAGAGCGGTGGCCACCGGCGCCGCAGCCGCTTCCGTCGGCCTCTCCGTTGCGGGCGCTGCGGCGGTCGGTTACGAGCTTCTCTGGCCGAAAGGGCACGAGGTCAATGTACCGCCCGCGACTCAGTGCCTCTTGCGTTTGAACTACCCGCTCACGGTTCGCGTCTCCTGGTGAACCGTCGGCCTCAGGATAAAACGCGCCTTCCCTCGACCGGTTGCCGGTCAGTGGGTGGTGGTGCGCACAATCGTCAAATCTATGGTAGTGTCCTAATTGGAGCGCAGCGCCGACCTTCAGAGCCTGCCCTGAGGCGGGCGAAGGGGCGGCAAATGCTGGCCGCAAGGGCAGCGCTACAAGTTGAATTAGGACGCCACCAAATCTATGGACACTCTGATCTTTCATAACGGTAGCATCATCCCCCTGTCAAAAGCGCGTCTCTCTCCGGGTCAGATGGGATTGCTGATGGGCTGGGGAGTCTTCACCACTTTGCGAGTGTACGAAGGCAAGCCCTTCGCTTTCGATCGCCATTGGGCGCGGATGTCGCACGACGCAGAGCGCCTTAGTATGAGCCTTGGCTACGAGCAGGAGGCCGTTCGCCAGTCAGTGAGCAAACTGGCGGAGGCCAATGGCCGTCCGGAAGGTACGGCGCGGGTGTCATTCGTGAAAAACCGTGGAGGACTTTGGGCCGACGCGGGCGACTCGCCCGAAACCGACCTCCTGATCTTCACGCGACAACTGGTCGAGTGGCCGGCGGTCCATCGGCTCAAGCTGCAACAGCATGCGCTCTACTCAGCTACCCGCCTGGCGGGAGCCAAGATGCTCTCCTGGGTCCAGAACGCCGGGCTGCTCGAGAAGGCCCACGCGGAGGGCTTTGACGATGTGCTGCTTCTCAATGAGAGCGGCCATCTTGCGGAATGCACGTCCGCAAATATCTTCCTGGTTCGCGATGGCCGGGTCCTAACTCCACCCCTCGCTTCCGGCTGCCTTCCGGGCGTCACGCGCGACGTTTTGCGCGAAGTCGTGCCTCAGGCCGGCTTTGAACTCTCGGAGCAAAACCTGACGCTGGATGACCTGGCTTCGGCATCTGAGGTCTTTATCAGCTCTACGACCCGTGAGGTCGCGGCGGTGGGAAGCATCGACGCACAGTGGCGCTTCAATGCGCCGGGCAAGATCACGATGGCGCTTGAACGGTGCTTCAAGGATTACGTCCGGTCGCATCAGGAAACGTGTTAGTCTCTGCGATTCAGACAGTGAGAAAC
>CAWIUZ010000055.1:0-16034 GCA_963838915.1 uncultured Acidobacteriota bacterium
CCGGCGTCCGAGTAGATGCCGAACTTGAGCCCCTTGGAATGAACGTAATCGGCCACCGCCTTGATGCCGTCGGAAAAGCGCTGCGGATCAGCAACGATGGTGCCGTCAGGGTTGCGCTTCACCTGCCAGCAGTCGTCAATGACCACGTATTGGTAACCGGCATCCTTCATGCCAGTGGACACCATGGCGTCCGCCGTCTCACGGATGAGCTTGTCCGACACGTTACAGGCGAACTTGTTCCAACTGTTCGAACCCATAGGCGGCGTCTTGGCCAAGCCATTGTCCAAGGCGCTTGCGGGCGCCGCACAGAGGATCAAGAAGAAGATTATGCAAATGACTCGCAGCTTCATAGCGCGAACCTCCCAAGCAGATTCAGCCAGGATCTCGATCTTGGAAACCGGACCCATGGAAGAATACACCCAACCATCATGACTTTTGCGTCCCGGAATTCGTTCTACAGTTGCTCTGTCGTGTCTGTTGGCTATAATGGTGTGCCGCAATTACTGGGGGGAATCCGATGGCAGAAAAGAAAATTCTAGTGGAGATTTGCTGTGGGTCGCTCGAGGATGCGATCGAGGCGGAAAAGGGCGGCGCGGACCGCGTCGAACTCTGCTCGGCGCTGTTCCTGGGAGGGTTGACGCCCTCGATGGGATCGATCATCGAAGCCAAGGCGCGCCTCGAGATTCCGTTCATCGCCATGGTTCGGCCGCGCGGCGGAGGCTTCTGTTATACCGAGGTTGAAATGGCGGTGATGGAACGCGACACCGTGGCGGCGCGGGAGCAGGGCGCGGATGGAATCGTGTTTGGAATACTCAAACCCGACGGCAGCATCGACGAAGAACGCTGCCGGCGGATTCGAAAACTGATCGGGGATCGCCAAGCCGTCTTCCATCGCGCCTTCGATGTAACCCCCGACCCTTTTCGGGCTCTCGATCAACTGGTTGACATGGGCTTCACCCGCCTCCTCACCAGCGGCCAGGAAGACACTGTTCCGGAGGGCGTGCCGCTCATCAAGCGGCTGGTCGAATATGCCGGGGATCGAATCGAGATACTGCCGGGCGGTGGAATAAAGCTCTATAGCCTCCGCCAGGTCGTCGAAGCGACCGGCTGCAAACAGATACACCTCACGGCTTTCAAAACTCAACTCGATCTTTCTGTGCGCGGCAGGCCCTTCGTAACCTTTGGCGGGGCGCTCTATCCACCCGAAGATCAATTTCAAGTGGCGGACCGAAGCCTCGTGGAAAGAATTGTAGGAACGCTAGAGTAGCCCGGACCGCTGGTGTAGTTGTCATTCCGAGCCCGTTCGCTTCGCTCAGGGTTAACTGCGCGAGGCATCTCGCTCTGGTCAGTGTCGATTGATTCGGGGGAGAATCCCCGCTCCGGTCTCTCGAAAATCATGTCATTCCCGCGAAAGCGGGAATCCATTGTGTCCCAGTCCAACAATGGACCCCCGCTTTCGCGGGGGCGACAACCGATGGGACTCTTGTGCCCTTGGTGACCTGCAACCCGGAAGGATGGCGCAATTCCAAGGAGGAATCATACCCATGCCTACTACACCCAAACTCGATCTCTACAAAGTCCACAAAGCGGAATATGTCACGCCCAAGAAACCTGTGCTGATTCAAACCAAGCGCGCAAAGTACCTGGCGTTCACCGGCCGCGGTGCGCCGGCTGGAGAAGCCTTTCAGAAAGCCGTCGGAGCGCTCTACAATGTCGCCTACACCCTCAAGATGGCAAAGAAATTCGCCGGGAAAGACTACAAGGTCTCGAACCTCGAAGGCCTTTGGTGGGGCGAGAGAGAGACTGAGAATTTTGCCTCGCAGCCGCCCGAAACCTGGAACTGGAAACTCATCATCCGCGTGCCCGATTTCATCGGCGCCAAGGACTTGAAGGACACTATCGCGGTGTTGAAAGAAAAGGGCAAGCCGCCCGAAACCGCAGAGGTGAAGTTAGAAACGCTGGATGAAGGCCAGTGCGTGCAAATGCTGCACGTGGGGCCGTACGGCAACGAGAGAGAACCGATCTGCCAGATGCTCGCACTGGCGGCGGAGACGGGCTTGTGCTGCCACGGCCTGCATCACGAGATTTACCTCTCCGACCCCAGGCGCGTGCCACCGGAACGCCTGCGCACCATTCTTCGGCTGCCGGTGGCGTGAACGTGGTGCGGTCCTGCCGCCCTGCCTTGCGGAAAGACGAAGCCTGGCTGAGGATTTAGCGATCTGCCCACCCTTAGCTATCGCAGGCCCGGAGGGCCGACAGAGAGTAGCCCACGGCGTGAGCCGTGGGTTCGAAGACCGCCTTGAGATATCGCAGCCCTGGAGGGGCGACAGACAACCTGCGGAAGCCTCTGCCGCCCCTACGGGGCTTAACTCATTCAGAGCTGCTTCGTTATCCCACGGCTCACGCCGTGGGCTACTCTCTGTCGGCCCTCCGGGCCTAGCATACAAGATGGTTAGGGAACTGCAGCGACCACATGGAAAGGCAGAGCCTTTCCGCAAGACGGGGCGGCACAGCCGCTGAGCGGAGGATACGAAATATGAGCAGGGTGATGTCCGTTCAATTGACAGTAGCCACACCCGTTTTTCTTATAGCCGCTGTTCCAGTGTTCGCGGCATGCCTGTTTTGTGCCCGAACTCTGTTCGCGCAGCGGCAGCAGATCGTTTGGAGCGAGCAGGAGAAGCCGATCGTGCAGCAATTGCACGGGCTTCGCCAGGTGCCGGACGAGAAGCGGGGACAGGTAACCAAGGACCTGGCGCTCGCAATCCGCAAGTTGCCTGCGTCGTCGCATAAGCTGACGCTGGCAAATGGCCTCGCCAATCTCTCTACCGAAGGCGACTTCGGGCACGACACGCTGGAAGAGGTTGCCACGACCCTGGCTGCGGCGCTCGGCGAGCAGCCACCGCCGGCGAACGGCACCCAGCCGGCCGATCCGTACGTCGAACTGGCCACGCTCGTACGTTACGAGCACGTGCACGCCTCTTCGAACTCTCCCCAATTTGCGGCTGCGATGTCGAAGCTCGAAGACGACGACCGGAGCCGCGAGCACGCCGATTTCACGTTGAACGATCTCGAGGGAAAGTCCTGGAGCTTACAGGCTCTGCACGGAAAGGTAGTGCTGGTGAACTTCTGGGCCACCTGGTGCCCGCCCTGCCGCAAGGAAATGCCCGACTTGGACAAGCTTTACCAGGAATTCAAAGAGCAAGGCCTTTTAATACTCGCTATTTCTGGCGAAGATATGAGCAAAGTACAGCCGTTCATTGCGGAACATCACTATACATATCCCATCCTGCTCGATCCGGGCAGCAAGGTGCATCAGGATGTTCCGTGTGGAGGGTATTCCCAAGAGTTTCGTTTATGCCCGAAACGGCAAGCTAGCGGCGGAAGCGATCGACATGCGGACGCGGAAGCAGTTCCTGGCGATGCTGGCGCAGGCGGGCATCAAGTGAAACGGCCGGTCATACTGAGCGGACGGCCGTCTTAAGCCCCAACGGGGCGATCTATCACAGCCCAGGCCAACGGCCTGGGTCAACGTCGCGCCTTCCAAGTCGTAGCCCTGTAGGGGCGAAATACACCTCCGGCTCAGTCCCAGCCATAGCGTTCGTCGTCCTCAATCCCGTGGCTCTCCAGCAGCTTGCGATATTCAGTTGGGACAAAGATTGCAGAAGGGGAACTACCCTTTTGCGCCCTTTCAGGGCTGACCCAAACTAAACGGGCCTGCATCGTTGACCCAGGCCGTTGGCCTGGGCTTCGTTAGAGCGCCCCTTTGGGGCTCAGCAGCCGACCTGAGCACAACGGCCCGCGCGGTGAGGCGGCCACGATAAGGGACTCAGGCGAAATGTAGATACTCCAGGCAGGGCCAGCGCCTTGGCGTGCCCCTATGGGATCGCCTAGACTTCTTCCGGCACAACGTATGGGGCGCGGTAGCCGCGGTCGCCGTCGCGCAGGATCCGGGCAGCCTCTTCGTCGCCGATTACTTCCTGCTTATCGGGATCGAAGTTCAGGGTGCGGCCGACGCGGTAGGAAGCGTTAGCCAGGTGCAGCAGCGTGGTGGAATAGTAGCCCTCCTCGACGGGCGCGTTCAGTTCTTCCTTCTTGCGGCTCTTGACGCAGTCGATGAAGTTCCGCCAGTTGTTGCCGCCGGCCTGGGCGTGGGGCCCGGGTTCCTGTTCCTCGCCGAGCCAGGACTTGTAGGAATCGTATCCGTTCATGGCCACATAGCCCTTCGAGCCATAGAAGATGTTGCCAATGGTATTCTGCGGTCCTTTGCGCTTGGAGCGAGTTTCCGCGGCGTTGCCCAGTGCCGCGGGCACATCGCCGCCGCCGAAAGCCGACGTGCCGATTTCCGCCTCGTGATTCGAAATCCAGTGGCGTACTTCGAACTCCATCATGCGCCGCTTGCCGTCCGGCATATCGAACTGCCAGGCCACGTTGAGCGTGTTGGGCGTCTGCTGGTCGTCATCGAACATGAAGTGCCCGCCGATGGCCGAAACCTTGTTCGGAAGCTTCACTCCCAGGCCCCAACGCGCCACGTCGAGTTCGTGGATGCCCTGGTTGCCGATGTCTCCGTTCCCCGTGTCCCAGATCCAATGCCAGTTGTAATGGAACCGGTTCTTGCTGAAAGGCTTCATGGGCGCCGGGCCTGTCCAGAGGTCGTAGTGGACCCACGAAGGCACTGGTTCCGGTTCGGCGTGGCCGATGGTGTTCCGCCACTTGTAGCAAAGGCCGCGCGAAAGGTAAAGGTCTCCAAGCAGGCCTTCGCGCATCTTCTGCATTCCCTCGATGATCGCTTTACCGGAGCGGCTGTTTGTGCCGTGCTGCACAATCCGGTCGTACTTCTCGACGGCGCGCAGCAGTTGGCGGCCCTCCCACCAGTTGTGGGAAAGAGGCTTTTCAACGTAAACGTCTTTGCCCGCCTGGCAGCCCCAGATGGCTTGCAGAGAATGCCAGTGGTTGGGTGTGGCGATCGAAATCGCGTCGATGGATTTGTCGTCCAGCAGCTTGCGCAGGTCGATGAATCGCGCCGGCCGCTTAACGCCCATCTTCTCGACTTCCGCCAGGCGCTGGTCGAGCACGTGCTCATCCACGTCGCAGAACGCGGCGAGTTCCACGTCCTGCATGTGGCAATACTCTTCGACGTGCGACCAACCCTGCCCGTGCAGGCCCACTACAGCAATACGCACGCGGTCATTCGCGCCGAACACGCGCTCCGGGTGGGTCAGGAAAGTAATGCCGCTCAGCGCGGCCATTCCCGCCCCGGTTCGGGCGGTGGTCCTCAGGAATTCTCTGCGGTTAATCTCTTCCGGCATGCTGCCTCCTCCCATGCGTCTATAAAACGAGCAACTATTATAACGCTTCCTCGCCAAACGCTTAACTGCCATTTCGCACTGCCATTTCGCACTTTTATGTGTCATTCCGAGCGAAGCGAGGAATCTCGCTCTGGTCCGTGGAACTAGCGATCAGGGCGAGATTCTTCGCTTCGCTCAGAATGACAGTCAACACACGACAGCCGCGCTCGCCGGAATCCGACAGCCGGCAGACTCGGACACAGAACAATCCGCTTGCCTGGCATGTGTGGGGCATGTAACCTGAGAGAGGCACTAAATGATTTTTCGGCTGGAGGCTTTGTTATGGCTGTTGCGGAAACCACGGTTCGAGCGCCCGAGCGAGTTGGAAACACCGCCCGGGTGAAGGAAATCCTAAGTTGGTACGAAAGCGATAATCCGGGGACCAAGACGAATCTCGCGCGCATACTGAACACAGGCCGCCTCGCGGGAACCGGCAAGTTCGTAATTCTTCCGGTTGACCAGGGATTCGAGCACGGTCCGGCCCGGAGTTTCGCGGTGAATCCGCCTGCTTACGATCCCAATTATCACTTTGAACTGGCCCTCGCGGCGGGTTGCAATGCTTATGCCGCGCCGCTGGGATTCATCGAAGCTGCCGCGAACCGGCATGCCGGCGAAATCCCTCTCATCCTGAAGATGAACAACCACGACATGCTGCACGACGAAAAAGATCCGCTGCCTTCCGTGACGGCGAGCGTCAAGGACGCGCTGCGTCTGGGCTGCGTGGCCATCGGGTTCACAATTTACCCGGGCTCGGCGGCCGCGCAAACCATGTACCAGCAATTGCGCGAAGCCGCGGAGGAAGCGAAGGCCAACGGCCTGGCCGTTGTGGTCTGGTCGTATCCGCGCGGTTCAAGTTTGAGCAAGGAAGGCGAGACCGCCATCGACGTGTCCGCTTACGCGGCGCAGATCGCGGCCCAATTGGGCGCTCATATCATCAAAGTGAAATTGCCCAGCGCGCACCTGGAACAGCCGGATGCGAAGAAGGTCTACGAAAAGGTGGGAATTCCGATCGGGACGCCCGCCGAGCGCGTCCGCCACGTTGTGCAAAGCGCCTTCGACGGAACGTCGCATCGTAATCTTCTCCGGCGGGGCAAAGAAGGATGATGACGAAGCCTTCTACAACGAGGCGCGCGCCATCCGCGACGGCGGCGGCTTCGGGTCTATCATCGGCCGCAACTCATTCCAGCGCCCCAGGGAACAGGCCCTCCGATTCCTCCAAAACGTTATGAAGATTTACGCTGGGGAGATGAGCTAGGCGCCTACGCTTCGCTGTCATTCTGAGCGAAGCGAGGAATCTGCATTAGCCCGAATTCCGAAGTTGAATTTGGCGCTCCCAAACCAGCTCTTTGAACCCGAACTGCCTGTCTGGATAACCTCGAGAACGGAAGGGGTGCGTGCATTCTTCGGCAGTAACCCCTCACCCGTCCCGCACCGTCTGATGACTACGCCGGCTGCGGGACACCCTCTCCCCAAGGGCGAGGGTGGTCAACCATGATAGATTTCAGCCCTCTCCCTTGGGGAGAGGGTGGCGAGAGTAGCGAACCGGGTGAGGGGTTTCTTCCCGCAGAGCCTCGCAACTTCGGAATTCGGGATTAGTTCGTCTCGGTCGAGAACTGCAGATCCTTCGCAGCGCTCAGGATGACACTTCCGAATTTCTTCACACCTTCCCAGCCGTGGGATCACGTCACGCGGAGGGCACGCTGAGCCACGTAGTGGCGACAGAAGATCTGCGATTATCAAGACAGCTCTGTCGCCCCTCCCGGGGCTTTTCGGGCGCATCGGCCCCGCTTTCTCCCCACGGCTGTCGCCATGGGCCACATTCTTGCGCCCGCCCCGGCGGGCTCCGGAACCCGATCGAGCCCGTTCTAGCGCCTACGCCCCACCCCCTCCTCTCACAGAGGAGGGGAGCCGTTCTCATTACATGGAAATCTTCTGGCCGCCTTTAGGCGAGTACTTGGTCAACGCACCATCCAGCGATTGGGCGGCCGGCGGCGGAGAGACGGTATCTTTGAACAGGATATCTTTCGAAGCTACCTTGCGCCCGTAGAGGCGTTGATTCGCTTCGTTGTCCTGTTTCACGACCTGTCCTTCGAGCGAAAGGCCTGCGAAAAGCCCCCGCGAGCGCGAGTAGGTGAGGATTTCCGCCTGCAGTTGAACGTCGGTGGCGCCTTCCGCGGTTCGGCCCACCGGGCCGCCAGCTACGGAAGCGTCTGCGCCCAGCGTTGCTTTGCTCTGCAGCAGTTTTTCAGCTCCCTTGGCGTTCATGACCACCAGAACGAAGTCGGTCGCTTGTCCTCCCAGTTGGAAGCCGAAATTTGCACCCCCCACCGTAAACATCGAAGGCGCGCCCCAGGCGCCGGTTCCGCCCTGACGGCAAACCAAGGCACCACGGCCAAAGCTCCCGCCCACTCCGAGGGCGAGCTTCTTTTCCGATGGAATCACGCCCACGCAAACGGCCTTCTTGAGCAGGTCCCGGGGGATTCCTTTCTCCGGCGTACCCATGACCTCGTTGATCACTTCCGCAGCCTTTGCCAGCCGCTCGGTTTCCCGCCCTCCTTCTGCAGCCAGCGCTGCCCCACTCAAGCCCAGGCACACGAGCGACACCATGAGTATTCGCATCTCAACCTCCGGACCGTTCGCTGAAACGCCTTGCCTAGAACGGGACCTCCTTAGGCTCTTTCGGCTTACGTCGCGGACCCGTCTTGCGCGGAGCCTTTTTCGCGGCGTGTCTTACGCCATGCGCCCTGCGCGGCTTCTTTTCGGCAACCGCTTCCACAGGCGAGGCAGGCGGTTCGCCGGCGGGTGGCGCGGCCTCATTCGGCTCGAGCACGATGGTTTCATCCGGACTCTCGACGGCTTCCCACAGTACGTCCATTTCCGGCGGGGCGGATTCAGTCTCAGGAACAACCACCGGCTCGGGAAACGCTTCAGGATACGTCTCGGCAGATGGTTCGGCCAATGTCTCGGCACGAGCTTCGGGAACGGCTTCCGGCATCACCGGCGGACGGGCGGTCTCCGCTGAGGTGGCGAAGATTCTCCAGATTCCCTTACGGTCACGGTGCAGCCGCAGCCAGCCCTCGCGTTGCGCCTGGTGCAGAAGGTCGAGCAGCCCGCGAAATCCGGCTTGCCGCTCATCAAAACGCGCATCCGCGCTGCGCATAGCCTGGCGCACCTGACGCAAGTAGATAGGGCGGGAAGGCGCCTTTTCCATCAGCGTTGCAAGGGCTCGCTTCAGTAGTGCAAAAGTATCGTCGGCGGTCAGCCCCGGTTCGGGGACCGTTTCCGGCGGGGGTGGCGGAGCGACTTCCGCCGGCGCCGCCGGCTCCGGAGCAATCTCCCCGGCGGGTTCGACGGCTTCGGCCGGCGATTCCTTCGGGCCTTCTCCTTCGATCATCTCGACCAGATAGCCGCGGTCCGTGCGGCGCGCCTGGATGAGATTCTCTTTCTCCAGTTTGCGAATGAACTCCAGGAACGATCCCGCGCCATAATCCCGCTCCGTGAAAGTGGCGTCCAACTGGAGCAGGGTGCTCTTAAGCAGGCCAAGCTGCGGGGCTACTTCTCGTTCCGCGAGGATCTTAAGCGCGCGCTGGATGTTGGGAAGGGCGCTCGGAAGCGGCTTGATTTCGTTCGTGCCTCGCCCCGTGCTGCGCGTCGTGCGTGCTGCGCGCGAACCGTCCGCTCCCGTCGCGGCCTCGAGCAGGTTCTCATAGGCGATAAACTCGTGACAGTTGCGCTGCAGGATTCCACTGGTGAACTGCCGCCCGCCCACCACGAACACGCGCTTATCGTACTGCTTGAGCTTCTCGACCAGGGCGATGAAATCGCTATCGCCGCCCACAATCGCGAAGGCGTTGATGTGATCGCGGGTAAACGCCATCTCCAGGGCGTCGAGAGCCAGGTTGATGTCCGCTCCGTTCTTATCGCCGCGCGGAGTTACGTTGCGCTGCACCATCTGCACCGCATGCTGCGTCAACTGGCGGCCGTATTCGCCGGCGCGAGACCAGTCTCCGTAAGCCGTCTTGCTGACCACTTCTCCGCGTTCTTTCAGTGCTTCCAGCACGACGGCGACGTCAAATTCCTTTGCTAATGTGTCTTTGACGCCAATCTGAATATTGTCAAAGTCAATAAACACCGCAAGCTTCAGTCTTTCTTCTGCCATAAATCCTTCTTTCGGCGGGCCTGATGCTGTGAGCGAGGAGCACTCAGCAAATTCACCAAATCGGCTTCCCCCTTTTGATATGATACTCCCTGGTTACTCAGCGTCAAGCGGACGAAGGAGTACTACATGTCGGAACCTATTCGGATTGGTATTGCGGGGGCGCGTTTTGCCGCCCGCTTTCACTGGAACGGATATCAGCGGGTTTATGGAACCCCGGTGCAAGTTGTGGGAGTAACTTCCCTCTCTCCCGACTCTCGAGAGGAGTTTGCCCGCCTGCATGGGGTGAAGGCCTTTGCCTCGTTCGAGGAGATGTGCGAGGCCGTGGATGTCGTTGATCTTTGCACCCCGGGCTCGACCCATGAGCCGCTGGCTATCGCGGCCCTCCTGCGCGGCAAACACGTGATTATCGAAAAGCCGTTCACAGGATATTACGGTCCGGGGACGCCGGATTTTCGAGGAAACGCCTTCAGCAAGGAGGTAATGCTGCGCGAGGCGATGGCCAGTAGCGATCGCATCCTGAATGCTGCGCGGGAAGCGGGAAAGCGCATCTGCTACGCCGAGAATTGGGTGTACGCTCCCGCCCTGCAGAAAGAGCGCGAGATCCTGGTGAAAAGCGGCGGCCAGATCCTCTGGGTGGTCGGTGACGAGTCCCACAACGGTTCCCACTCGCCCTACTATGGCATCTGGAAGTTTTCCGGGGGCGGGGCGCTGGTGGGTAAGGGATGCCATCCGCTCACGGCGATCCTTTACCTGAAGCGCGCCGAAGGCGAGGCGCGCGACCGTAAGCCCATACGTCCTGCAACCGTCTCCGCCCGCACGCACGAAATCACACGCCTCGAGAGTTTTCGCGACGCCGGCTTCCTGCGCACCAATTACGAGGACATCGAAGATTACGGCCTGATGCACATTACCTTCGACGACGGCACCGTGGCGGACGTCTTCTCTTCCGAACTCGTGATGGGCGGCGTTCATAATTGGCTGGAGGTTTTTGCCAACAATCATCGCACGCGCTGCAACTTGAATCCCGTAAATGCGCTCGAGACTTACAATCCCAAGGAAGAGCTTTTCAAGGACATTTACGTGGCGGAAAAGATCGGGACCAAGCAGGGGTGGAACCATCCCGCTCCGGACGAGGACTGGCAGCACGGGTACCACCACGAGTTTGAAGACTTCGCACAATCGATCGCTCTCAACCGGGAGCCACTTTGCGGCGGACAACTGGCGCGGGATACCGTCGCGGTCCTTTACAGCGCCTACGTCTCCGCCGAGCGGCGTGGCCGGGAGGTCGAGATACCGCTTGGGGCGGCCTAACACTTAATGACGGAAATCGCCGTCATAAACTTGGCGCCTCGGAAGGGCGGGGCTTCAGCCCCGCCGCTAGTGTCGGGAGATAATTACGGGGCTTTAGCCCCTGAAGCGGCCTGGCTTCAGGGCCTAAAGGCCCTTCCAACCCTGCATCAATAGGCGGCGGGACTAAAGCCCCGCCCTTCCTAGACTCAGAATAATTGCGCTTATCAACACAACTAAGCACTAGCGGCCTTTGGAGTGCAGCGGCTACGCTGCCGCACTCCCGACTGACAAATTTTGTCCATGGCTGACACATTCCGCATCCCGGTTGCGCTAGCCTATGCGGCGGAAGTTATCTAAGTCCTTCTTTTTCAACACGTGAACTGCTCGACATGTCTTACCGCCGCGGCATGAAACGTGCTCTGAATTGGTCCGTGCGGGTAAAGTGCCGCTTGCCGCACACTTTTCCCTTGCCCAGGGGGAAGGAAAAGAGTTCATGTCTGGCCGTGAAGAAGCATTCAGCTTAATCGAACTCCTGATCGTGGTAGCAATTATCTTAATAATTGCAGCTATAGCTATACCCAGCTTGTTGAGGAGCAAGATCGCGGCAAACCAAGCGTCGGCCATCGAAAGCCTGCGGGTGATAGGGACGTTCCGAGGTCACTTATGCGGCAACCTACGGAAACGGCTACTCCACCACACTCGCGGCGATGGGCCCCGCGACGCCCGGCGCCCTGGCAACCTCTTCCGCCGCCGGGCTTGTTGATGACCTTCTGGCGAGTGGAGCCAAGAGTGGCTACACGTTTATTTACACTCCTAGCCTGCTCGATTCTACCGGCCGGTACAACGGGTACACGGTCCTGGCGAACCCCATCGTTGCAGGCACAACCGGCCAAAACTTCTATTACGAAGATGAGACGCACCTGATCCGCATGAATGCCACAGCCCCGGCTGGGTCGACGGACAGCTGCGTGGCGGAGTAGGATCCTCGGCTCTCAGCAGCCATCTCCATTCTGATACTATAGATGCGTGTAGGGGCGGTTCGCGAACCGCCCCTACGTGAAGGATCCAGAAATGTTTTCCCGCCACAATCGCATGATCGGAGTCTTTTACTTGTGCTCCGACATGTTGCTGGCGTTACTCAGTTTCTGGCTGGCGTGGGAGATCCGCTCTTATCTCATAACTCCCCGGCCGTTATATTCGGTTTCCAATTATCCCTGGGTTGTTCCGCTTTCAGCCGGGATTTGGATCCTGGTGGGCCTGCTGGCCGGAGTTTACCGCGACATCAACGAAGAAGAGTTGCGACGGGCTTTCATGGACCCTCTGAAAGTCGCGCTGGGGGCGACGGTCGCGCTCTTCGCCGCCACTTATGCAGTCAAATTCGAATACCTCAGCCGCCTGCTGCTGATTCTGTACTCGGGGACGAACCTTGTGGCCGCGACGCTTTTCCGGCTGGCGGCGAGGCGATATGCCGGGCCTCTGCGGCGAAGCCTGGCCGGGCTGCGCGGTTTCCTCCTGGTTGGGGATGGGCCGGAGGTGATTGAAATTGCGCGCACCATCGAAGCCCATGAAACTCACGGTATGCGGCTGGTGGGATTTGTTCGCACCGGCGCTTCTCTCCCCGCCTTGCTCGAGCAGTCTCCGTTGCGCGAATCGCACCCCATCTTCGACTTGACCCAGCTTCCGGAGCTTCTCCGCCGGCAGGTGATCGACGAGGTGATCTTCGCCATCACCAAAGAAGACCTCGAGCCGCTGGAAGAGGCATTTCGGGTGTGTGAAGTGGAAGGCGTGAAGAGCCGTGTGCTGCTTACATTCTTCCCGTACGAAATTTCCAAGGTCTATTTGGAGCATCTGGGTGAGAAGCCGCTGCTTACCTTCGCCACCACGCCTGAGAACGAATACCTGCTGTTGTTAAAACGGGTCCTGGATTTTGTCCTGGCGCTTATTTTGCTTGTGCTCTTGTCTCCGCTGATGGCCCTCTTGGGGCTGCTCATCCGCTTGACCTCCGGAAGTCCCGTCCTTTTCCGGCAGACGCGCTGCGGGCTGGGCGGCAGAAAGTTTACCCTTTATAAATTCCGTTCCATGCGTCCAGACGCTGACCTGGGCCGCGAGGAACTCCGAGCGCTGAATGAGCTGGATGGGCCGGTTTTCAAAATCACCCGCGACCCTCGCTGTACGCCCATCGGACGGTTCATGCGCAAATTCAGCCTCGATGAGTTTCCTCAGTTGCTCAATATCGTCAAAGGTGATATGTCATTCGTAGGCCCGCGGCCGCCGCTGCCGGAGGAAGTGGAAAAGTACGAGCGTTGGCAGCGCCGCCGCCTGCGCATGCTGCCCGGTTTGACTTGCCTTTGGGCGCTCGAGGGACGCAGCCGGTTGAGCTTCCGCCGCTGGATGGAACTCGACCTCGACTACATCGACCACTGGTCGCTCGCCCTGGACTGCAAAATACTGCTCAAGACCGTTCCCATAGTCCTCTTGGGCCGCGGGGCAAGCTGAGAAGGCAGGAGTCAGGAGACAGAACATCCTCGCTCTTTCGCAGGAGAGAGGGTGGCGTGCGGAAATCGGAGGCCCTCTCCCTTGGGGGGCATAGGCGCTAGAATAAGCTCGATCGGGCTCCGGAGCCCGCCGGGGCGGGCGCAAGAATGTGGCCCACGGCGACAGCCGTGGGGAGAAAGGCAGGGACGATGTGCCTGAAAAGCCCCGGGAGGGGCGACAGAGTTGTCCTGATGATCGCAGATCTTCTGTCGCCACTACGTGGCTCAGCGTGCTCTCTGTGCGCCATGATCCCACGGCTGGCGCCGTGGGCCACATTCTTGCGCCGCTGATGCGGCTTGGCGTGCGGTGACGGGCTTATTCTAGCGCCTACGCCCCTGGGGAGAGGGTGTCGCGCCCCGGCGTTTTCATCAGCCGGAGCGTGACGGGTGAGGGGTCTCTTCCTAGTTGAAGGCGCAAGACCACCGGAGCGATATGCGACTGTCCATCAGCGCGGCAGCACTGCTTCTTCTCTTGCCTTTGGGCGCTCCTGCGCAACAGAACCCGAATTTCTCAGGCTCCTGGGTCCTGGCTTGGCCGGAACCGGAAGTGCGGCACGGCAGGAAATTGAGCCCCGCTGAGCTCCGGGTCGTGCAGAAGGCAGGCGCACTTCACGCCACTTACGTTGAGCACGGAAAGATTCGAACCTGTACCTACAAACTGGACGGGACCGAATCGAAGAACCGGGCGGCAGGCGGAGCGCCCAGCAGCGATACGGCCACTGTGAAATTCGCGACGCTACTGATCGAGTCGACCGTCCAGATCCCTAAGGCCGCATTGCAGATGGAACAGAAGTGGCAGTTGTCGGCCGATTCCCGCCACCTCATCGTCCAAATCACCGCGAACGCCAGTTCCCCAGCCGTGGAAGGCTTCCCCCTTGGGTCGTGGGAGAATGTCTATAACCGTAAGGCGGCAGCAGTAATCAAGAATCACAAGGCGGGAGTCAGGAGTCAGAAGCCAGGAGTCAGGAGAACCCCGCCATCCTCGCCATGAACAAATGCTAACCATGTGCGTCGCCGGAACGTCATAAGAACGGTGCTTCGATCGCGCGCCAGTGTCCTGAGCTGTAGAGTCTGGGCGAGCGCCCTATTCAGGCTGCCATTCCGAGCCCTTCGCTGTCATCCTGAGCAAAGCGAAGAGCCTGTCCTGAACGAAGTGAAGGAATCTCGCTCTGGGTGCTCAGGGTAAACTCCGCGAGGAATCTCGATCTGAATGTTTTCAAGTGCAGAGCGAGATTCCTCGTCGCCTGCGGCTCCTCGGAATGACATAAAAACGTGTTCTCACACAGACTCTGTAGCCCCGTCAGGGGCGGCATAGGGTAGCCCAGGGCGCAAGCCCTGGGTTGAACGGCCCTCACCCCGCCTTCGGCACCCCTCTCCCCCTCGCGCGGGAGAGGGGACGGGGGAGAGGGTGCTGTCTCCTGACCCACGGCTTGCGCCGTGGGCTATTCTCTGTCGGCCCTCCGGGCCTGTACAAGCGATCACACAGACCTGCACCAGTCGAGGTTCCTAGTCAACACTGATATGGCGTAAGCCCTCGGTTGGTCGACTCATGACGCTATTGTGCCGACCGTCCAAGTTCGAACGCTGAAGACCATTTTGTTTCGTGGGGTTCTTGCATCAGAATAGGCGCCACTGGCAAATATGAACTCCGCAAGTTGGAGGCTCACATGAAAACTCAGAAAGCTCTTCCCGCCATTCGCTGGGTGGTGCCGATGTGTTTGCTGATGCTGCTTATGGGCTTCGCGCCGCCTTACGGGTGGGCGCAGTCCGGAGCCGTGTGCGGCCCTGCGCCCGCCGTTAAGACGGCGCTCGAGGGCTTGCCTGAGCAAACCCCCGCGCAAACCGACTGGCAATATCACGAACAGCGCGCCGCGGCCATTCAAGCGCTGCGGCACGAGTACCCCGGCAACGTCTTCGTCGAGAAGGCGTACATCGACCTGATGGACGGCAGAACAGACAAGGAAAAGGTGATTGCCGAATTCAAAGCGCGCCACGAGCAGAATCCCGACGACGCCAAGGCGGACTACCTCTACGCCCTGGCATTGGTGGGCCGGCAGTCGCCCGAAGCCATTAAACTGCTTAATGACGCCCTCAAGAATGATCCGTACTTCGCCGCTCCCCATCTGCAGCTTGTGTCCATTTACAGCTCTCCCGTGTTCATGGATAAGGAGCAGCGCATTGCGCACCTGAAGGACTACCTCGAGGCCTGCCCGTCGAGCGTCGAGGGTTATGAGTCGCTGACCCGAGTCGATGACAAAGACCTTCAGCGCGCCTATGCCGCCAGGCTGCGTTCCTTGATTACAAACCGCACCGACCCCGACGCCGTGGGCGCCTATACGACTCTCTGGTCGCTCGAATTCAAGCTGCACCCGCCGTCGGAATATGAACCGCTTCGCAAGCAGGTGGCCCAGGACCTGGAGAGCATCCGCCAGCTCAAGCTCGAGGACAAGCGCCAGTGGTATTCGGCGCTCGTGGAGGGCTACAAGCTGGTGAACGATCAGAAGCAGTCGAACTTGGTCGCGGATCAAAAGCAAACGCGCTTCCCGAATCCTTGGTCCTCGCCTGCCCAGTCAAAGTGGTGGGAAGATCACCACTACCCGGGCGACGATGCACCGCCGGATAAGAAACAGGCGTATTACAAAGACTGGCTGCAACAAACTGCTCAGTGGGTCAAGGAGCGACCAAACAAGACTCAAATTTGGATGC
>CAWIUZ010000056.1:0-5770 GCA_963838915.1 uncultured Acidobacteriota bacterium
CGCAGCGCCTTACCATGATGGTTTCCATCCTGTTTGCCGCGCTGGCGCTGGTGCTGGCAATGGTCGGGCTCTATGGCGTGATCTCCTATTCAGTCGCGCAACGAACCCACGAATTCGGCGTGCGCGTGGCACTGGGAGCGGAGCGAAGAGACATCCTGAAACTGGTGGTGGGGCAGGGATCACGAGTGATTTTGGCGGGCGTGGGAGCGGGCATCATGGGCGCGCTGGCCTTGACGCGATTTGTGTCGAGCCTGCTCTATGGCGTGACGCCCACCGACCCTCTCACCTTCCTCGGCGTAACTCTCCTGTTGATTGCCGTCGCATTGCTCGCCAGCTACATTCCCGCCCGCCGCGCGACCAAGGTCGATCCGCTGGAGGCTTTGCGGTACGAGTAGAGCAGTTGCTAGTGCTTAGTGCCTAGTGCTTAGTGACGGGCTGATGAAAAGGTACGCGGAGAAAATGCATGGCCGGTAAGGGTGAGATCAAGAGCTACCGGGATCTTCTCATTTGGCAAAAGGGGATGGAGCTGGCGAAGCGGGTTTACACCTTGACTCGCGTGTTCCCCAACGACGAGAGATTTGGCCTTACTGCGCAGATGAGACGTGCGGCTGTGTCCGTTCCATCCAACATCGCCGAGGGTCAAGCGCGGCACGGGAGACTCGAATTCGTGCATTTCCTTTCTCATGCGGAAGGCTCCCTGGCGGAAGTGGACACTCAGTTGACGTTGGCCGTGGAGTTGGGCTACTGCCGCCCGTGCGATGCCGACCGAAGCCTGGTAACGGTCGCTGAGCTGCAAAAGATGCTGGCTTCATTGCGGGGAAAGCTGGCGGGGCGCTTAACCCTTCACCACGAACCAACAGCCGCTTTGGTACCTAGCCACTAAGCACTAGGCACTACGCACTAGCCACTTGTCTGTTCATGGAGAACCTGATGGGCGTATTGCTTCAGGACGTTCGCTACGGCATTCGCATGCTGGGGAAGAATCCCGGCTTCACGGCGGTTGCGGTGCTGACGCTGGCGCTGGGAATAGGCGCGAACACGGCGATTTTCAGCGTGATGAATGCCGCGCTCGTGCGCCGTTTACCTGTGCCCAACCCCGAGCAGTTGGTTCGACTGCATACAACCGATCAGCCTCCCAACACTTCGCAGACGGGCTACAACGACACTTCCTTGACCGAACCCGTCTTCGAGGAACTCCGCAAGCAACACGACGTTCTTTCGGACGTCATTGCTTATGTGCCGCTCAGCTTCAGAAAGGCGGCGGTTCGCTTTGGCGCCGAGCCCGAAGAGGCCAACGCCGATATGGTGAGCGGGAACTTCTTCTCGGGACTGGGAGTGCGCCTCGAGCGCGGCCGGGGATTTACTTCGGAGGACGAGTCTCAGCACACGCAGACGGCGGTGCTGGGCTACGCCTACTGGACGCGGCGCTTCGCTCGTAATCCTTCTGTACTTGGCCAGACCCTCTACATCAAGGGAGTACCGTTCACGGTCATCGGAGTTGCGCCCCGGGAATTCGGGGGGGTCGGGCAGGCTGATCCGACTGACATTTGGGTTCCTTTCCAGACGCGCGCGGACCTGAAGCCGTGGGGCCGTTCGCCGGACAGCAGCGACAGCCTCTACGGCGATCCCACATGGCTGTTCCTGTTGATGATCGGACGACTGCAACCCGGGATCAGCCAAGAGCGGGCGCTGGCGCAGCTGAACCCCGTCTACCAACGCACATTGGCCGCGACAGGCGTCAAGCCGGACCCGAAGGCGCCACCGGTGAAGCTTTTCTTCTCACCCGTGCGAGGCATCGAGAACCTCCGGGAGAACTACGAGAAACCGCTTCTGGTATTGATGGCGATGGTAGGTGTAGTGCTGGTGATTGCCTGCGGAAACGTCGCCATGCTTCTGGTCGCCAGGAACACCGCGCGTCGTCGAGAGTTCAGCCTACGCTTGGCTTTAGGTGCAACCCGCCTCCAAATGTTTCGACAGTTGCTCACCGAGAGCCTGGTTCTGGTGGGAGCTGGAACAGCGCTGGGCTGGCTCTTCGCTACCTGGGCGACGGAAGCCATGGTGGCCTGGGCAGGGTTCGACTTCAATGTGTCGCCCGATCAACGGGTGCTGGCGTTCACCTTGGCTCTCTCGGGACTCGCGGCTCTGTTATTCGGTCTCGCTCCGCTGCGTAATGCCGTCCGCAGCTCCCCCGGCTTCACGCGCACAACCGGGGCTCCCGGCTCCGCACGCGGCAAGCAACAACAGCGCCGCGGGCAGGCGGTCGTGGCATTTCAGATTGCTCTTTGCCTGGCGTTGCTGGTGTGCGCCAGCCTGCTTTTGCGCACGCTTCGGAACCTCGAGACGCTGGACCTCGGGCTGCGCACACAAGGGCTGCTCGTATTCGGCATCACGCCGCCACAAGGGCTCTCGAAAGAAGCTGAGGTCCTGCATTTCTACCAGTCGCTGATGGAGCGGCTGCGTGCTCTGCCCGGCGTCGAGTCGGCTACTTTGATGGATAACCGCATCGGCTCAGGGTGGAGCAACAATACCGGTGCGTTCGTTGACGGAAAGCCCCCGAAGCCTAACACCTTTTGCATGATGCGCTGGAACGCGGTGGGGCCGGACTATTTCCACGTGCTCAAGACACCGATCCTTGTTGGCCGCGATTTCACCGACGCCGATTCGGGGTCCGCCCCCAAGGTAGCCATCATCAATCGAACCTTTGCGGAGCGCTACCTCGCCGGGAGTCAACCCCTGGGACACCATGTGGCGAATGATAACGGCCCCAAGCCGGAACAGTACACCGTGGTGGGGGTAGTCCAGGACAGCAAGTACACCGGCGTGGAGGAAGAAGCCAGACCCATGGCCTGGTTCCCCTACACGCAGGTCGGCGGCACGTCAACGATGAACATTGAATTGCGCACGGAAGGCTATCCGACGGCGTTGCTGCCCGAGGTGCGCCGCGCCGTGGCGGAGTTTGGGCCGGACCTGCCGCTGCTTGAACCCATGACTCAACAGGAACAGTTTGAGAGGTCGTATACCGACGAGCGGTTGTCGGCGCGCCTGGCCATCTGCTTCGGCTTCCTGGCTGCACTGCTCGTGGCGACGGGCCTCTACGGGACGCTTGCGTATCGGGTGAGCCGGCGGACCGCCGAGATTGGCGTGCGGATGGCCCTGGGCGCGCAACGCCGGCAGGTGCTCTGGATGGTTCTGCGCGAGAGTTTGGCGGTGAGCGTGGCGGGCCTGCTGTTTGGCCTGCCGCTGGCGGTAGTGGGCGCGCGAGTGCTCCGCTTCATGCTGTTTGGACTCGGCCCGGGCGATCCCCTGGCCTTCGCCGCGGCAATACTGGGCCTGGCCATCGTGGTGCTTGCGGCGAGCCTGATTCCGGCCCAGCGCGCGGCGAAGGTCGACCCAATGGTAGCCCTGCGGTATGAATGAAATGATCGGGTGATCGGGAAATTGGGTGATCGGGTGAACAAAAGACAAAGAAATGTATCGGGAGAGCGGGTCACCGAGAGAATCGGTGAAGAAGAAGCACGGCCGTCCAGCGGTCTGCCAGACGTTTGAGCGTCGGAGAGCCATCAGACCAGTCCGGTTCTGCTATTTGTTCACCCGATCACCCGATCACCCGATCGTCCAGTGAGGGCACAACGATGACCACTTTGCTCAACGACTTTCGCTACGGAATCCGCATGCTGGCCAAGAGTCCCGGCTTCACTTTCGTAGTGGTGATCACGCTGGCACTGGGCATTGGCGCGAACACCGCCATTTTCAGCATGGTCCACGGTGTCTTGCTGCAGCGCCTGCCGTTTAGAGACCCGGGACAGCTCTACACGCTCTGGGAGCGCAACCTGAAGATGGGCTACGAGCAGAACCCTCCCGCCGCCGCCAACTTTCGAGATTGGCGCGAGCGCAACGGCGTGTTTGAACAAATGGCAGCGTTCGACTCGTCCAGAACTTTCAACCTTGCAGGTGCGGGCAATCCTGAACGAGTGGATGGCGCCGCAGTATCGCCCGGCCTTTTTGAGCTTTTGGGCGTCAAGCCTATTTTGGGGCGCACGATCTCGAACGGGGAAGATCAACCAGGCCGGGACCAAGTGGTAATGCTCAGCTACGGCCTGTGGCAGCGGCGATTCAACGCTGACCGAGCGGTGGTGGGCAAGTCGATCACCCTCGACGCCAGGAGTTGTACGGTGATTGGAGTTATGCCACAGGGCTTCCAGTTTCCGGGAAACACCGGAACCATCCTGAACGTTTTCACTGCTCCGCCGGCTCAACTTTGGGTCCCGTTGGCGCTCGGTCCGGTCGCCTGGAGTCAACGCTCATCGCACTTCCTGCAAGTGATCGCTCGCCTTAAGCCGGAGGTCACGCTCGGCCACGCGCAAGCGGAAATGAACTCCATCGAGCAGCAACTGGTCAAAGCGTTTCCTCGGGCGTTCATCGGCTCGGATGTTAAGTTGGTGCCGCTCGACGCCCAAGTGGTCGGGACTTTTCGCTCAGCCTTGTGGGTTCTATTCGGCGCCGTCGCATTTGTGCTCTTGATCGGTTGCGCCAATGTAGCCAATCTGCTATTGGCTCGCGCGGCTCGCAGGCAAAGAGAGGTCGCGATTCGTTCGGCCTTGGGCGCCGGCCGTCTGCGGCTGGTGCGCCAACTCATTACCGAAGCCCTGGTGCTTGCGCTTGTAGGTGGAGCTTTGGGAGTTCTGCTCGCAGCCTGGGGCATTGATCTGCTCAAACTCATCCTCCCCAGTAATTTTCCCAACCAGGATGCCGTCAGCATCAACACGCCCGTGCTGCTATTCACTGTTCTCGCCTCCCTTGCGACGGGGCTGATCTTCGGGCTTGCTCCGGCGCTTCAAACATCAAGAACTCCTCTCACCGGCACTCTCAAAGAGGGCGAACGTGAAGGAGACAGCCGCGGGCACGACCGCCTGCGAAGCGTTCTCGTCGTGTCGGAGATGGCATTGGCGATGATCCTGTTAGCCGGCACCGGCTTGCTGCTGCGCAGCTTCGTTCGCTTGCAAGAGGTCAATCCGGGCTTCAAGCCGGACCACGTTTTGACTGCGGAAGTCTCCTTGCCCGACGCAAAGTACCCTGACCCGCAAAAGTCCGCCTTCTTTGCGCGGCTGCTTCAGCAGGTCAGGAGTCTTCCGGGAGTCCAATCTGCCGGAGCCATCGGGCACCTGCCTTTGTCGGGAGATATCGAAAGTTACGCCATGGAAGTGGTAGGCCGGGCGCCGCTGCCTAACGAATACGCCAATCCCGATTGCCATGTGGTCGAGCCCGGGTATTTCGAGGCCATGAAGATCCCGCTTCTCAGAGGAAGATACTTCGACGAGCGCGACGGAGCGCAATCACCTCACGCCCTGATTGTTAATGCGGACGTGGTGCGCAACGTATTCCCAAACGAAGACCCTATCGGTAAGCAACTGTCGAAAATCGCGCTATGTCTGCCCTTCGATCTTCGACCCGTCCAAGCCGATGACGCAGAACACATACTCGTCCGGTTGGAAACGCGTCCTGGAGCGCGCAGGCGTACCGCACGTCGGCACCCATGGCATTCGGCACCGATCCGTGTAGCGCGACAATCTGGATGGGAAAGCAGCGACAATCAGGCTGGCCATTTTGGCGGTCGCGGCGGAGGGATGATTGTCGCGGCGCGACGATAACGCAAGCGATATTTTCGTGATGCGTGATTTGCTTGTCGCGGAGCGACAATCAGGATGATCCTTTGATTGTGGCGCGCGTCGGCGGTCGTCCTGCCCCACGCGCTTTGTTGACCGCTTCCTTT
>CAWIUZ010000057.1:0-3429 GCA_963838915.1 uncultured Acidobacteriota bacterium
GGTCTTCGAGCCAGCGGTAGGGATCCCGAACTTTGACGCTGCCGTAGGTGTCGACTGTATCCACGGTGCGCGTGGGCGGATATTCGATGCGCGCCTGCTGCGAGAGAGCTGCGATCGCTATCAAGCCTGCGGACGCGAGAAGCAGGGAGAACTTAAAACGGCGCATGGATTCCTCCATATTCCGGGTAGGCGGTCTTTGCTGCGGGGAAGAGGGTAGAGTTGGGTGGCAGCGAGATTCGTGTGCTCGACCTCATACGCCGCATCGATCCCCGCCAACTGACACTTCGATCATGCGGCAGTGGGATAGTAGCTGACCCATCACTTTCAGCCGGCCCCCGAACGTTGGGTACTGGATATCCTCGTACGGCCATCATAGGGCGCAGTCTCTGCGAAGTCAACGTTGGAGAGTATTCCGTGGCCGAAGCTCGCGCCTTGCACCGGCTGCGCTCTCTTCGGATGTTATGTAAAAGGGTAACCTGATAGCGGTCAATTAGGCGGAGGGTATAATTTCCATTAATACTTGGGTACGCGACTTGTGCGTGGCTTATTCGACTTCACGTGGGCCGCCTGCATGCTTCGAGGCCTGCCGCAGCGCGTTGCCGACCACCCATTCCACCCCATCCCTGTAGTATGGGTAGGTGAAGTAGTCGAAAGCGCCTAGCTCCATCGCTTCCAGATACAAGCGTGCATCGTAGAAATCCGCACATACGATGACTGGAACTTTTGACCCACTTCCCAGGGAGTTCAAGAGTTCGCGAAAAGTCCCATCCCTGGGACTTGCATGACATATCGCTAAGGCAGTTTCGTGACGCGCAAGCAGGTACAGTGTCTCCTTCACAGAGGAGGAGGGGATAGGTACTAAGCCCTTCTGCCTGAGCAGGTTTATGAGCAATTCCTCGCTCTTGATATCACTGCCGGCAAGCACGACGTAAAAGGGGTTCTTCTTAGCAGGCTCTGGTTTGGGAATAAGGTTGAGTGGGGTCATTTCCATTCACCTCCGGCTAAAGACGAGGGCAGTTATCTTACTTTAATTAAATAAAAAGTCAATTGAAAAGAATGTACACGTTGTGGCTATCTTTAAGTTCCTACCGCCCGGTAAGTTCTGACATAGGCTAAAGTCCAGGGAATTAGGAATTTGCGATTGAAAAAGCAGGAGACGGCATAGAGGTAACAAGCCAGTCAACAGGCATCAACCGCCAGCACAAACCGTCCCCTACAACCTATTCACCGTGCCTTCGCTAATGCGAAGCAGGCTACATATTTCCCGGTTGCTTTTGCCGTCCGCCACCAGGCCCAGCAACTACAATTCGCGTTCAGTCAAACCTGGTCTGCTGAGCGGCTCGGCTAATCTCGCCGCCACCCCCGGCGCGATATGTGACTTCCCGGCGCGCACGGTGCGGATACACTCGAGCAACTCCTCGCGCGACGCCCCTTTAACGACGTACCCTTTTGCGCCCCCCTTCAAGGCCCGGTAGAACGTCTTCATTGTCCTCGAAGGTCGTCAGCACAACCAATCGGGCTTCGGGGAAGCGGCGGCAAATGACGCGGATCGCGTGCAGCCCGTCCATTCCGCGCATTCGCAAGTCGATCAGAGCGACATCGGGCCGGTAGAGAGAGAATTGCTCAATGGCCTCGCTCCCATCGCCCGCTTCGGCCACAACCTTCATGTCGGGCTGCCGATTAATCAGGGCAGACAAGCCCTCCCGCACCACGGGATGATCGTCTGCGACCAGAACGCGAATCGATTCAGGATCACTCATGATGTCCGGCCCTCTCGAGCGCCCGGAGAGGTTCGAGTCGCCACGGTCAGCCGCGTTCCCTGACCCGGCTCGCCGGAGATTTCAATTCGCGCGCCCATGCGCTCTGCGCGCTCGCGCATGCTGATGAGGCCGAACCCTTTTCCGCCCACATGGGCGTTTGGGTCGAAACCCCGGCCGTTGTCGTGCACACAAAGGTCGACACCGGATGGCTGGTAGGTTATCTGGACTCGAATTTTGCTTGCCTGGGCGTGGCGCAGGGCATTCACAACCGCTTCTTGACAGATCCGCAGCAGTCCCAAAGCCTTGTCATTGGGCAACGCGTAGGGTTCGCCGCGGAGTGAGAACCCGATCGCGGTGGGGTTGCCGACTGCTACCCGGGTAAGGAAACTCTGCACCGCCCCAACCAACCCCTCGGCGTCCAACTCCGGCGGACACAATGCCCAAACCGAACGCCGCGCTTCCGCGAGGCCGCTGCGCGCCACGGCCTCGGCGAGTTGGATGCATCGCGCTACCTCTTCAGGGTTCTTGCCGTTGAGTTCTCGGGCGGCTTCCAACTGGAGCAGGATGCCGACAAAGTCTTGCGCCAGGATATCGTGGATCTCTCCCGCAATCCGGTTACGTTCTTCAATGATCGCCGCTTCCTTGAGCTGCGCCATCACTGCTAGTTCGGCTCGTTTACGTTCGATGGCATAGCGAATAGACCGTCCCAGCGCAGACGGCGTGAAACTGCCTTTCAGCAGGTAGTCCTGTGCGCCCAATTGCACGGCGCTAATGCCCACAGTTTCGTCGTCCAGTCCGGTCAACACTACCACCGGCACCCCGGGTTGGGACTGGCGCAAGCGAGTCACAGTGTCCGAACCTTGAGAGTCGGGCAACCCAAGGTCCAGGAGCACTGCATCGTACGATGCCACCGCCAGGCTGGCCAACGCATCGTCTAGCCTCTCGACGTGCGTGGTCTCGAACTGCGCGTCTGGGATCCTTCCCAGAACATTCTCCAGCAAGCACGCGTCTGCCGCGTTGTCTTCGACGACCAGGGCGCGGACTCGAACCCCGTGATTGTTCATAATACCCACAGTAAGCACAGCCTCCCGGTTGCGCTCAGGTGATTGTTGCGTTACGATTGCAATCCCCAACTACACGTGCTCACTTTCAGTGGGCACGTTTTGTGCCAAAATGATCTGCGGCCAGTTATGCCTTTGTTTTCCTGTGAATATGAGGTGGTGTTGAAATTGACAACAGGCGCCCGTGCCTTGAATGGGCGAAAACTCCCGCCCGATTTGCTGTAACTGCGTTGAATGTCAATTAGCGGCGTCAGAATGAGGTGGCACAGGCACACCTACCTGTAGGTTGGACTAATCGCAGACCCTACGTGCACAGGCGAGAATGCCTGTGCTACGGGGCGATCATAGGCTGACCCGATTTCGGCCTGACTGCTTGCTGGCGTACAAATGTTGGTCCGCCCGCTTCATGAGGGATTCCGGCGAGTCTCCGGGAGCAACCATTGCAGCCCCCACTGAGATCGTCACCCGTATCCCTGTTCCACTCACAGGGACGGTAGACTGCGCGACCAGTTTCCTGAGTTTCTCGGACACGGTCTCCAGGAATTGTCGCGTAATCCCTGGAAGAATGGCCAAGAACTCGTCGCCACCCCAGCGGCCTACCACGTCGG
>CAWIUZ010000058.1:0-4959 GCA_963838915.1 uncultured Acidobacteriota bacterium
ACTTCGAAACCCGCCTTGAGCAGATTCGGAATTACCGGCGGCGCCAATGCCACACGCCGCTCCCCCGGAAAGCTCTCCTTAGGAATTCCGACGATCATGCCGCTTCCTCCCTGGCCATCTTTGCTGCTTGAACTTTGCTGGCCCCTTGCCTGCGCGACTTCTCCCTGATTTCTTATCTCCCTTTATAATTCTCAAACAATTTGTAGTTCCGCTGCAAGGGTATTTCTCAAGGCGCCTCAGGCCACAGCCGCGCGATAGTTATTATTCAGACATCAAGAAGGACACGTGGGGGCCTTGTTGGACAGTTAGTGTCCTGGGTCAGAAGTTCGTTAACAAAGTCTACCTCATGCTCGACCGTTCTTTAGAGCCCCGTTAGGGGCGGCATAGAGTAGCCCAGGGCGTCAGAAGCTGTGAAAAAATCACCAAGGCCTGTCATTCCGAGCGGAGCGAGGAATCTGCATTTGTTTGTTTTCAAGGAGATAAATGCAGATGCTTCGCTTCGCTCACCATGACAGACGATTTTTTCACACCTTCTGGCGCCGTGGGCTACTCGCTGCCGCCCGCTCCGCGGGCTGAATTGTTCAACGAACTTCTGATTCGGGACAGCTAGCCTCCCTCCAAGGGAATTGACGCTCACTCCAATTTGCCGCTGGCTTCCGGTAGCAGAAGAAACTCCCCCAGCAAGCAATGTTTGTGGTACGCTTCGGACTACGGAACTACCTTCAGGTGGAGGAACAGTAATCCTATGAATATTACGGTTATTGGAGCCGGCTATGTGGGCCTAATCACTGCCTCGGGCCTGGCTGAAACCGGCCATAGGGTCATCTGTGTGGATGACGACCAGGGAAAGATTGACACCCTCAACGCGGGAGGGATGCCGTTCTACGAGCCGGGCTTAGGCGACCTGGTCAAGCGCAATCGGGAGGCGAAGCGGCTGGAGTTTATTTCCCGGATCGAGGACGCCGTAGCGCAGTGTGAGGTGATTTTCATCTGCGTGGGGACACCGCCCTTGGATAACGGAGAGGCGGACCTTTCCTCGGTGGAAACGGTGGCGCGAAGAATCTCCGCCTGCGCGCGAGGCTACCATCTGGTGATTGAGAAGAGCACCGTCCCTGTGCAGACCGGCCGCAGGCTCCAGAAACACTTCAGCATTTATGGTGACAACTCGCAATCCCACTACGACGTCGCCTCCAATCCGGAGTTCTTGCGGGAGGGATCGGGCGTGGAGGACTTTTTCCATCCTGACCGGATCGTGATTGGTGTGGATTCGGAGAAAGCGGCGAAGCTACTTGAGGAAGTGTATCGAGCGGTGCTGGAGCAAAGTTTCGTCTGTCCTATCCACGAGAGTTGTGGCAAGCGCCCGCGCGTGCCTTTTGTGATTACGGACATCAACAGCGCGGAATTGATCAAGCATGCCTCGAACTCTTACCTCGCCATGAAGATTTCTTTCATTAATATGATCGCCGACCTCTGCGAAGCGGTGGGAGCGGACGCCGGCAAGGTGGCCGAGGCGATCGGCATGGATAGCCGCATCGGAAGCAGTTTCCTCAGGCCAGGCGTAGGGTTTGGCGGTTCCTGCTTTCCCAAAGACCTTCAGGCCTTCGTCCGAGTCGGCCAAAGCGCCGGCTGCGACTTCAACCTGCTGCGCGAAGTGGAGCGGATCAATCAGCACCGCATCGATCTGTTCGTCGACAAAATCAAGCACGAACTCTGGGTGGTGCGCGGAAAGCGCATTGGCGTTTGGGGCCTGGCTTTCAAGCCCCGCACGGACGACGTTCGATCTGCTCCCGCGCTGGCGATCATCCGGCGACTGCTCACGGAAGGGGCTGTGGTGCGGGCTTACGATCCCCAGGCGATGGAAAAGGCAAAAGCCCAAATCCCCAACATTGAGTATTGTGCTGACGCCTACACGGTGGCTGAAGGCGCAGACGCTGTGCTGGCCCTGACCGAGTGGGAGGAATTCCTGCGCCTGGATTTGAACAAGGTCCGCGAGATTATGGCCCGGCCCCTGATCTTCGATGGCCGCAACATGTTTTCCCGCACCGCCATGGCCGAGCAGGGATTTGAATATGTCGAACGTCGGAAGCGGGTCGCGCGGGCACAAACACGTCCCTGCTGCGAGATAGAGAAATGACGGTGGCATTTCGCCGCCCGTCGGAGTGAACTCGCGGCGCGAAGAAAGGGATTTCCGTGAGGGTTGTCATTACCGGCGGGGCAGGGTTCCTGGGAAGCCATCTCTCGGAGCAATTGCTTGCCGCAGGGCACCAGGTTTGCTGTGTGGACAGCCTTATTACGGGCCGCCTGGAGAACCTGTCCGCCTTCGAGAGCCATCCCGGTTTCACGTTTGTTCGCCACGATGTTACCAAGACGATCGAGGTGGAAGGAGCCGTTGATGCGGTGCTTCACTTCGCTTCTCCAGCAAGCCCCGTTGACTATCTACGCCTGCCCATCCAGACGCTTAAAGTGGGATCGCTCGGGACGCACAATGCCCTGGGGCTGGCCAAAGCCCGCGATGCCCGTTTTCTTCTGGCCAGCACTTCAGAAGTCTACGGTGACCCGGAAATGAGCCCGCAAGCGGAGGACTATTGGGGGCACGTGAACCCGGTGGGACCTCGAGGGGTTTATGACGAAGCGAAACGCTTCGCCGAGGCTTTGACGCTCGCGTATCATCGCTATCACCAACTGGATACGCGCATCGCCCGCATCTTCAATACCTACGGCCCTCGGATGCGGCCTCACGACGGGCGTGTCATCTCAAATTTCATCGTCCAGGCTCTCGAAGGCGAGGACCTCACGATTTACGGAGAGGGGACTCAGACCCGCAGTTTTTGCTACGTCACTGACCTTGTGGACGGCATTCTCCGGCTGCTCTTTTACGATGCCGCAGAGGGTGAAGCACCGCCGGCCGGCGGTCGGGACATTCACCTGCCTGTCAACCTGGGAAATCCTACCGAACTTCGCATCGCAGAAGTCGCCACGCTGATCATCCGGCTTACCGGAAGTGCCAGCCGCATGGTCCGCCATCCCTTGCCTGTGGACGACCCCAAATGCCGCCGGCCGGATATCTCCCGCGCTCGACGTCTGCTGGGCTGGGAGCCGCACGTCGGCCTGGAAGAAGGCCTGCACCGGACTATAGACTATTTTCGCAATCTGTAAGGCAGCCCGTGAGAGGCGGTGTTGTCATTCTGAGCGAAGCGAAGAATCTCCGTAGTTCCGGAAGAGATACAACTGCCGAGATTCTTCGCTTCGCTCAGAATGACAGAGGGCGTCACTTGCCCGGCTCGTCCCGCGGCTGGGGTTTCAGATTCAGAACAATCTGAAACCACCAGTTCGGCTGGTAATTGATCTGCACGGGAACTCCTCGCAACTCGCCCGCGGTCCCCAGCAAAACACTGAAATTAGTTTTGGCGCCGGACTCCCCATTGCGAATCTGGAACTGTGATTCCTGGAGGTCTCGATACGATTGGTGGATCTTCTGCCCTCGGTCCTTCAGGGCAATCTGGATATCTTTGGTAGGCACTGGAATCACGTGCTCGAGCGTCAGTGTGTACGGACGGGCGTTGTACACATAGCACAACGAGACCGGAGTCTTCTCTCCGGTCAGGGATCGCTCCAGTAATTCTTCGGTTGTGGAAAGGAATCCCCCACGGCGACCGCACTCGCCGCGCTGGGCGCCATCTAAACGGCGGAACTTCCGAGCCTGGTTATCGCCCAATTGGTCCAAGGCCATGGTCTGGGCGCTCGCTAGTTGGCTCATGTCGTAATCCTTGTCGCTGGAGAAGGGCACCGCGGTGGAGATGGCCCGATCGCCGTCCACTCGGCTGATGATGGCTTCGAAACGATGCTTTCCCCCGGATTTTTCGTGGGACAGTTCCCGCTGCATCGACGACACCGATTCGCCCTGTGAAGACTTCATGAAGCCTACAAAGGCGCTCGACTCCGGGGTCCTACTGCCATCCAGTTTGTCGACCTCTGTGCCCGCGCCCCAACGGTTAATGGCCCGCGGAGTTTTGGCGGGATCGGAGCCAAAAAGCAACTGGATCATGCGGAAACTGGGATCATCTTCCGCTTGGCCGGTCTTGATGTAGCCTCCGCCCAGGTCTTCTCCGCTGACCCAGAAGATGCGGCCGCCTGAGGCGGCAGGTGAGGATGTATTGGTAGTCGGCGCGAATACTGGGCGTCGCCTGAATCATCGCACTGCCTCCTTGATCCCCGCGCTGTCAGAGGTGTCGGGCGCGGAGGGCGTGGCAAACCCCGAACCGCGCTACACCCTGGAATGCTATCCCGTGGTGATCGTCTGCGCAGCAGCATTTCTGTCGCGCGACAGAGCAGCAGCGGCAATCTGAATCGCGATTCCAGAATCCCGATTACCGTAGGGAGAATTCAAAAGGCAGAAGCTGACGCGGAGTCATGCCTGCTAAGGCAATCTCTCTTTTAGACTTGTTTTCGTGGAAGACAACGTGCAATATTTGTGCCCAACTTGCAGGAGGACCCCATGAAACCCTTCTCCTTCCCCAGAATTAGCCTACCCATCGTCCTCATCGTTTTTTGTCTAGCGTTCCTGGGCACGAATCGAGCCTTTGCCCAACAAGCGACGGCCCAACTGGATGGGAACCGTCAAGCGATCCCACCGGCGCGGTGGTCGCCGCCGCGAAGGTCACCCTCAGGACACACCGGAACCAATATCGCGCACAGCATCACCACGAACAAGGGCGGCGACTATCTGTTCACGCTGGTGCCGATCGGAGCCTACGAGCTCCACGGTCCAGCAGCCGGGTTTTGAAGGTTTCGTGCGCAAGGGGATCACGCTGGAGATCAATCAGAATGCGCGGCTCGACGTCTCGTTGCGGGTGGGCGCCACCAGCCAGGTGGTGGTGGTGGAAGGCAATGTCACGCAGGTGGATACCGTCAGCGCTACCTTGGGCAAGGTCGAGACCACGCAGCGTATTCAAGATCTGC
>CAWIUZ010000059.1:0-6239 GCA_963838915.1 uncultured Acidobacteriota bacterium
TGCGCATCCGGTGAGCCACCAGGGGCTTCGGCAACCTGCGAAGCGGCGCTTGGGATGACATTCATATTGCCGTGCATCGCCACTGGGAGTTCGATTGGATTGACGCGCTGGAACTGGTGTGTGCGAAGCCCATGTGGCTGGAGGACCCGATGCCGCTGGATTTCGGAGCCCTGGGGCAAGCTGACCGCAGTTTCTGTACCCATCCTGACCGGAGAGTCTTTACAAGTGCGACCTAATATGTGATCTGATCCACATCGGCACATCCCGAAAGTGGTGATGCTTGATCCAATTTTGCCACCTCGCGGTGGACCAGGTGGCCCGTCTGCGCTCACCTGGCCGGCAAGCCCGGTGGGTGGGCGCTTGCTCCCTATCTCCGCGCCGCTGCCCACCGCGGTTTCCGCCAGGAATTTTCACCGGAAGCTCACCGATGATGCAGTGGAGAAAGTTTGTGGTTTACGACGGCCCGTGATCAAACAGGGAAGGTACAGGATTTCAGACAAACCGGATTGGGCGTGGACGAACCAACAGACGTCCGCGCGCATTTGATGCCGGGAGAAACGTGGTGGGGGTGAACAACCTGGAGGAATAAGAAGACCAGCCTGCGACATCTTGCTCGTAAGACGCGCATCGCGGAACGGCGTTGTGGTTTCACCTCTCCATCACCACGTTGGCGCCTTGCCCCTCAGGTAGTCCGCGGGAGACTGAGGAAGAAGTCGATTCACCTCCAAATACGGGGCCGAAGTGTCGAAGGTCGCCGGGGTGATCAGATGGTGGCTTTCGCGGCCATCGCGCAGGTGCTCGGCGCGCTCCTTGTCTGGCAAGGAAACCCCACGTGGAACTTCGCTCGAAATCGCGTTAACAGGTGAAGCGGCGGGACAACTGCAGGCGGCTTCGCTTGGGTCTGATGAGAGGTTAATTCTTGTTCTTCGATGGTGTAGTTCGAGGAGAGGAGCATCCATCCTCCAGAGCTTGACGACTCGATAGGAGCAGAGAACAGTGTGTTGGCATCCAGGTAACTCCGTCAGGGCTGCTGTGGAATCGTGTCAGGAATCCAATCCCACTTCCCTCTCTGTGCCGCGGTACTCCGCCTCATTAACGGCTGTGGAAAGGAGAACCTCGGCGGTGTGTATTCGTCAAACTGGGGACTACAACGGCGGCGACGAATGTGTCCTCGCGCCCTCGGGCTGTCACGAGCGCACCTCCTCGATGCCGTATTGTTGTTGAGTTCGGACGAATGGATTATTGCTACGTTTGCCAACTTCGCCGTCTCCATAAGCGCGCCTCCTGATTATCAGAATGCCTGTAATTCAGGCAGATGTCAAACCCGCAATGAGGTCGGTCCGTGAAGAAACAAAATGTTGATAACGACACAAAAGGAAAAGACCCCACACCCGTCCTGCTCCGCAGTATGAAAACGCCTGCAGTGGGAGACCCTCTCCCCAAGGAGAGGGTTCTTTACTTCATTGAAGCGGTCGATCGTTTCTACCTATGGCGCCTGGAGTGCCAGGTCGGGGACCGATCGTAGGCTGGTGGTGGCCTTGAGGCTGTACTCGGTCTGCATAACGAAGACTCAGCCGATGTCGTCGAGGCGTTTTTCAGTAGGATCGCCGCGGAAGGGGTTGATTTCAACATAGGGTACGAGGTCGTCTGTGATGGGCTTGGGGTTCGAGGTCGACGAGGGGTCAACCGGTACCTGGTTCTCTGCAGCCGCTCGAAAAAGTTCGTTCATTTCAGCATCGGGCAGCTTGACCACAGAATGCTGTTCTTGAAGCAGTTGTTATAGAAGATGTCGGCGAAGCTGGGCGCATCCACCGCGCGGAAGCCGAATGGAGAATCGCCCAGGGGACGGCTCCGCGGCCGACAGTGGAATGGCGTGCGCCAGGACCGCTGGTAACGGGGGTTCAGCACAAAATCCGGACTTCTCCGCCCTCCAGACAGCGCCAGTCGAAGAGTACCAGGCGTACCCTTCGCGCGTGGTCCACTTCAGAAACTGCTTGGGACTCATGCGCATACATTTATGTGATCCAACATGTTGGAGCATAGATCCGAACGAAGTGAGGAATCTCGCTTGGTTCCTCAACAAGGAATTCCGGGGTGAAGATCCCTCCGCTCCGCTCGGAGTCGGATATGTGTTCACCCTTTCCAATCTCGAATATGACGAAGGTCGATGGCGGTGCGGCCATCACGGACGACCAGATGAGCGGCCCTTGCCCGGCGTACCTCCAAAAGTTCGGTTTGAACGTGGCTGCTGGAAGGATGTCGGGATTTATGCCCAGGCAAATCTAACTGGCTTCGCGCGATCTGGTTCGCGGAATATCTTGTCGAGGGTCCCCGATCCAGCGGGAACCACGAGCGCGCTCAGGGCTTCGAATACTTGAAATGGCCCTTGCGCAAATCCTCGATTTGGGAGTAGCCAGGCCAGGAGCCGATAAACACGTAATCCAACGGGATGTCAACGATGCGAGTACCCGGCTGAAGGCCCATGTAGGCCAGGGTGTGTCTGGCTGGCTTTGCGGTCCACGGGGTCTCGAAAACTTCCAGGGTCCGGGACTTTCCCTGTAGTGTCCTACTATGTGGGATTTGTGCCCCAGGTGGACCTGCGGTGCGATCGTCGCCGCGTCCAGTCGGACACGTCGTCGAAAGCGCTGGGGGTGAGACATTTTCACTCATGGACCCAAAATCGCGGCCGCGCGGGAACGAAAAGGAGGACACTTTGAGGTAGGCGAAGGTGTTAGTGTTTCAAAAAAAAAAAAAAAAAAAAAAAAAAAAAAAAAAAAAAAAAAAAAAAAAAAAAAAAAAAAAAAAAAAAAATTTTTTTTTTTTTTTTTTTTTTTTTTTTTTTTTTTTTTTTTTTTTTTTTCATGGCTGCTCCATGGCTGCTGCTCCATGGCCCTGGCCATTTCCGGGAAGCCCTTCACCGGCGGGCCGGCCATGCGATCGAATACGCCGGTGAGGCCATCCGCGCACTCTCCATGGAAGGCCGGATGACCGTCTGCAACATGACTATCGAGGGAGGCGCGCGCACCGGCATGGTTGCGCCCGACGACAACACCTTCGCGTACCTCGAGGGGCGTCCTTTCGTTCCGCGCGGCCGCGATTTCCAGATTGCCGTCGATTATTGGAAATCTCTGGCCACCGACCCCGGCGCGGCTTTCGACGACGTGCTCGAACTGGACGCGGCGACGATCGCACCGCAGGTCACCTGGGGCACAAATCCCGGCATGGTCACGGACGTTACAGGGAAAGTCCCGGAGCCTGGAAGTTTTCGAGACCCCGTGGACCGCAAAGCCGCCGAGCGCGCCCTCGCCTACATGGGCCTTGAGCCGGGTACTCGCATCGTTGACATCCCGTTGGATTACGTGTTTATCGGCTCCTGCACTAACTCCCGAATCGAGGATTTGCGCGAGGCGGCCCGGGTTGCGGCGGGCAGGAAGGTCTCGAAGACCCTCAAGAGCGCACTCGTGGTTCCCGGCTCGATGCGCATCAAGGCGCAAGCGGAGAAAGAAGGTCTCGACAAGATATTCCGCGAAGCCGGTTTCGAATGGCGCGAAGCCGGCTGCAGTATGTGCCTCGGCATGAATCCCGACATCCTTCCCAGCGGCCAGCGCAGCGCCAGCACTTCGAACCGAAACTTCGAAGGACGCCAGGGCAAGGGCGGCCGGACACATCTGGTCAGTCCCGTGATGGCCGCAGCCGCCGCCATCGAAGGACACTTCGTAGATATTCGAGATTGGAAAGGGTGAACGCCTGTCATTCCGAGCGAAGCGAGGAATCTCGCCCGGAATTCCTTGTTGAGGGAACAGAGCGAGATTCCTCACTTCGTTCGGAATGACAGAGGATGATTGTATGCTACCGTTTTCTAAACACACTGGTTTGGTCGTACCCCTGGATCGCGTGAATGTTGACACGGACCAGATGGTCCCCAAGCAGTTTCTGAAGTGGACCACGCGCGAAGGGTACGGCCGCGTACTCTTCTACGACTGGCGCTACCTGGAGGGCGAGAAGCCCAATCCGGATTTTGTGCTGAACCTTCCCCGTTACCAGGGCGGAACGATTCTGCTGGCGCGCGCCAACTTCGGCTGCGGTTCCAGCCGCGAGCACGTCCCCTGGGCGATTCTCGATTACGGCTTCCGCGCGGTGATTGCGCCCAGCTTCGCCGACATCTTCTATAACAACTGCTTCAAGAACGGCGTTCTGTTGGTCAAGCTGCCCGATGCTGAAATGAACGAACTTTTCGAGCGGGCTGACAAGAACCCAGGGTACCGGTTGACCGTCGACCTCGAAACCCAGACCATCACAGACGACCTCGGGCTTAGCCTATCCTTTGAAATCGACCCCTTCCGCCGCGAATGCCTGCTGAAAGGCCTCGACGACATCGGCTTGAGTCTTCGTTATGCGGACCGAATTGCGGCCTACGAGCAGAGCCGCCAGCCACACGCCGTCATGTACGAATCAGTAGATGCGAGCCTTGGCACTCCAGCGCCATAGGGTCAAACGATCAACCACTTCAATGAAGTTGAAGAACCCTCTCCTTGGGGAGAGGGTCTCCCGCTGCCGGCGTTTTCATCTGCCGGAGCGGGACGGGTGTGGGGGTCTTTTGCTTTGTGTCGCGTTATGCAAACTGTTCTTTCACGGACCGAGCCTCATTGCCGGTTTGACATCTGCCTGAATTACAGGCATTCTGATAATCAGGCGACCAGGAGGCGCGCTTATGGAGACGGCGAAAGTAGGCAAACGTGGCGCGATAGTCGTTCCCGTCAAACTGCGACAACAATACGGCATCGAGGAAGGTGCGCTGGTGACAGCCGAGGCGCGAGAGGACGGCATTTTGATTCGCCCAGCCGTTGTAGTCCCGGTTGAACGATACACGCCGGAACGAAAGGCCGAGTTTCTGCTTTCCACAGCCGTTAATGAGGCGGATTACCGCAAGGCAAGAAAGGAAGTGAGAAAGTTCGGAATCGATCCTGACACGATTCCCCACAGGCGGCCCTGATCAATGGACCGATTGTTCCTGGATGCCAACACACTGTTCTCTGCTGCCTATAGACCGAACGCGGGCCTGGTCAAGCTCTGGAGGCTGAAAGGAGTGATACTCTGCTCCTCGAACTACGCCGTCGAAGAAGCAAGAATTAACCTTGTTCATGAGACCCAACGAAGCCGCCTGGCAGGATTATCCCGCTCACTTCACCTGTTTAACGCGATTTCGAGCGAAGTTCCACGTGGGGTTTCCTTGCCAGACAAGGACGCACCGGTCCTGCTGGCCGCGATGGCCGCGAAAGCCACCCATCTGATCACCGGCGACCTTCGACACTTCGGCCCCTATTTTGGGAAGATGATCGAAGGACTTCTTATTCAGTCTCCCGCGGACTACCTGAGAGGGGCAAGGCGCGACGCTGGGTGATGGAGAAGTGAAGCACACAACGCCGTTCCGCGATGCGCCGTCTACGAGCAAGTGTGATCTGGCAGGCTAGTTCCTTCTTATTCCTCCAGGTTGGTTCACCCCCACCACGTTTCTCCCGGCATCAAATGCGCGCGGACGGTGTCTTCGTTCAGTTCCACGCCCAATCCCGGTTTGTCTGAAATCCTGTACTTTCCATCTTTGATCACGGGGCCGTCGTAAACCACAAACTTCTCCCACTCATCGGTGGTCAGGCTTCCAGGTGAAAATTCCTGGGCGCGAAAGTCGCGGATGGCAGCGGCGCAATGGGCGGAAGCGAGCGCACCCACCGGGCTTGCCGCCAGGTGAGCGCAGACGGGCAGGTAGAACAGGTCCGCGAGGTCGGCGATTTTCTTGGACTCGAGCAACCCACCGGCTTTCGGGATGTCGATGTGAATCAGGTGGCAACCCTGGTTCAAAATGAACGGCTGAAAGCCTTGGCGCTTGTAAAGATTCTCTCCGGTCAGGATGGGTACGGGAGAAACTGCGGTCAGCTTGCCCCAGGGCTCCGAGAAATCCGGCGGCATCGGGTCCTCCAGCCACATGGGCTTCGCGGGCGCGACGGCCCGCGCCAGTTCCAGCGCGTCAATCCAATCGAACTCCCAGTGGCAATGCACCGCGATGTCGATGTCATCCCCAAGCGCTTCGCGCAGGTTGCCGAAGCCCCTGCCAATCCTTTCCAGGTCCCTGCGCGTCAGGTGGCGGCTATTGGGTTCGTGTCCGGGCTCGCGAATCTGCGGGTCGTACTTGGCGGGGAAGGCGTCAGCGTCCGACTTGACCGCCGTGATGCCATAAGGGTGGG
>CAWIUZ010000060.1:0-4941 GCA_963838915.1 uncultured Acidobacteriota bacterium
AATCGGTCCGCCGCCATTGTCATTCTGAGGCCCGCTCTTGGGCCCGAAGAATCCCCCAAAGCGCCGATGACCGCCCCGCCGTAGGGGGACGGCTTGCCGTCCCCGCATTTCTGCCGTTCCCGACGAGGGTAGGGCAAGCCCTACCCCTACGAGTCGGGGATCAGAACGACAAACCTTGACAGGGTGGCGCACGCCTTCGCGCCAGACCGCACCAGCTCGATTTGGATTCCCGCTTTCGTGGGAATGACTGTTTATGCCAGCGCGTTGAATGCGAGCGTCAAGCGCGATTTGTAAGCCCCGGCCCTATTGGCGTGCAAGACGCCCTTGTGGATGGAGTGGTCGATGAGCGCCAGCGTAGGCTTCAAAAGCGCTTCCGCAGCGGCTTTGTCCTTGGCTTTCAGCGCTGCGCGGAATTTCCGGATCTGATGCCGCAGCTTGGTGATGTGCGCCCGGTTCAGTTCGGTTCGCTTTTGAGTTTGCTTGATGCGCTTTAATGCGGATTTGTGACTTGCCACAGAATCTCCTTTTGTACAAGATACTAACACTCAATTTAACAGACGCTCCAAGGAGCGTCAATGGGTGAACATGGGCAATACTCTCTCTGAATCGAATCTCGAAATACTTATCGATGCGCGGCAGATTGCCTCCCGCATCCGGGAGTTGGGCGAGCAGATCTCGATTGACTATCGCGGCCGCACGCCACACCTGGTGGGCGTACTGATGGGCGCTTGGGTATTCATGGCGGACCTCATCCGCAACCTCAGCGTCGAGGCGACCGTGGATTTCCTGGGGATCCAAAGCTACCTTGCCGGGACGACCTCATCCGGCGAAGTGAAAATCACCAAGGATCTTGATAGGAGCATCGCGGGCCGCGACGTTCTGGTGGTCGAGGATATACTCGACACGGGGCGCACTTATCAGTACTTGCAGGGAGTTCTCGCCGCCCATCAGCCGAACAGCGTAAAACTTGTCGCGCTGCTGGATAAAACCGCCCGCCGCGTGGTTCCCGTCGAGGCCGACTACGTGGGCTTCCCGATTCCTGATGTGTTTGTGGTTGGCTACGGCCTGGATTATAACCAGCAATTTCGGCGCCTGCCGGAGGTGCGAGTCCTCGGAGAAATCCGGTGATCGGGAGATCCGGTGATCGGGCGAACCATTTGTGATATGTGATTTCTGATTTGCGATTGGGCCTTTCAATCACCAATCACAAATCGCCAATCACCAATCGGTCTACGATTTCGTTCGTTTGAAATGGATCGTATGGACCTGGTCCTTGCCGTTCTCGCGCCAGGTCCACTTTTCCGTGAAGTGATCCTCATCGGCAATTTGGATCAGCAAGTGACGCATGTGGCCGGCGTTGGGGTTTGCCAGATTGGTGATGCCGGTAAGAGAGAACTCGAATTCCTTCTGGTCGCCAGTGACGGCAGGTGCTTCCATGCGCGGCTGATTGCCCGCCGCGCAGTAATGAGTCATCGCCAGCCCTTTTCCGTTCGGCGTGTAGAGCGTCACCATCTGATCCTCTTCGACGCTCTGAGATATCTCCTCCAACGCGGTGCCGTTCGAGACCAGGCGAATCGTGCTGGTCAGCGTTTTGCCTTGTGGTTCGCGAGCTTCCCAAGTGCCGACAAGGGTCTTCAGACGATCGAATCCGGACACAGGCTGCGCCTGCGGGCGGGCGCGCCCTGCAAACCATCCCATGGCGATGATCCCCAACGCGAGCCAAAGAACTGCTTTTCGCATTTCGTACCTCCCCCAGCAATCGGGAGATCGGGTGAACAATTTGCGATTTGTGATTTCTGATTTGCGATTGGGCCTTTAAATCACCAATCACAAATCGCCAATCACAAATCGTTCATCCGATCCCCCGATATTCTACACACTCGCTGCTCGAAGCGGAATCCCTCTTCCTCGCGAGCACCGAAATGCCCAGGCCGTGGTAAGCTAATTTGCCATGTCTAATGTGCTTCCCGCTCTCCGCCGCGCGCTGGACATCCTGCCTTCGCCGGAAGCTGACCGGCCGGGCCTGCTACTTCGAGATCCCTTGGGTTACGCGGAAGCGGTTCTGTACGTGCCGCCGACGTGGGCTTTGGCGCTGCAGTGCCTGGATGGAGAGCACACCGAACTGGACGTGCAAGAACTCCTCACTCGAGCCACGGGCGGGCTGGTGTTCAGTGATGAAGTTCGGGAATTCGTCCGCGTTTTGCGCCAGGAAGGATTCCTGGAGACGGGAGAGTTTGAGCTTCGGCGCGAGCAGCGGCACAAGGCATTCCTGGCGCTGCCCGAACGCCCGGCGGCCCATGCAGGCTCGGCGTACCCGGCGAGTGCGGCGGAAATCCGCACTACTTTCGCAGAGTACTTCAACTCGGTGGAAATTGACGCTGGGCGGTCCGACAACCTCGTGGGAGTGGCCGCGCCGCATGTCAGCCCGGAGGGCGGGCGGAACTGCTATGCCGAGACCTACCGGCGTCTGGCCGCGCTCCCCTCCCTTGCCGAACGGACGTTCATGGTGCTGGGAACCTCACACTGGGGAACCGCAGGGAAGTTCGGCTTGACCCGTAAGCCGTTCGTCACGCCCCTCGGCACCCTGCGCGTGGACGACGAGATGGTAAGCTGGCTCGAGCAACACGGAGCCGGGGCCGTCAATTCGGAAGATTATTGCTATGCCTTCGAGCACTCGATTGAGTTTCAGTGTGTGTTCCTTCAGTACGTCCTCGGACCGGATCTGAAGATTGTGCCGATTTTGTGCGGACCGCTTGCTGACAGCCCGCCAGCCGAGACTGGTGACCTGAAGGTCAGCGCTACTCCGGAACAAGCGGGCAGTGCCAACCTGAAGGTCAGTGCTGCCTCGGCGGAGAGTGAGAAGGGACTGGAGAGTTTCTTGGACGCGTTGGCTCAGCTCGCCGGGAAGCACAAGGACCGGCTGTTCTGGGTCCTCGGAATCGACTTGACGCACCTCGGCCGCCGGTACGGCAGCCCCTTCGCCGCTCTAGCCAATCAAGGTCGAATGGCGGAAGTGGCGGAGCAGGATCGTCGCCGCTTAGAATTGGTGTGCGCCGGGGACAGCCGGGGCTTCCTCGAACTCGTATCAGCCGGCGGCGATGAATTGAACTGGTGCGGTCATTCAACTCTCTACACCTTTTTAAGAGCGATCGGCCAAGTGCGCGGCCGATTGCTTCGCTATGAGCAGTGGAACATCGATCCGCAATCCGTGGTCAGCTTCGCCAGCATGGAGTTTTTTGCGCCCTGAATGGAAGAAGTATATATAAAGTAGATATGTCAATATGTATTACACTATGAGTTATTAGAGAGTGCTGCACCGAAAACGCCCTGGGATGGCTGCCGCCTCACCGGGATGGCGACAACGGCCACCCTGGATAACCCTCCCAGCGGGGGGGGGGAATTTGTCACGAAAAATAACTAGATTCGCTGGACTCTCGTTGTGCTAATATGAACCAGCATTTTATCTATGAATGAGCAGCGACAAGGCATACGTTATCCTCTAAGGTTGCCTGCGGAAGTCCGCTGGACATCCCAGGGCAAGAGTGCGGGGCCGATCAAAGGCGAAATTGGTGACATTAGTTCGAGCGGGTTGCTTGTACTGATTCCCAAGCAACTGCCGATCGGCACCACCATCAACGTCACCATCAATTTACCCGTCGATTTAACAAAGGTCCCAGTCAAACTCACCTGCATGGGGCGTGTAGTCCGCAAGAACCCCAAGGGCAAGAGTGCAGGGGTTTCAGCGATTATTGAAGATTTCAAACTCCGGCCTTCGCGACGAAAGTCCGCGAAAGCCTAGTATCCCGGCGTCATGCCTAGGGGCACAGTGGTTATCCGCTCCAATCGTCCAATGAAACAAGCGCACACACCAAAGAGAATCCGTATACTTTTGGCGGACCGGGAAGAGGTTTTTCGCCTTGGAATAAGGCAACTCTTCTCGCTCGAGGACGATCTGCGCGTGGTAGCGCAAGCGGCAACCTGTGAGCAGGCCATAGCTTTAGCAGAACGATTCAAGCCGCACCTCATGTTGGTTCAAGAAGAGATCGCCGCCGAGCCTCCGGGCAACTTCATGGAGCAGGTCCGGCGTGTCTCGCCGCTCAGCAAAGTGGTGATCACCGCGACGGCCCTGATGGGGGACGCGGCCACTCGTCATCTGGAATCCGGGGCCGCCAATGTGATTCCGAGATCCGCTGCGCTCTCGCGCTTCGTGAAGTGCGTCAGAGAAACGATGAGGAATAAGGTTTCGCCGGTTAAGGCGACTCCGGTCCCCCCCGTCAAGCCCGTCGAGTACTTAGAGAAGCCCCTGGTGCGCCCGGTCGACACGCTCACCCTGCGCGAGAAGCACGTGATCGCCTGCCTCATGCAGGGCTTCCCCAACCGTGAGATTTCTCAGCGGCTGGCCATAGCGGAGCAGACCGTAAAGAACCACCTGCGCTCCATCTTCGACAAGGTTGGCGTTTCAGACCGCTTGGAACTGGTGCTCTACGCCCTGCACCACAAGCTCGACCTGCCCCTCGTCGAGACGGCCCGCCAGCAACCGCCGGTAACGGCAGCCTGATCTCCTGTTTTGAAAATCTGTGTGCCGAAGGCGCCTTGGAGTGCGGCGGCTTGACGCCGCCTTAGGATTAGCGCGGGGCGCAGAGTTACACTACGCCATTACGCCTCGATCCAGTTCATCCCACGAAAAACCTCGGTCCGCGCCGTGCCAAGTCGGCGTCAAGCCGCCGCACTCCAAGGCGCTTCGCGCATTTTCATGATTTCTGGGTGCTCGTCCGCAGACGGGCATGAGCGACTGCTTTGAATACGGCCAGTGTAGGGGCGGCCCTTGTGGCCGCCCTCGGGCAACCACAAGGGTTGCCCCTACAAACGATTAACGGAGGGGAATAATGGCGGGCACCCGCAGAAGGACTCTTGTTGGTGAATGGTCTGGTTGGAACGGGG
>CAWIUZ010000061.1:0-24148 GCA_963838915.1 uncultured Acidobacteriota bacterium
CTTTGAGCGCTTTGGTTTACCTCTCGGAGATTCTACTCGATGAGGTTCATCCAAAGTCGGACTGGGCCCCAAGGCGATCGCCATATACCACAATGGCTGAAAGAGTAGCCAGCCGTTGAGTCCCGGCCACAGGACACAAGGAGTTGAAAGTGGAAGACAAAATGAATGTTGCGGAGGCCCTCACAGAAGCGACCGCTCAACCGGTACGCCGCCGGCTACCGGATGAACGCAAGGCTATCATTCACCACTTTTCGGTAGGCGGCCACGAGGGCTATTTGATGATCGGGCTGTACGAGGACGGCCAGCCGGGCGAAATCTTTATCCGCATGGCTAAGGCTGGCTCGACGATCGCGGGGCTCGTGGACTCGTTCGGAATCGCTGTTTCCCTGGCGTTGCAATATCACGTGCCCCTTTCCGTCCTCTGTTCGAAGTTCAGCCACACACGGTTCGAGCCAAGCGGATGGTCAGGCGTCAAAGAGATCGGCTACGCCAAGTCCGTCATGGATTACATCGCAAGATGGCTCGCCTTGAAGTTTCTCCCGCCCACGTCTCCTTCCCCAACGGGCGTCGAGGCCGAGGTCATGCCTCCGACGCCCCCCCACCTTTCGCAAGGGGAGTTGGCCGATGTGGAGACTGACGCGCCTGCTTGCAAGGAGTGTGGGGCGATTATGAGCCGAAGCGGCTCCTGCTACCGCTGCGGCAACTGTGGCTGGACGAGCGGGTGCTCATGAGTCGCAAGAAGACGACGGGATTAGTTGTAGCGGGCGCGGTGACAGTTGCACTCGTCATCATGCATTATCGCTCCCAGGGCCACTTTAGGGAGGCAGCGAAGGGGTTTGATGGCGCACGAGCATTCGAAGACCTTAAACGGCTTGTCGCACTCGGGCCCCGTCCATCTGGCTCACCGGCCATTGAGCGAGCAAGAGAGTACATTACTGCGCAGCTTGCCCGCACTGGCGCCGAAATTCAGCGCGAGCCGTTCACAGCCACCACGCCGGATGGCCCCATCCCGATGGTCGATATTGTGGGCGCCCTGCCGGGCAGGAGTTCGAAGGTGGTGATGATCGCAGGACATTACGACACGGCGTGGGTCAAGGGAATCACGTTTGTCGGTGCCAACGACGGCGGGTCAAGTGCCGCGGAACTCTTGGAGCTTGCACGAGTCCTGTCGGGACACAGCCATAGGTTCACATACTGGTTCGCGTTCTTCGACGGCGAGGAGGCCATCGAGGACTGGTCAGCGAGCGACAGCCTTTATGGCAGTCGGCATTTCGTTGAGGTGCTTCGTGGCTCTGGAAAACTGCGCGACGTTCGGGCGGTGGTATTGCTCGATATGGTCGGTGGAAGCGATCCGCAATTCAGGCCCGAAGCCAACTCTACGCTTTGGCTTCGGGAATTAGTCTTCTCGAGCGCGGACCGCCTGGGCTATCGCAATGCATTTCCTAGCGTCGGTGCAGTCCCAGTCGAGGATGATCATCTGCCATTTCTTGCGGCCGGCGTGCCAGCAGCGGACATCATCGACTTCACTCCGTTCTTGCACGGCTACCACCATACCGCGCTGGATACGCTTGATCATTGCAGCCCGGATACCCAGGCGATGGTGGGGCGAGTCATGCTCGCTACGCTCGCAGAACTCGAACGTAGACTGCACGACTAGAGCGTCCGCAGTGCTTGAGGAACTGAAACATTTCCGCCTTCCCGTCGGCACAGCCGCAGCCTTCGCTGTGATGATCGTCGTATTCATTCTCATGACCATGGCGGGAGGTGCGGCAAACCTTGATGTTTTGTTGGCCTTTGGAGCCTCCTGCCGGCCCTATTTCCTGGCAGGCGAGTACTGGCGGGCAGTTATGCCAATGTTCTTGCACCTCAGCCTTGTCCACCTGCTCCTCAACCTATACGCGTTGTGCCTTTTCGGTCCGGAGCTCGAACGGTTCTGCGGGTGCGGAGTGTTGGCCCTGGTTTACGTCAGTGCCGGGACGGCGGGTTCGCTCGGCTCGATGCTCATGACCCGCCAGGTCGGAGCGGGTGCCTCCGGGGCTGTCCTTGGGATTTGCGGGGCACTTCTCGTTACGCGCTACCAAGTCCCTAGGGTCCTTTCGGAAAACGAGCGCGCATTCCTCGGGCGACCACTGGTCTTGACGGTCCTGGCCACGCTTGCTTTCGGGTGGATTGTTCCCGGAATCGACAACTGGGCGCACATATTCGGCTTAATCGCCGGCTCCGCCGTGCGATGGTTCTTACGCAAGAGTCGCCAATACCCAGATGTGGGTGGAGTTGGACTTCTGCGGGCTCCGTTGATGATCGCGTTGACCACAGTTTGCCTTGCAGCCACTGCCACATTCGATCGCTATCCGGTCCTGCGTCGCGTAAGCATGCTCAATCAGGTTGGAGAGGCATCGCTCGCGAAGGGGGACCGAGTTCATGCCCTATCGGCCTTTCGCGAAGCAGAGCGGCTTGAACCCCCCGACTACCGCCCACACCTGGAATTGAGTTCGATTTACTCGGCTCTCGGGGAGGAGCATCAGGCCAGCAAGCAGTATGAGTGGGCGGTGCGACTAAGGCCAGAGCTGAGAAAGGAGAGCGTCAAAGCCGCCGCATTGCGCAAGGGCGCTGTAAAGTGATCTCCTAGGAAAGTGGGCGCCCACCGCTTGTTGATGTGCTGCACCCCCCTTAGCCTCATTCATAGCGCAACGCCACAATGGGATCGACGCGCGAAGCTCGCCGCGCCGGGAGGTAACCCGCAAAGGCGGCCACGACGATCATCACCGATGCTGACATTATAAAGGTCAAAGGATCGGTTGGCTTGAGGTCATACAACATGCTGGAGATTATCCGCGTGGCCGCGAGCGCCGCCGGAATCCCTATTCCCACACCCAGCGCCACCATGACGAGCGTTTCGCGCATTACCATTCTGAGAATGTTGTCCCGCTCAGCTCCCAGCGCCATGCGAATGCCGATTTCGTTCGTCCTGCGAGCGACGGCGTAGGACATGATGCCGTAGAGACCCACGCAAGCGAGCGCCAGGGCCAGCAAGCCAAAGAAACTCGAGAGCTTCGCAAATAGACGTTCCTGGAAGAGGGTTTGATCGATTTGCTCGACTTGAGTTTTGACGTTAAACAGCGGCAGGTTCTTGTCGAGCGATTGCACGATGTTTCGGACGCTTGTCACCATGTGCATGGGATCGCCCGCTGTCCTGACTTCGAAGTGCATCGGCCCTAGCTGGTCCGGTCCTTGCAAGTAAGGGTAGTAAACGGTGGGCGGGACTTCCCGGCGCAAATCTGCGTAGCTCGCGTCTCCCACCACGCCCACAATCTCAATGTCTCCCGTTGTCTTCTCATCGCCGCCAATACGCCGCCCGATCGGGTTGGAGTCTGCAAAGTATCTGTGCGCGAGCGTTTCGTTAATCACAGCGACCTTGGGCGCGGCAGGCGTATCTTTGGGCCCGAGGGTGCGACCCAACACCAGTGGAATTCCCATGGTTTCAAAGAATCCTGGGCCGACGCTGTTGAAATGGACTCCACCCGACGCGTCACGGCCTGTCTCGGTCCGCTTAGGGGCGTCTCCCTGGATAGAGATACCGCCGATGCTGACGCCGCCGCCAATGAGCGTGTGATTGGAGGCGCTGGCTGAGCGCACGCCAGGTAGCGCCTCGAGGCGCCGCTGTAATTCCTGGTAAAAGGATTCCAGCCTCTCGCCTTTGTAGCCGTTCTGGGTGGGATCGATTCCAAAGAGCAGGATGTTGTAGCGGTTAAATCCGACGTTGAGGGTCTCGAGATTCTGGAGCGTGCGAACAAACAGGCCCGCGCCGACCAGAAGCAACAGCGTGGCCGCCACCTGCGCGATGACCAGCGCCTTTCCCAGCCTCGCCCGGGCGCTGCGATGTGCCCCCAAGGACCCGCCTCGGGCGCTTTCCTTCAGGGCCGGGGTTAAGTCGAGACGAGTGCCGCGAAACGCCGGGGCCAACCCAAAGAGAACGCCCGTAAAGAGCGAGACGGCTGCGTTGAAGCCTAGAACGCGTAGGTCCGGATGCACGCTCAGCGTGATAGGTTCCCGTCCGCTGGACATGAACGCTACCAGGAGGCCGGTAGCCCAATAAGCGAGGGCAAGTCCGGCCGCGCCACCCAAAGTCGCGACCAGCACGCTTTCCGTCAGTAGCTGGCGGATGATTCGCCGCCGTCCTGCGCCGATGGCGAGACGCACCGCGATTTCCTTCTGTCGCACCGTGGCGCGTGCCAGCAGCAGATTCGCCACGTTAGCGCAAGCAATCAGCAGCACCAGCCCTACCACCGCCATGAGAATGAACAAAGGTTTCGAAAACTCCTGGCGCAAATAATCAAGCCCTTTGCTTGCCGGTCCGAGTTCGAGGTGAGGAACTACTTGCGCCCCTGACAGAGTTTCATTTTCAGAGGGTTTTTGAGGAGGACCCGTTTTTTGCGCGGCCTCTTCCTGTGCGGCCATACTTTGATGGAAAGCTACTTCCAGCGCCGGCTGGGCCTGCGCCTCGCTGATTCCAGGCTTCAGCCGTCCCATGATGAGCACCCACCAGTCGTCACTGCTGATGAACTTCGAATGGCCTTCCTCGGTCCATCGAGGTTCAACCTGTGGCTGGCTATGGAGGGGCAGCCAGACGTTGAGTGAGCGGCCAGGTTGCAGCCCGAAGAACTCGGGTGGTGTCACGCCAATGATGGTGAAAGGCACGTTGTTGATCGTGATCGCCTTTCCCACCACGGAAGCCTCGCGTCCGAACCGCCGCTCCCAACAACCGTAGCTGATCATCGTTACCGGCGCGGCCCCCGCCTTGTCATCCGCTTCCGTGATCGTCCGGCCGGCAATTGCCATGAGGCCCAGCCCTGAAAAATAGTCACCAGAGACAAGTTCGGCGCCTACCTGTTCCACCTGCCCGTTCACATTGAGGTTCACGGGGTCCGGATCGGCGAAGGCAAATACTTTGGAAAACACATCGTTGCGGGCGTGGATCTCCTCAAAGGTGGGATAAGAGAACGACGTGCTCGTGAACCGGCCAGTCTTATCCTGATCCATGTTCCCGCTGAGGGAGTGGATGATCCCGTTAGCGGGCATGATCCCCGGCGGGCCTTGCGCGGCCCAGTTGAGTAGCGTTAGTTGCTCGGGATGCCTCACCGGCAGCATCTTAAGCATTACAGCATCGATCAGACTGAAGATGGCCGTGTTCGCTCCGATTCCTAATGCAAGCGACAGTACTACCACCGTCGTGAAGCCGGGGCTCTTCGCCAGCATCCGCAGGCCATACCTAATGTCCTGCCTAATGCTCGCCAGAAGACTGTTTCCCTCTCCGCCGCCCGGGACGGTGAGCTCCTGCGGTACCCCTTGCTCCACACGCCGCAAGCCGCGCGCCAGTAGGTCCTCGTCGCTCAGTTCTTCAAGCGCCAAGCGCCGTGCTTCATCTTCCTTCGTCCCACCGGTCATCAATTCCTGATAGCGGTCCTCCAGGTGCTGCGACACTTCCTCAACAATTTCCGCCTCGCGCGCCGACGCCAGGTTCAAGGACCGAAGTCGCCTGGTAATTTCTTCGTTCCAATCAGGCATGTTCAACCTCCACGATGCGGTTGATGGCTGCGACAAACGCTTGCCAGCCACGACGCTGCGAGGCCAGCACCTTTCGACCATCGGAGGTCAGGCGGTAATACCGCCTCCGGCGTTGCCCAGCCTTCTCTATCCATCGGCCCTTAATCCAACCACGCATTTCTAAGCGATAGAGCAGCGGATAGAGCGAGGCCACATAGAAGCGCACTGCCCCACCGGAGCGTTGCTCGATCAGCTTGCTGATTTCATACCCGTGCCGCGGTCGAGGCTCGACGAGCGACAGGATCAGTAGCTCTGCGCTGACCTTTTTCCACTCGATGTCCGGCGCTTGAGTCTCCATATATGGGCCATCCACATAATACTCCAGGTGCGGCCCGAGTCAAGTGAATTCTCCCAATCGGAGGAATATCCATGGAGTTTTCTGCGGATACGAAAATGCTTGCTGTAGCCTTGGACCAGATTCAGGAGGCCGTGGAGAAGAAGGCCACAGTTCCGATTCTGTCTCATGTACTGGTCGAAGCTTCCCCAAATGGGCTTCGACTGGCGGCCACCGACCTGGAAATCGGCATTCGCACGTTTTGTTCAGCGCAGGTCAAGGCACAGGGCAGTGTCGTTGCCCCGGCACGACGGTTCCTCGAAATCGTCAGGTCCCTGCGGGAGGGCGAGGTCCGTGTTCGCGCCCTGGAGAACTATTGGGTCCAGGTCAGCGCCGGCCGGTCCATCTTCAAGCTGGCGGCGCTGGCCAAAGACAAGTTCCCGGCGCTGCCCGATGTACCCAAACCGTTGGGTGACGTGCCTGCTGGAGTGCTGGCCGGCCTGATCGACCGCACCGCGTTCGCCATTTCGGACGAGGAATCGCGGTACACGCTGAACGGCGCGCTGCTTGTCCTCAAACCGGGCGGCGTGGAGACGATCGCAACGGATGGGCACCGACTGCCGCTGGCAGCGCGGGATGTCAGCGTTAGTCGGCTAAAGAGCGAGGAGCGGCTTTTGGTTCCGAAGCGCGCCGTGGTCGGGTTGCGCCGTCTGGCGGACGCCCAGGAAGCGGATAGTCCGGTCCATATCGCCAAGGATGAGGGCCATTTGTTCTTCTCTGCTGGTGATTCCGTCCTTATCGTCCGCAGCATCTCTGGACAATTCCCAAACTACGAAGGGGTCCTGCCCAAGGGCAATAAGATCACGGCGACACTCGACGCGACAACTTTGCGGGAGTCGCTGCGGCGGGTGGCGCTGCTCGCGTCCGAGCAGACGCACGCGGTCTGCCTGGCCCTGGAGTCGGGTCGGCTGACGCTTTCTACTTCCGGCGGCGACGCAGGCGAAGCCTCGGAATCATTGGATGCGGCTTACAGCGGCGAGCCGATCCGAGCGGCCTTCAACTCAACGTTCCTGCTTGACCTGCTTGCCGTCGTAAAGACCGGGGATATCGAGATCGGCTTGAAGGATGAGGTAAGCACCGCGGAATTCCGGCCGACAGATCAGACGACCTATCGGTACCGCTACGTCGTCATGCCAATGCGAATTTGAACGAATACTTCGCGAGCTTTCAGCCTAGTAACGCTGCCACAGGGAGAAAATGATGAGCAAATATGCGCAAACGACCACGGAGTTAAAGGAGGAGAAATACCTAGTGGAGGCCCTTCGCGAGATGGGCTATCACCCGAAGGTTCATCCCGAGGGCGCCAAACTGAACTCGTACTACTCGGAGCAAGACGCCAAGGTTGCTCACGTAGTCATCCGGCGGCGGGAGTTGTCGGGGGCTTACGGGGATATCGGCTTTGTGCGGAAGCCGGACGGTCGGCTCACCCTGATCGCTGACGAGCTCGACGAGCACTGCGGCTACGGTGCCAAGTGGCTCGGAAGTGTCCAGCAGGTCTACAAAGAAAAGCAAACGCTGGCGATGGCGCGTGCTAAGGGTTACATCCTGAAGAAGCGTGAAGTGATCCAGACCTCGGAAGGTCAGCAGGTTCGGCTGCAATTTGCAGCGCGGAGGTAGGCCACGATGCAGGAGAAGACGATCACGATCACTATTGACGAACAGGGAAACTCAACCCTCGATCTGAATGGTTTCGCTGGGAAAGAGTGCAACAAAGCATTTGAAGACTTTCGTGGAAGCGACGCCGTCAAGCTGGAACGGAAGAAAGCGAGCTATTTCACCAGCCAAACCAATGCCCAAGAGCAGGTCCGACGTTAGGGAGGCGGCAATGCTTCTCCATGCGATCCTTCCCGCCAGCCGGGCCAACGGGCCTGGCCTGCGGGCGGTGGTGTTTTTCCAGGGATGCTCACTCGGGTGTGAAAAGTGCTTCAATCCTCACACGCATGGTTTTCAGGGAGCAGAAAGCACGCCCGAGGACGTGGTGGACGCATTGATTTACACCTACGGCCAGCAAGTCTTCGAAGGTGTCACGTTCTCCGGCGGCGAGCCCATGCAGCAAGCGGGCAGCTTGCTTGCCTTAATGCAGTTGCTGCGGGGTCGCACACCGGGCTTGAGTTTTGGCATGTTCAGCGGCTACACCGAACGCGAGTTGGACGAAGGGCGGTACTCAGTCTGGGGCCGCAAGATGGAAACGCCGGAAAAGTGCAGCCTGTGGCAAGCGATCCGTGCAGGTCTGGACTTTGCAGTTCTAGGCCGCTTCAATTATCTCCTGCCGAGTGACGAGCCGCTCCGCAGCAGCCGGAATCAAGTTCTGCGATTGTTCAGCGACCGTCACACGAGAGCCGACTTTGCCGAGCAACTTACCGAGGTCCACATCAACGAAACCGGCAGGACTGAAGTGACCGGCTTCCCGATCCGCGGCTTGCCTTGGTGAAGCGGCCTGCCTTCCGAACTGTTTTCCCACCTTAGGTCATTCTTCAACGGAAAGGAGCATGCCAGTGGCGAGCTCAATGGAAGAGTTTGCATCCGTGTTTCGTGCGGCCCGCAGTGTTTCGACGCCTCTCGTGGCAGTCCGAACAGCAGACCCGGCCAGCACCATTCGTTTCGTGACGGAAACCGTCGCGCAAGAACGGCGGCATCCACCTGTTATTGCCTGGGACGTGATGCGGGGTCTGTGGGCTATTGGGAAAGAAAGTTCAGAGGAGTTGGCGCGGGTGTTGGGCGACCGTGACCCTGCCAGCGTGAGTCCGGCGGATGCGCCAGTCCTGGCCCGCGAATTCTCTGAGGACGCCTTACTGCTCTACGCGAACGCACACCGTTTCTGGAACGAGCCGAGCGTGATGCAGGGGATCTGGAACCTTCGCGACGCGTTCAAAGCGAACGGGCGCATGCTGGTCCTCCTGGCATCCCTGGGCGCCACGTTACCGGCGGAGCTATCGCAGGACGTGTTCATTCTGGATCAGCCCTTGGCGTCAAAAGAGGACTTGGAGGGTATATTGCGCGGAACCTTCAAGGACGCAGGTCTCGGTGAGCCTGAGCGCAGCTTGGTGGGCCGTGCCGTGGATGCATTAATCGGTCTTGGCACGTTTCCCGCCGAGCAAGCGCTCGCCATGTCGTTGGTTCATGGAGAGCTCGACACGGATGATCTGTGGGAACGCAAGCGTCAGATGATCGAGCAGACTCCCGGCCTTTCGGTCTGGCGCGGGGGCGAGACGTTTGATGACCTCGGCGGTTTGGAGAACGTAAAGCAGTTCCTGCGGGCCGTGTTGGCTGAAATCGATCCGCCTCGCGTCATTGTGTTCATTGATGAAATCGAGAAGGCGTTCGCTGGCACCGGCACTGACCTGTCCGGAGTTAAGACCGAGATGGCGGGCACGATGCTCACCTGGATGCAAGACCGTGAGGCCGAAGGGATGATTCTTCTTGGGCCGCCTGGAAGCGCCAAGAGTGCGACGGCCAAGGCCACCGGCAACTCAGCGGGCATCCCTACCATCGCCTTCGATCTGACCGCCATGGAAAGTTCGCTCGTGGGAGCCTCGGGCGACCGGCTGCGGACCGCACTCAAAGTCGTGGAGGCTGTGTCGCAAGGGCGGACTCTGTTTATCGCTACGTGTAATTCCATCGCCAGCCTGCCGCCGGAATTGCGCAGGCGGTTCACAACGGGAACTTTCTTCTTTGATCTGCCCACCGCAGAAGAACGCGAGGCCATTTGGAAAATCTATCTGACAAAATACGGCGTTTCTGGCGAGCTACCGAATGACCAAGGCTGGACGGGGGCTGAAATCAAAGAGTGCTGTCGGAAGGCATACCGGTTGAAGATGAGCTTGAAAGAGGCCGCGCAGTACATTGTTCCGGTCTCACGGTCTGCGGCCGAGCAGGTCAAATCCTTACGGCAGATGGCGTCAGGAAAGTTCATCAGCGCCTCGAAGCCAGGCGTTTATCAGCACGAGGAAAACCCGCCAGCGCCGACTCGCCGCGTGATGCGGGATCTGGGTGGGCCGGTTACGGTCATGCCACCTTCCAAATCCGAGGCCTAAGTACCCCTTGCCAAGCTATACCCGGGTCGCAACTAGATTTTCCGGAACCCGCAATGACACGAGGCTTCTGGCGAGCCCTGATGCTGGATTAGGAGTTTAAGAGTTCCAACTGCAACAAGGAGGATGAAATGGCAACAGTAGTGCCAATCTTGAATATTCAAAGCTCAGACAACGAGCTTTCTAAGCAAACGGTCTTCATCAAACTTCACCTCGGCTCGCTGGGCAACAGTCGAAAGGTGAGCGCGTCACCGGTCGAAGTGGACGCGGACAAGGCTTTGATTCGCGTCTCTAAGACTCTGCTCGATTCTCCGGAGCTTCAAGCCATCCGCACTCTCGACGGTGACATCCGCCATTTCCTGTACGATATGTGCCTGCCCTTCGAGGTCGGCATTCACCTCTTGCCGCTGGGCTTGGTGGAAACGGTGGATGAGCGGCTGCGCGAGTTCAAGGATAAACGAAGCGAGCTGGCAGAATCGTTCCTCACCGCCTACCCTCGCCTCTGCCAGGAGGCAGCCGGGCGACTCCGCACGCTCTATAACCCGGCTGACTACCCGCCCGTTGACGAGGTGCGCTCTCGCTTCACCTTCAGTTGGCAATACGTCAGCTATGGCGTGCCGGAACAGCTTCGAGAGATCTCAGCCCAATTCTTCCAAGAGGAACGGGAAAAGGCCGCAGTGGCGATGTCCGAAGCCTGTTCCGAGATTCAGCAGGTTATGCGGACCTCGTTGCTTGAACTGGTCAACCACCTGCGCGATCGGTTGGCAGACCAGGCGGACGGCAAGCCACAGCGTCTGCGGGAATCGACCCTGGAGAAGCTGCGCGGTTTCCTGGCGACCTTTGACCTGCGCAATGTGGTGGACGACCAGGAGTTGAAGGAGCAGGTCGAGCGGGCGCGCGAACTACTGGCCGGGACGACCACGGATGCGATTCGTAATACAACGGAACTGCGGACAAAAGTTCGAGAGGGCATGACCGGGATCGCCGTAAGCCTCGAAGCCATGGTCTCAGATCGTGTGGGACGGAAGTTTCGATTTGACAACTTTACGAAAGGAGCAATTCAGTGAGTGTGAACAAGGTGATTTTGTTAGGCAATCTCGGGAAGGACGCAGAAGTTAAGTACAGCGCATCCGGTACCGCAGTCTGCCGCTTTTCCCTGGCCACTAACGAGATTTTCAAGAACAAGGCCGGAGACGTAGAAAAGCGTACCGAATGGCATTCGGTAGTCGCCTTCGGGAGACTCGGCGAGGTCTGTGGCGAATATAGTGCTGCGTGGCCAGCGGGATCACCACTGCCGGGAACTCCGCTCCCTGCCACTTGTGGATCGTGATCTCGTAAGCCAGAGAAATCTCGTCCAATTCTCCAAAGTCGTACTTGACCAGCCGCTCGTCGAAGCGCACTGTGACCAGTTGCTCGACGCCATCAATTCGCTCGACGATCCCCACATCGCCGTTGAACACGTCCTTGTCGTAGTCGTTCTCCGTTTGGATGACCTTGTCGCCGGTCTGGAAATGCCATCCAAACCGCGGCCGGGCACTCGCTAAGGCCGTCAAGCGGGCCGGTCGCTCCACTCACGTGACTCCCCATCGTCTTCGCCATTCGACCGAGATGCTCCAGCTTGAAGTCAGCCTCCCGGCGCAGGTGCAACAGCTCGGCCACACGGCCTTGGAAATGAGCTTGCGCTATGTGCAAGTCACCCAGCAGGATCTGCAGAGCGATTCCACGAAGCCCGCCAGACAGCGGCGCGAACCCCTACCTAAATTCTCCCAGAGCTTCGCTCAGAAGCTTTCCAGCATCCATACGTTGCCGTCCCAGGTGTGAGCCTGATACGCCAGCCACTTGCCGTCGGGAGACGCCAAGGGGCTAGCCATCCACTGGCGATGGCCATTGCGCACGGAGGTACGCCCGACCCGCAACCGGCGTGCGAGACATAAAGCAGGGCGATCGAGTCCGGCAGCCAGGAGGTCACGAACAAGCCCTTCCCATCGGCTGCCCAGTTGATGTCCTGAAAGTCGCCCCATCCCGGCTCCACGGGAATTTCACGCCAAGCTCGGTCCGAGAAGGTCAGCATTTCGATTCGTCCCTTGTACTTCTGCTGGTCAACCAACGTCAGGCGTGAACCATTGGGCGAGATTCCCCAGTGGGGATGGCCAGCTTCGATTGTCCCAATACGATCCCTTCCGCCACGCGCAGGGTCGAGCGAGTAGAAAACCGCCTGCTTTCCTTCTTCCTGGTGGAGTACACACAGAGAGCCTCGCGTGAGAAGACACATGTAACCCCACTCTAAGCCGGCAGCTTCTTCGAGCACCATTTCGGGCGATCCCCCAGCAACCGGCCGGCGCATCAGCCGGCTTGCAAAAGGAGGTGCACCCGCCGCGGTGTGCGTCGATTCTCCGTACAGTATCCACAGGCCATCGGGGCTCAGCGCGCCGGCCCTTTGCAATGGCCATCGCAGCACTGTATGATGTTCTCTAGGCAAGGGGCATGGCATCAGTCGACCACTGATTCTGAGGGGGAACATCGCATGGCCCAAGGAGCACTGAACGATCGACAATTGCAGGAATATCAAGCCTCTGGGTATGTGCTAGCGCGAGGATTCTTCGACCCAGAGGAAATTAGCCTGCTTTCGCGCGCTGCGCGCGAGGACCAGGAACTCGACCGACATTCGTTTGGCGCCGCGGACGGAGAAGGGGGGACAGTGCGCCTCTCCCTCTGGAATTATCCGGGCGACACTATCTACGGGATGTTCGCGCGCTGCGAGTCGCTTGTGAACTCGGCGGAAAAGCTTCTGGGGGGTGAGGTGTATCACTACCACTCCAAAATGATCATGAAAGACCCTAACCTGCTTTATTCGTGAACGGGCTATGAGGGGTGAGGTTGAGTCATTTTGTGCACCGTTGAGACAAGTCGCGCCTGGCTGGAGATGGCTCGGAGGCCACGTGTCGTGTTAGAGGGCAGGAGGGAGGTAGGAGTGTCACGGATTCCAAGGACACTTCACCGAAGTCGGCAGGGCGGGGTTTGTCCAGCATGATCATTGCTAACAGAGACGGGCTATCCGCTCGAGGTGCCGAAGCTGAGGGCGATCTGGCGGAAGCTGGCGAGAAAGGGGAACGAGACGGGAAGATGAACCACCACCCGGCGCACCGAGACCACCACGTGAGCGCCCAGCTTGAGCAACCGCTCTCGCAGGGTCCACACCTGCGCTCGCGCGCAAGCCGTGCGTGCCGCCCGCAGTCGCAACTCCTGCATCAGCACGTAGGCCGCAGCCGTCATCAGCACCCGGAACTGGTTGGCCCAGAACTTGGTGCAACTGGTGCGGTCGATCTCCAAGCCGTGGTGCAGTTCCTTGAGGCGATTCTCGATGTCGCCGCGTTGGCAGTAAACCTGCTCATAAATCCACTGCGGCCTCTGCTTCAGGTTGGTGATGACGAACCGCGGGTTATCCTTCGGCTCTTTGCCGGCTTGCCGCACCACCTCGGCCTTGAAGATCACGCGCCGCTCCGACGACCAGCTTCCCGCCCGATAGCGGCCTTCGCCGTAGACGTGCTCGGTCTGCCCGCTCTGCTCAGACCACTGCCGTGCTGGTTCCATCACCGGCTCGGCCAGGCGGTTCAGGACCGCATTTTTAGCCATGGCCACGACATACTCCACGCCCATCGCCTCCAGGAAGTCCAGCACCTGGGGATCGGCGAACCCGCCGTCCAGCCGCACCCGCACGCGCGCTTGGGGAAACGCTCGCCACACCCGCACCAGGAGACGCCACAGAATGCCGATGGCCCCCGCGCTCGCCACCGCATTGCCCGGCCGCAGCACCGCTGTGGCCAGGTACTGCTCGGGCTCGTCGTTGAAGCTCAAGAAGCCGACCACCGGCAAATAGCACCACGTGTCATAGTGACTGTTAAAGAAAGTCAACTGCTGCGCGCCGTGGGTGGGATCGTCGGTCGGGTCCAGGTCAATCGTAATGAGCCGGGCGCGGCCATGCAGCCGGCGACGATGGCGCTCGATCACACACTCGGCCAACGCCTCGCCGAGGCGATAAAGCTGCTTGCGGTCCACCGCATTCTCGAAGCGCGACAGCGTCGGCTGCGAGGCCAAGTCGTCGCCCTCAATCGGATCGCGCCCCGCCAGCATCTTGTGCACCGGGTCTTCGGCCAAGCGAGCCGCGTCATTAGCATCAGCATAACCGCACGCGATGCCGAAGATGCGCTGCCTCAGCAACTCCACCAACTCGTGGTCAATTTTACCAACTTGTCGCTGATCCACCAGGCAGTCGGCCAGCGCCTCCGTCAGTCCCAGTCGCCGGTCGGCAGCTTTCAGCAGGAGGGCGCCGCCATCGGAACTGCTTTGCCGCTGGTCAAATTGCGCGACGACGGGCTTCGGAAAGATATCGGGAAACAAAAGACACTCTGTTGTGGTGTCGTGACCCAAGCAAAAGCCTCCTTTGGTGCTTCAAACATCGTCATCTCAACGTGTTTGTACCACAGGAGGCTTTTCTTGTCTCCAAAATCATGAATTATGCGGGCTAAGGTGGGCGGCGCCTGGACATGGCACCAGGACTATGGCTATTGGTACCAGAATTTCGTCCTCTTCCCGCTGCTGTGTAGCGCCTCCATCGCTGTTGACCGCGCCACGCGGGAGAATGGCTGTCTTCAGGTCGTTCCAGGATCACACCACCTGGGCCGTATCGACCATGTCTTGTCGGGCGATCAGGCCGGCGCAGATAGGGAGCGGGTAGGTGAAATTTTGAAGAGGATGAATGTCGTGCATGTCGAGATGGAACCGGGAGACACGCTATTCTTTGACTGTAATCTTCTGCACCGCTCAGATCAGAACCGCTCCGATCAACCGCGTTGGTCAATGATCTGTGCTTACAACGCCGCCCGGAACGACCCCTATAGAGATTGCCACCAGCCCCGTTACAACCCCCTTCATAAGGTACCGAACGCGGCAATCAAGGCGACCGGCGTCCGACGATTTGCGGACGCGCCCGCAAGGTTCGACTGGCTCGAGAAGAAGGAGGACGTTGCCGTTCGCACCCTCGCGGAGAAATATTCCGTAGCGGCCCCGGAGCATGAGACGAAATCTCATTGACGAATTCAGACATCGGCGCGAATGCGATGTGACGGATTCTACCCCGGCCGTCCTTTCCGATCCGCGGGAAGGGGATGCCTCAGTGCTGCAGCCTTCGCACCGTCACTCATCGCTACACGATCCCCACTTTCCCGAAAGTTTCGCTAGCTTTCTCTTGATCCCCTTCACCACCTCGCCGGATGCTTAAGAATATGCGGCTGGATATCTGCGACGCGCGAGTAGTGGGACTGCGTAAGTGAGGCATCGGGTACGCCGGTATTCCGGCGTCCGCGGCGTTCTACCCGACAATCTCGAGCCTCAACTGTCTGTTAATCTTCATCCCGACCTGCAAAAGGACCGTGCGAATTGCGAGGGATATCTGGCCCTCCTCGCCGATCATGGGGTACCCAGCCGGTCGCTGCCATGAGAGGTAGCGAATGGGGCGTAGCTTGAGAAGGAGGTCGGACTCGGGCACGCCCAGGGAAGGGCAAACTAAAGATTCACGAGGTAGTTCGCCCCCAGATTTCCAAACCCATCGGAATGCAGGCGCTGACCGATCGCATTGGCAAAGTACTGAAGGACCGAAATCATTCTCAATGCTGCTTTTCTCTCGCCGATCCTCAGCAAACACCGTACCGCCAAGGAAAGGAACTGCACCCGGAAATAGAGGATCAATAGGCAGTGTTCTTTCGAATAGCCCTTTTTCATATCCGCGGTGTTCCTGAGCAGATGGGTGAGGGCGAGAAAATCACAATTTAGTGCTTTTGGCAGCCGGGAATAGTCGACCGCGACGTCGACGTCGTCCAGCGACTCTCGCAGCGAGGGAAACTCCAAGCGGATCACGTTGGCGATGGATCGGAAGTATTCTTGATCGAACTGCCGGCGGAGAATCCTCTGGCAGGTCGCCTGGAAGTAGAAGAAGGCCATGGCCACCGAGAGTGTCAAAATCAGCCATGAAAGAATCATTCTTCTGGTTTCCTCCTCATAATAGTTATCGGAGGAATCAACAGCCGGCACAATGGTACAAGGGTACCGGCCCGCACACTTCTTGACCGCAAGCTTGGAGGAAAGACCCGGAGGGACCGTGCAGCGAGTGCGCTGACTGTGTGCGAGGGAGAGTCAGGGGTGTCAACTCAGCGTGGTTTGGCGCTCCTTGCAGTCTTTGCAGTGGCGGGCCCAAGGTACCGCCTCCAGGCGTGCCTTGCTGATCGGCTGGCCGCATTCCTCGCAGATTCCGAATCTCTCCTGCCGGATCCGCATCAAGGCGTTCTCAATAGCACGCAAGAGCTTGCTATCCGCTTCTTTCAGCCGGATGTGCAGGGCGGAGTGGGCTCCACTGGCAGCTAGATCGAGCGAATCCCCACGAGCTTCGCCGCCAGTGGAAATCGAAGCCACTGGATTGCCGTTGGCAGAAAGCTCTTCCTGCTTTGTAAGGAGAAGATTCTTGTAGTGAAGCAGGTCCCTCTTATTCATAATTCCTGTCCTTACCAATTGGGTTCCTCAGATTATAGAGCCAGTTGAACTGAGCAGAGATCTATGGCGAAAATCCGATGCCCAAATGGTATTGCTCACCGCGAGAGGTCTACTGCCATTACGGTCCCTCTGGCTAAATGGTGATGCGCTGCGTATACACCCACTGCGAAAACTATGCCACAAAAGAGACCAGACCTGTACTCATGAATATGGCACGCTACTAGGCTGGAAAACGGGAGAGGACGTGGACGCCACTGCAAAGAAGCTCGTTGAAAGGCTGAACAGACTCGAAGACGAGCGATTTCGAGCCAACCAGGAAATTCGCGGAATTATAATGGAAGTACGCACTGCGTTCACCGTCCGTGCCCGCCTCGTGGGGTACAGGCACGAAACGGACAAGGACTTTCACATTGTAATAGCGGATCTTCAAGATCTGACCGTCAGCATGGTTGTCGAAATTCCGGATTCGCAGTGCGCCGGCGTATGTGCATCACCGAAGCTGCGGGAGATTCAGCAGGCACGCGAGAAATTCGTTAAGCCGTTTCCCACCGCTCAACCCGCTCCAGAGTTCGTGGTCGTGCAAGGGGACGTAGAGGTGGAGGTCACGGGTGTGGGTTTCTTCGATTTCGCTCACGGCCAGACAGGCTTAGCCCACAACTGCATCGAGTTACACCCTGTGCTGGACATCAACTTCCCCCAGCCCGGTCCGTTTCAGGCGAAGATAGACCCTGCGGGAGAGCCACCGAAGCGCCCTGAGAGTTGGTAGAACTGCATTCCTCGTTCCACCTCGGAGGCTCCGCGAACGGAATGAGGCAACTGGACTTGGACGACCGCCTGCGCGACTCGATCCTGGGTCCGAGAAGTGATGATCATGCGTGAAACTCGATAGTGATAGGCGTTTCGTCCAGCATTCAGCGGGGGCGGATATCGCTGCGCCCGCAATTGGGTCTCGACGACAAATCCTCCCCTGTCAGTTACTAATCGTCGAGGGCGCCGCCACTCCCGACAGCGGAGGTATAACGGCGAAACCGCGCTGTTGACCCGCGCATGTCGGACTCTAGGTCACAGGAGCGGTATGGCGGCTGGCCGTCAAGTGATAGACTTTTGCAGGATTGATCTGTTTGATGTTCTTCGAGCAACCCTGTATGGTAAAGTTCAGAATGGCTGAATTGCCAAAAAAGCCGTGCACGAAATCTCATTTTTGGTTCGAAGGAGGTAGCCATGTCGTCTTCAGCAGATTCTGAACGAGCACAGGATGTTCGGCGGGATGCCGCGACAGTTGATCGCCGGACTTTCTTGGCAGCCACCACTGGATTCGCGACCTCAACGTTAATATCAAAAGCTCAGCCGGGCGTGGCTAGTCCTGCAGTGGCTATGAATGGCGCCGCAAACGCGCTGGCCCTGAATGGGGGCACACCCGTCCGAACCACTATGCTAGAGTTCAAGTCGCCCGGCCCCCAGTACTATGACCACGAAGAACGGCAAGAGGTCCTAGACGTCCTTGAGAGCCGCAGCCCATTCCGCTGGAGCCGCTTTGACGGAAAAGGTATGCCGCCCAAAACCATTAGTTTCGAGAAGGAATTCGCGGCGCATCAAGGAACGAAATACTGCGTTGGTGTGACCTCGGGTACGACGGCGCTGATCACGGCCCTGGCGGGGCTCGGCATCGGACCGGGTGATGAGGTCATTCTTCCCGCCTGGACATGGTACGCCTGCTACGATGCCATTCTATTCCACGGCGCGTTACCCGTGTTTGCGGAAATTGACCGCTCCATGGACATCGACCCCTCGGACATCGAGCGCCACATTACGCCGAACACCAAGGTAATTATGCCGGTGAATATCCAGGGAGAGCCGGCGGACCTGGATGCGGTCATTGAGATCGCACGAAAGCACAACTTGAAAGTGTTGGAAGATTGCGCTCAGTGCGTGGGCGGAGTTTACAAAGGCAGGCGAGTGGGTTCAATTGGAGACGTGGGAATTTACAGCTTCCAGGAGAGCAAAACCATTACCGCAGGTGAGGGTGGTGCGGTGGTGACGAGCGACCCATTGATTTTTGAGCGCGCCGTGCGCTTCCACGACGTTGGCGCCCTGCGTTCTTTGCACCAGGAAATGCTTGGTCAACCACCGCGTCTGAAGCAGGTCTCGGCTGGGAACTTCCGCATGAATGAGTTCACCGCCGGGGTCATGCGGGCACAGTTACGCAAGCTTGATCAAATTTTGGCTGACCTGCGCGACAAGCAGGCGCGCGTCCTGGCGGGCATTGCCGACCTTCCAGGCCTTCAACTGCGCAAGAAGAATGTCCCGGAGGGCGGCACGGGTTCTCGGATTCTCATCTGGACCGAGAGCAAGGAGCAGTGCGACGTCTTCATCAAAGCCATGCGGGCGGAAAACGTTCAGGCAGGCCACTCCGCGGGCTCGGCACTGTTACCCATCGTCCCGCATATCGAAGCCAAGCAGGGGCTTGAGGCGAGTTGGCCATCATGGTCTACACCGCACGGTAGGCAGATCAAGTACGGCAAGGAATGTTGCCCGAAGACGCTGGAGATTTGGGATCGCTACGTGGAAATCTACATGGACCCCAAGTACAGCGACGAGGACGTTAACGATGTGATCGCCGCCATCCGCAAGGTGTACCTAGGGGTAGTGAAGTCCTAAGCGCCACGTGAACTCCGGTCGAGTTCCGCGACAGGATTGGTCGAACCTAGGTCTGCCGATCGCCCATTTCTGTCACGCCGCCCTAGTCAAGTTCGATCCCCAAGAGGGGAACCGAGACGGGTTGGGCCTCTCGAACAAGCAATTCACTAAGAGATAGTCCCCAACGACTCTTCCAAGAAGTAGATCCTGCCTGGGTCGCCCATTCCTGCCGTCGTCGGTGCGAAACGGGACTGCGGGATCTGGCAAATGCCACGCCCTTGATGGTGGGTTGTCGCAAGAAGCAGATTATTCCACTGCAATCCTGCGCAAGCGTAAAACAGTTCCGCGAGTAGCGACTTACCGTCAACTGAATCCTTTTGGCATGACGCAGAAGATCTAACAGTCCGATAGCGCGTCCACGATCCTACAGTCCTGTACGGTGGCCACTCTGGCTGCCATTGTGGATTTGAATGTCATTTCTCCCGCGCTAAGCTACTCCCACGTGTCTTATACTGGCAGGTCAGGAGGGATGGAGGAATAGTGGAAAGCCAGCGAGCACGGGTGTCTCGGCCGGCGTTGCTCCTTGGAGACTCTGGAGTACCTGAGGTTCCGTATGGCTCAATCTGCATCGCCGAAAGCCATGAGGGCAAGATCCGGCTTGTGTTCAATCGGGACGCGAAATAACCTTGCGTTGGCTCACGCTTTGTGCGCGCCCAAACATCGAGACACGCTACAGCATCCGAGGGAGGCGACATGTCCGAATCATCGGAGAAAGACACACTGACGCGAAGGAAATTTCTGGGAGCGAGTTCGGCTGCGCTCACGTCCGCAAGCTTTCTCTCGGCGGGGAACTTCGCGCGTCAGGGGCAACCGGTCGACAAGCCCAACTCCGACCGAAGCAGAAGCGACCCCGGTCCCAGCAATCCAGCTTTGGACGCGGCAAATCCTGATTCAGGGAATCCTGTTCCCACGGATGCGGGCAGCGTGCAGACGTTCAAGTACCCCTTTTCCTTCGCCCACAAGCGGCTTCATGAAGGAGGCTGGTCCCGGGAAGTTACGCAACGCGAACTTGCGGTGGCCAAGAGTCTGGCGGGAGTCATCATGCGGCTGACCGCCGGCGGCGTCCGCGAGCTGCACTGGCACACCGCCGCGGAGTGGGCGATCATGCTCTATGGCAGCGCCCGGATCACCTGCATCGATTCGGACGGCAAGAGCTTCGTCACCGACGTCAAGGAAGGCGACCTGTGGTTTTTCCCCACCGGCATTCCCCACTCGATCCAGGGACTCGCTCCCGACGGCTGCGAATTCCTGCTGGTGTTTGATGACGGCAACTTCTCCGAATACGAGACCGTGCTCCTCTCGGATTGGATGGCGCACACGCCCGTGGAGGTGATTGCGAAGAATTTTGGCGTCCGCCAAGAGGCCCTGTCAAATCTGCCCAGCAAGGAACTGTTCATCTTTCAGGTTGAAGTTCCGGGATCGCTCGAGGAGGACCGCCGCGTCGCTGCCGGCTCGCTGGGTCCCTCGCACATTGATTTTGCTTTCCGCGCTACGCAGGATGCGCCCACCAAGCGCACCAAGAGCGGCGAGGTCCGCATCGTTGACTCAAGCACATTCAAAGTGTCCACCGCCATCGCCGCCGCGATTGGAACCGTCAGGCCCGGCGGCCTTCGCGAGCTGCATTGGCACCCAAACGCCGACGAATGGCACTATTTCTTCGCCGGCAAGGGACGGATGACCGTTTTCGCAACCGGGGGCCGCGCCCGCACCATGGATTTTGAAAGCGTTGATGTGGGCTACATCCAAAAGACGCTTCCTCACTACGTCGAAAACACCGGCACCACGGATCTGAAGTTCCTGGAAATGTTCAAAAGCAGCTACTATCAGGACTTTGCGCTTTCCGAATGGCTAGCGCACACCCCACCCCAGCTCGTCGCCGCTCACCTTCACCTCGACAAATCCACACTGGACACCTTGCCTGGAGAAAAAGCAGTCATCGTGCCTGACTGATGGCGGGATTGACTGCGTCCCCGAACCGTCGAGCCATGCCGCCGATTGGTGATCCCTCTCCCCCTGTGAGAGTCCTGCTAAATCGGCTGCCGTTCACTCAGGGATGTGCGGGCGCGATCCTCGCTTCCGAACCCGCCAAGTATTCAAGTTGCTGATAATCGGGCTACCCGCTTTGAGTTCGGTGGTTGCCGTGGTTCTGAGCAGAAGAGCGGCATGCTAAGCGCCAAAGTGATCGGTGGTAGGTAAACAGTAGCCCGTTAATCGTGGGTTAGCCGGCAACGGCGCTGGCGGAATTCCCGACACAAAGGCCCGCTTCCGAACGAGTAGTTGCCGGTCGGTGTCGAGTCGGCAGGCAGCCCAACTCATTTCTCAACAGAGATCAGCCTTTTCCGATGTCGGCGGAATCAGGCTCTCGACGACATCGAGCCTCTCGAGCAGATCGAGGCCGAGTCTCTTGGCCCAAATCGCGTGAGGACCGTGCTGCTCGCCACAATTGGAATATACGGCGTCATCTCTTACTCAGTGGCGCTACGCACGCACGAAATGGGCATGAGGGCAGCACTCGGTGCATGCCGTTGGGACCAGTTGCGACTGGTACTGAGCGGTGGCGTGGTGCTCACGGCCCTGGGCCTCGGAAGCGGAGTGTTCGGTGCGCTTGCTCTCACCCGCCTCCTGGCGAGTCTGTTGCTCGGCGTCAGTCCGCACGACCTCTGGTCAATTGCAGCGGCCGCTGTGATACTCACGGCTGTCGCAGCAGTCGCCTGCTATCTTCCGGCCCGCCGCGCGACGAAGGTTGACCCGATGGTGGCACTGCGGCAAGAGTGAGGATGCGTATCCGAACTGAACTCAGTTCGGTGAGCTCCGGCAGCCATTAACTGACTAATGACAGAGGATTTTTGGAACAGTTCACCAAGTAGTTGCTTTTTAGCACTGCAAAAGCATGCGCGCTCCCTGCGGCAACTACAAGTTATTTATTCGCAGTGGATTACGGTGGACCTGGAGGGGTTCGAACCCTCGACCTCATGACTGCCAGGCAGCTCAGCTTTCCCGCCTGTTTACTTTCCTCCTATTCCTTTCATGGCTTTACATCCACTCGGGGTCTCTTTCGCTCAGAGTAGAACCCCTTTTGCCTCAACATTACCGAATTTTGGAACACTTCTGGAACACCTCGGTGAAGCCCCGTCGCCAAGGCCACACTCTTGGCCGTCCCGAATCCTGTTTCGCTTCCGTGCCCTCCGTACTGCCCGACTTGGGGATCAGCAAAAGGCACCTCAAGCAACTCGACTCGATCTGCCTTGTTCGCGAGCAGCGGGCGAACGGCCAGCAGGAACTCGGGTTCCAGGCGCGTCCGTTTGTTCTCTGCGGCCTGCCGCTTCGCCGGCCACCCTCCACACAGCAGGTCCATCGCCGGCGAAACGGCAAATTCTTCCTTCACATCGTCGCTCACCCGGATTTTGGACTGCCCTACGGCCAGGATCGGCTCATTCCGATTTGGATCGCCACGTTGGCAGTCCGGCAAAAGAGCAGCGTGGTGCGATTTCAAGCCGCCGCAGAAATCCTCGAGTTCTTTCATCTCTCGAAAGACGGTCGCCATTATCGGCGCATGGTCGAAGGCTTCAAGCGAGTCTTCGGCGCTACGATTTTCTTCGGTACAGGAGAGGAACCCGCTGCCAATCGAATGATCGACTTCGCTCGCTTTCATTTCTTCGATAAATGTGCTGCAGCACATTTATCGAATAGGACTAAACCGCTACGCGGTAGCTGAATCCGACATATCGATCAAAACCCGCCAGAGCGCACCTATACCACCCAGCCACAAGTAACTTCTCTCGTGACGGCCTTTGCGAAACCATGGAAAGGCTGCTTGCAGCACATCCATTTCGCAAAGGAGCTTTCCATGACACCCCTTCGCCAACGCATGACCGAGGATATGCAGGTGCGCAATCTTTCACCGCATACCCAGACGTGTTACGTGCAACAGGTTTCCCTCTTTGCACGCTACTTCCATATGTCACCCGAAGTCCTGGGTCCGGAGGACATTCGGTCTTACCAAGTCTACCTGACCAACGAAAAGAAACTGGCTCCCGGTTCCATCCTCATCGCGGTCGCCGCCCTGCGGTTTCTTTACCGGGTCACGCTCCACAAAGACTGGAGCTTTGAAGACATTATCCCTGCCCCCAAGAAACCCCAGAAGCTGCCCATCGTTCTCAGCCCGGAAGAAGTCCGGCATTTCCTCACTTGCGTGGCCCCTCCCAAGCACCGCACGATCCTGACGACTTGTTACGCCGCCGGGTTGCGCGTCTCGGAGGCCGTCCGCCTGAAACCCACCGAGATTGATAGTCAACGCATGGTCATCCGCGTGGAGCAAGGCAAGGGGCAGAAAGACCGCTACGTGATGCTTTCCCCCAAGCTGCTGGAAATTCTGCGGGACTGGTGGCGATTGGACAAGCCCAAGCCCTGGCTCTTCCCGGGCGATATCCCCGGCCGCCATATCACCAGGAGCGCGGTGGAGCTGGCTTGCCGGGAAGCGCATCTAGTCTCTCGCATTTCCAAACCCATCACGCCGCATTCCATGAGGCACGCCTTCGCGGTCCATCTCCTGGAATTCGGAACCGACGTGCGCCGTATACAACTGCTGCTCGGTCATCGCAGCCTGGCGACCACCGCCCGCTACTTGCGTATCGCCACCAGCAAGGTGTGCTCAACGACCAGCCCCTTCGATTTGCTCCCCCAGCCAGTGACGGCTGAATCGAAGCCTGCTGCACCTCAGTATTTCTGAGCGCCGGGCGGATGGAGCGCCCCAAGCTCGAGGTGGCGGATGTGTTCCGCCGCTATGGTTCGGCGTACCGGCAGCAACACGCAGGATCGCTTTCGCGCGAGCAGCGGCGCGTGATGAGCGCCATCGAACTCTGCCGGACCGCCGCCCTCGGCGGCCACCTGGAGCAGTGTGACTCCTGCGGCCACCAACGTCCCGCATATAATAGCTGCC
>CAWIUZ010000062.1:0-11792 GCA_963838915.1 uncultured Acidobacteriota bacterium
ATGTCATCGTCCTCGGCGGGAACACCGCGGACGACCGCGAAGCCCAACGAAGGGACAACCACAGTTGCTCAAGGACCTGCCCCTTACGGGGTGGATATGAACAAGAAGTTCACGGACCCTAACATGGACATCCAGCAGTTCGTGAAACGCTTCGAGAACGAGGCCCGCGACGTGTATGCCAAGCGTCTGGACATTACCCGTGCCGTCGGCCTGAAGCCTGGCGATGCGGTGGCCGACATCGGCGCCGGCACCGGCCTCTTCACTTTTCTGTTTGCCGAGCAAGTCGGGTCCAATGGGACAGTCTACGCTGTGGATATTGGGCCGGCGTTCATTAAGTACATCGCCGAGCAGGCCAAACGTCGCGGCCAGGTGGGGATTGTCAAGACGGTGTTGAACACCCCGGACTGCACGCAGTTGCCGGTCGGGTCCATTGACGTGGCTTTTATCTGCGAAACGTACCACCACTTCGAGCACCCCGAGAAAATGCTGGCTTCGCTCCATCGCGCGCTGCGTCCCGGCGGCCGGTTGGTCGTCATTGACTTCGACCTTCGCAAGGACAGCAGCGAGTTCATCAAGCAGCGAGCCCGTGCCGCCAAGGAGGTCTACTTCCAGGAAATCGCTGCGGCCGGTTTCGAGTTGATCACAACGAAAGACGTCCCAACGATCAAGGACAATTTCTACGCTGAGTTTCGTTTGAATAGGGAGCCTCAATATGAACGTCAAAGCCGGCCCTGGACCGGCTGGGCGGGACCACCTGGGAGCGAACAAAGTCACGCGTCAAGAGAGCCTTGCGCGACATGGCTCAAGAACTACTTCAACTCTATGCGCAGCGCAAGATGGCGGGCGGCACACCCTCGAGCCCAGACACTCCGTGGCAGGAAGAGTTCGAAGAGGCGTTCGAGTTCGAGGAGACGCCCGACCAGTTGAAGGCGCTGACGGATATCAAGACGGATCTGGAAAGTCCGGAACCGATGGACCGGCTGCTGTGCGGCGATGTGGGCTACGGCAAAACCGAGTTGGCGATGCGCGCCGCTTTCAAAGTCATCCAAGACGGCCGGCAGGTGGCGGTGCTGGCCCCCACTACCGTGCTGGCATTCCAACACTACGAAACCTTCCGGCAGCGGCTGGCGGCGTTTCCTATGCGAGTGGATATGCTCAGTCGGTTCAGGCAGCCCGCGGAGCAGAAAAAGACGGTGGCTGAAACCGAGGCGGGCAAGGTGGACGTGCTGATTGGCACTCACCGCCTGCTGTCGAAAGACGTTCGCTTCCGCGATCTGGGATTGTTGATCGTGGATGAGGAGCAGCGCTTCGGAGTGGCGGCAAAGGAAAAGCTGAGGAAATTCAAGGCGGGCGTAGACGTGCTGGCGATGTCGGCCACTCCCATCCCGCGCACTTTGCACATGTCGCTGGGCGGACTGCGCGACCTCTCAGTTATCGAGACACCGCCGCTTGGCCGCTTGGCGATTCAAACCACCGTCGCGCCCTTCAACCACAACTTGATTCAGTCCGCGATCCTCCAGGAGATGCACCGCGAGGGCCAGGTGTTCTTCGTGCACAACCGGGTGGAGTCCATCTTCAGCATCGCGGCCATCGTGCAGAGGCTGGTGCCCACGGCACGGATCGGCGTGGCACACGGGCAGATGAACGAAAAAGAGCTCGAAAGAGTGATGCTCAAGTTCATGCAGGCAGAGTATGACGTGCTGGTGGCGACGGCGCTGATCGAGAACGGGCTGGACATACCACGCGCCAACACCATCATAGTCAACCACTCCGAGCGTTTCGGCTTGGCCGATCTTTACCAGCTACGCGGCAGGGTGGGGAGGTCGAATCGGCGCGCTTACGCTTACTTCCTGGTGGCGGCTGAGGAAGCACTGACGCCCATCGCGCGGCGGCGACTGGCGGCGCTGAAAGAGTTTTCGGAATTGGGCGCGGGCTTTCGTCTGGCGGCGCTGGACCTCGAGTTGCGTGGCGCGGGAAATCTCCTGGGGGCTGAGCAGCACGGGCATTTGAATGCCGTCGGAATCGACCTCTACCTGAAAATGCTCGAGCAGACAGTGGAAGAACTGAAAGGGGCGCCGCAGAGGATCGACGTGCGCGCTTCAATCAACCTGGGACTCGATATCAAGATTCCGGACAATTACGTCGCCGACGAGGGCCAACGCCTGCGCCTCTACAAGCGCATCTCCAGCCTGGCCTCGCCTGAGGCGCGCGCCGAACTTGAGACCGAGCTCAATGACCGTTACGGACCGATTCCTCCCTCCGTCGCGAATCTCCTCTCCTATGGGCTACTGAAGTCTGCCGCGGAGCAGCTTTTAGTGCAGTCCATCGAAAGAAAAGCAGACGAAATCTGGATGCGATTTCACGGCGAGACTCCGGTTGATCCGGCAAGGGTTACGACGTTCGTGCGCCGGCGGAAGGAAGCCAGCCTTCGGCCCGACGGGGTGCTGCGTTTCGTGCTGCGGGGCGGCGAGGCAAAGACTCTCGAAGAGGTCCAAAAGGTCTTGCGGGAACTGCAACCCAAGCATTAAGATAATTGGGTTGACGAAATCGTCATTCCGAGCGCGGCGAGGAATCTCGCATGGCCGGTCGAGGTGGCGACAGAGGAACGAACCAGAGCGGGATTCCTCGCTACGCTCGGAATGACAGGTTTGGCGGGCAGGAGAGTTACTTCTGCGAATGGGGAAATGGGTATGAGTAAACGGATATGGGTAGTCATGGCCGGCGTGGCGCTGGTGGGGGGCTCGCTGGGCGCTACGTGCGCGGGCGCGAAAATAATCGAGCGCATCATTGCGCGCGTCAACAACGAAGTCATCACGCAGAGCCGTTATGATGATGAACAGGCGGAACTGCGGGGCAGGCTCGCGGAGCAGTACTCGGGCACCGAGTTGGATGCCCAAGTGCGCGAAGAAAGCAAGAATCTGCTGCGCGACCTGATCGACGAATCGTTGATGGTGCAGAAGGCCAAAGACGAAGACATCAACGTGGAGACAGATGTTATCAAGCAGCTTGACGACATCCGGAAGAAAAACAACCTGGCCACCCTCGAGGACCTGGAAACGGCAATTGAGAAGGAAGGAATGAACTATGAAGATTTCAAGGACAAGATCCGGCGCAACTTACTGATGCGGGAAGTTATGGAACGCATGGTCGGCTCGCGAATCCAGGTGTCGCAAGAAGATGCGCGGAAATTCTACGAGGCTCACAAGAACGATTTCAAATCGCCGGGCTTGGTGCACTTGCAACAAATCCTCGTGTCAACCGAGAAACGAAAGCCGGAAGAAGCCGAGAAGCGGGCGAACGAGGCGGTGGCGGAATTGAAGGCGGGGCAGAAGTTTTCCGAGGTTGCAAAGAAGTACTCCGATGGGTCGGGAGCCGAGCAAGGCGGCGATTTGGGCATGATGAAAGAAGCTACCCTGGCCCCGGAGATCGCCGGCGTGGTGACAAAGCTCGATGTTAATGAGTTTAGCAACCCCATCCAAACCAAGTTCGGTTATATCATCCTCAAAGTGACGGAACGGATGAGCCCAGGCATTCCCAAGTTTGAAGAAGTTGCACAGCGCGTCAACGAAGCCCTCTACAACCAGAAAATGGAGCCGCGTATGCGTGAATATTTGACGCAGCTCCGCAGGGAAAGTTACATCTATCGAGCCCCGGGATACATCGACACGGGGGAGCAACTGCCGACTGATACCCTCACGGCCAAGAAAGAGAAATGAAGGAGCGCTTCGTCACCGATCTCCGTTCCAATAGTCCGGTCCGGACTACCTTCCTGCTGCAAGCCCGAGAAAGGAAGATTGCGAGAACAGGAAACGCATACCTCGATTTGGAGTTGCGCGACTTGAGCGGGGTGATCCGCGCCAAACTGTGGGATTGCGATCGTATGCCGCTGGACTTCGACGTGGAGGATATCGTTGAGGTCGACGGCCTGGTGGAAGATTATCAGGGGACGCCGCAGATTCGAGTGCGCAGGATTTCGAAGTGCGCGGCGGAGGGCCTGGACCTGTCCGACTACCTGCCGCGTTCGCGGCGTGACCCTGCGGAAATGTACGCCGCCCTGCTCGAGCGCGTGAAACGCATGGGCGAAGGGCCATTGCGGGCGCTGTTGCTTTCAATTCTGGAGGACCCGTCGATAGCGGAGAAATACAAGCAGGCGCCGGCAGCGATGAGCTATCACCACGCTTTTCTCGGCGGGCTGCTCGAGCACGTGTTGTCGCTGGTCGAACTGGGCGATCAACTATGCGACCACTATGCGTACCTGCGCCGCGATCTGTTGCTGGCGGGCTTGGTGCTGCACGACCTGGGGAAAATTGAGGAGTTGAGCTTCGCTTGCGGATTTCGGTATTCCACGCGAGGGCAGTTGCTGGGCCACATTGCAATGGGCTTGGAAATAGTGCAAGAGAAGATTCGGCAGATTCCGGGCTTCCCCCCGGATTTGAAGAGCCAACTCGAGCACATTATTCTTTCTCATCACGGCAAACTGGAGTTCGGGTCTCCCAAAGAACCCATGTTTCCCGAGGCTCTTGTGATGAATTTCCTCGACGAAATCGACTCCAAGCTGGAAGCGATGCGAGCCCAGTATGCCAGCGATCAGGATCGGCCAGGGGATTGGACGGCGCGCAATCCGGCGTTGAGACGAGAGTTGTTGAAGGTTCAAAACAAATAAACGACCGTGAGCGACGCGAAACCACTCCCTGATATCCTCCAGATCCTTCCGCATCGTTACCCCTTCTTGTTCGTCGATCGAGTCACCGAATTCGTTCCGGGGAAGCGAATCGCGGCCACCAAGAGTTTTTCGGCGGACGACGAGGCCTCGCGGGGATTCCTTCCGGGCTCGCCCATCATTTCAGTCGCCGTGCTGCTGGAGTTGGTCACCCAACTGGGAGCCGTTCTGGTTATGGAACGGCCGGAGATGGCGGGCAAGGTAGCGATGATTTTGCAGATTCCCGAGGCGCAACTGACACAGCCCGTGGAGCCGGGCGATACGCTTCGCGTGGAGGCCGAGGTGTTGAAGCTTGGCGAGCGCCTTGGGGAGCTGCGCGGCACGATTTTCCGGGCCGGCGAAAAGGTGGCGGAGGGAAAAGTACGTTTCGCAATTGTTGACGAGGCGCAACTGAGGATTCAGGATTCGGGAGTTAGGAGTCAGGAGTCAGGAGTCAGTAGTCAGAAGACAGAATAAGAAAGAACGGCGGCGCTTAAAGGTTTGGACGGCGCAGAGCAGCCAGGCGCCGATCCTTCATGTGTCTCCATTCTGACTCCTGAATCCTGACTCCTGCTGTTTCATGCTTTTCGAAGAACTGCAAATTCGCGACGTGGTGATCCGGCCGGCCCACATCCTGGCGCCGATGGCGGGTGTTACCGACACGGTATTCCGCCGCTTCATCAAACGCTTGGGTGGGTGCGGGCTGATTATGACGGAGTTCGTCTCCAGCGAAGGGATGCTTCGTCAAAATCTCCGCTCTAAGCGCTACCTGTACTACATGCCGGAAGAGCGGCCGATCTCCGCGCAGATCTTCGGCGCCGAGCCGGACCGGTTGGCGGAAGCGGCGCGCATGATCGAGGATCTCGGCTTCGACCTGGTCGACCTGAACCTGGGGTGCCCTGCCAAAAAGGTTGTGAAGTGCGGCGGCTCGGGCTTGCTTCGCGACCTACCGCTGCTGGAGAAAATCCTGCGAACGATTCGCGCCGCGGTGCGGATTCCATTTACGGTAAAGCTGCGCTCCGGATGGAGTGACGCGGAGATCGTCGCTCTCGAGGTGGCGCGAATGGCCGAGGAGTGCGGCGTGGAGGCGCTCGCCGTTCATCCGCGGACGCGTGTGCAAGGTTTCAGCGGCCGAGCGCGGTGGGAGATCATCCAAGAGGTGAAGTCACAAGTGCGCATCCCGGTCATCGGGAACGGCGACGTGGTTACGCCGCAGGATGCCCTCGCGCTCCACCAGCAGACGGGATGCGACGCAGTGATGGTTGGACGCGCCGCCTCCATCAATCCCTGGATATTCCGCCAGCTTGCCGATTTTTTCCGAACCGGAACGTTCACGGAGCCGAGCGAGGCTGACCGCTACCAATTGATTCGCTCGTATTACCAGATGTTGGTGAGTGAGGAAGCTCCGGGCGCCATCGGCAAGATGAAACAGTTCGCAAGCTGGTTCACCCATGGGATACGTCGGGGGGCAGAGCTGCGCAGGTCGATCCAAAGTGCTGGCAGCACCCAGGATGTTTTGGATCGGGTGGCCCAGTTCTTCAGCACCACGGGGATTTATTCATTGAGCCATTGATTTGTGGCGGCAGGCTCGCGGTTGCAGGCGGACCGAGGGGTTATGCACCTGGCTGTTCGAAGGAAGTGACCACCGGCCCGTCCCTCGGCGGCTGATAAAAAAGCGCCGTCGCAGTGCACCCTCTCTCCAGGGGAGAGGTGTTGGCCATGACCGGGGTCCAGTTACTTCCCAGGCGAGGGAGCTATCGTTACTTCACCAGGGATGGACCAGCAGGGACGAGGCTGTCGGGGCGTTGACATCGAGCGGCTGGTCGGGGCGGCTCTGGAAAAGCAAGTCGCGCACCAGATCGACGGCACTGAGCCTTACCCAGATATTGTCCGCGCACCCTGCCACGCGCACCTCCCGGGCCCCGAACTTTACCACTTCCTCGAGCGTTGCGCCGGAAATGATGGAGGATTCAAGCGGTCCTGAGATTTGGGTATCGTTCGCCGCGGGCTGGCGGCATAATGCTTCAAGCGCTTTTTCAATTTGCGACTCCTGTGCAACACAGGGCTGGGTTCGAAAGTCGAGCATCTGCTCAATGGCATACAGCGCTGTATAATCAACCCGGTTGGAGAAGGCCACGTAAAGCAGCCCGCTGGCAGCCAGGTAGTTGACCGGCAGCATCTGAAAGGAGAGTAGTAAGCCGGCGGGAAGCAGGTGGGCCCAGTTCAGCTGCCGCTCCCCCCTGTCCAAGGGGTAAACCGGTAGGGACAACTGCGCGGCCAGCGCCTGGGTGATCTGGGGTTCCGTCACCGCACCCTGGCGTCGCAACCAATCGCCGACCCGCCCTTGCCCGGCTTCTCGTTGCGCCTCCAAGGCCGACTGTAAGGACTCCGTAGAGACCAAACCCAACGAATGCATGACCAGACCTAAGGGAAAGCGATGGGGTCGGCTGTCGCGGTTCGCCCGCGTAGCTTCGATGACCGGCGCCAGGAATTCCCCGAGCACCCGATCGAGGCACTCCGGCGAGCAAAGCCATTGCTTGTTCAGAAACACGCCTCGGGGAGATTTGAGAATCGTGCGCCACACACTTCCTTGCTGGGGACAATGTGGGTTTGCGCATCTCGGGCCGAGTTTCATCATGTCATTGCTCCCGCGTGCCGACGTAGACGCGCTAGCGCTGCAACGATTCGAGCCGCTCGATAGGATTCAAGACCTCGGTCACTCGCAGAGCGTAGTAGCCATCCAAGACAACGACCTCCCCCTGTGCGACGACCTTCCCGCCCACGAGGAGTTCGACCGGTTCCACGATCCTCTGATCCAGTTCAACCACCGATCCGGGGCTGAGCTCAAGAATGCTGCCCAAGGGCATTTCAGACTTCCCAAACCGCAAAGCCACCGGCAGTTCAACGTCGAGAAGGAGCTCGATGTTTTTGCTGCTTTGGGAGACTGCCTGCGAAGTCGTTGGGGCGGGCGCCGTGGGCGTTTCGAGTTGCGGCGCAGGCTTTCCCGGCGGCCCGGAGGCCAAAGACTCGCCGAGATCAGGATTGAGGATAATCAATAGCGGGAACTGGACTTCCCCCTCGCTCTTCAGGCGGTAACCCCGTTGAAGGTGGGGCTTCCAGCTTCCCGGCTCATGGCCGGCCAAAACCAGGCTTATCTCGCCGCCCATAAGCGGTTTCAGCGCTAGGGCGGCCGTCCCTCCGAACTGGCGGAAGAGTTCATCCAGGGCGTCTTGATATTCGCTGGAAAAATCCTGAGAGGCATTGAAGGGCTCTCCCATCAGAATCTGTGCCAAGCGAAGAGCATCGGAACGCTCAATCCCGAAGGAATGTTCTCCATTCAGAGGGGAGGGATTCTGGCCGGTACTGCTGACGGTGAAGCGCAGCCACACTCCTTCTTCCTCTAGAATCCCCGCTTCGTTGGCGGCCTCTTGCGGCGAGAGCTCAGACGCCGTGAAGGCCGTCCCGGCAATTTTCTCGAGCACTTCGCGAACGCTGCTCAACCAAGCGCTCAGATAGCTTTCCGCACGATTGGGTGCAGGAGGTGGAGTTTCACTGATCACTGTTTTCACTCCGGCGAGGATCGGGAATACTAATCGCTTTCACGATTTGACCGGCCCGTTGGCTTCCACTGCGGACCGGCTGGGCGATAAAGAGCGGCTGATTCGCCACGTACAAAACCGCGGGCTCGTTCGACTTCAAATGCAGGCCGAGAATACTCCCTCCTTTGAGGTCGAGCAACTGCCGGCTGTTGACGGCGCCGCCCGGCAGGACCAGTTCGATGGGAAACGTGCATTTCCCCAGCTTCCCACGGAGGTTCGAGGTTACGCTAGAAACAGCCCGGTGCTTCCTGTAGGACCCTTGCTGCGCAAGCTTTCGCATCATAGCCGTCGCGGCAGCCGCTGGGAATACTGTCATTAACATACCGCCGGCTTTGCCGATGCGAATCTCGAAGCTGAGAGAAAGAACTTTCTCGTTGGGAGGCATCAAGCGCACAATCTGTGTTTGCCGCTGGCGCCCATCGAAGTTGATCCCCGTCTCGATAACCGGCTGCCAGGTGGATTGAAGCTCGCTGCAAATCGTCTGCGCCAAGCCTTTAAGGATCTCCTCCTCGACTTCTGTGATCTCGCGGAGTTCGGGCATCTGGTATCCCGGGCCGCCCAGCAGAAGATCGATAATGGGAAAGGCGATCTGCAAATCCAGCACAATGGCGGCCATCACGTCCAGGGCCGGAAGGTGGGCAGAAACTACATAATTGATTTCCGGCACGCGCTGCAAGAATTCACCGTAGGCGATTTGTTCCGTGGAGACCAGGTTGACCTCAGTGGCTACGCGAAGTTGAGCGGCCAGCGAGCGAGACCGCGCACAAAAGGATCGTGCAGTTCGTTGACCGCGCGCAACTGATCGCGCGTCATCATGCCGGCCCGTCGGAAATTGCAGGCGGTCACCGGTTTGTTCTGTTTCTGCGCCTGTTTCCTGGCGCCCGCGCGGTCCTTCGCCGCGTGGAAGAGCGCGTCGATTTCGTCCTGGTTAAGGATTTTTTCCATGGTGGCCTCGGGTTTGTAGGGACGACTCCTGTGGTGGCTCGCGGACGCCCACAAGGGCCGCCCCTACAGCGCGACTGTTTCACACTTGCTCAGGCGCGGGTTCGTTCTTTTCCTCCGCGTTCTTCTGCCCGCTTAGCAGTTCGGACATGCGGGCGCGCAGCCGCACAATGGCGGCGGAGTGCAATTGTGAGACACGTGCCTCTCCAATGCCCAGGACCGCCCCGGCTTCCTTCATGGTTAGTTCCTCATAGTAGTAAAGCGCCAGCAATTGGCGCTCGCGCTCCGGGAGTTCATCGATAGCTTTGGTCAAAAGTCCCGTCATTTCGGAGCGCAGACAAAGGGAGAACGGATCCTCCGGAGCGTCGGTTTGTGCGGTTTTCTGGACCTCACGCCCGGAACCCTCCTCCATCGTCTCGGACTGCAGGCTTCTTAAGTCGAGGCCCCGAAGCTCTCCCAACAAGTGCTGGAATTTATCGAGGCCTAAGCCTAGTTCTTCCGCCAGTTGAGACTCCGACGGGGAATAGCCCAGGCGCGCCCTCAATCTCTGCTGGGCTTCCTCGATTCGACGCGCCTTGCGACGCAGAGGGCGAGGGCTCCAGTCCAAGTCGCGCAGACTGTCGAGTATGGCGCCGTGGATGCGGTGTTTGGCATAGGACTTGAGCTCAACATGGCGGGCGGGATCGTACCGTTGGATGGCTTCGATCAGGCCCAGGATGCCCGCATGGACCAAGTCTTCAAGCAGTACATGAGGCGGGAGCCGATCATGAATTCGCCTGGCGATGTACTTGACCTGCGGAAGTTGCTCGACCAGCAGGCGCTCCCGCTCCCCTGGATTCGGGCCACCGAATGCTTCATACGCCGACTTCGCGTTGCGGAGCGCCGGGCCGCGGTGCTCTTTTTGAGGATGTGTTGCTAACGAACCATTCATCGCAGTACCCCCACAGATTGGACAGTTACGGCGGCTGGGATCTCCGCGGGCGATAGGACTACCAAGCGGGGCATAAAGGGCTCCAGCAGCCGTCGGAGATGAAACCTTGCCGGGCTATTGCACAACAGGATAGGAGAGCTGGCTGAGATGTGCTCTCCCACAAAACTCCGCAGGCCTTCGACCATCCTGCGGAGAAGTGCCGGTTCAAGTCCGCCGGCACGAGCGCCTGAGCCTTGAGGCTCGAACGCCTGGGTGATTTGTTCTTCGACAGTGGCATCGACCTGCACCACTGTCAGTTTCTTGTCGTCACCCAACAGCGAGGGAATTACGGAGCGAGCCAGGGTCTGCCGAACGGCTTCCACCCACAACACTTGGTTTTTCGTGGCCGTCGCGGTGTCCTGCAAGGTTTCGAGAATGCTGGGAAGGTCGCGGATGGAAACCTGCTCGCGCAGCAACTGTTGCAGGACCTTTTGGATTTCTCCAAGGCTCATCAGCTTGGGCACCAGCTCTTCGACGAGCTTGGGTTGTCTTTCGCTCAGGGAGTCCAACAGACGCTTGGTTTCCTGCCGCGTCAACAGCTCATGAGCGTGCTGCTTGATCAGTTCCGCCAGATGCGTGGCCAGCACCGAAGTCTGGTCGACCACGGCGAAGCCTGCCGCTAGGGCGCGTTCGCGGCGGCTGGGCACAATCCATTTGGCAGGCACCTGAAACGCTGGCTCCAGGGTGTCTTTCCCTTCCAAAAGCTGGGCAGAGGCTTCCGAACTGATGGCGAGAAGCCAGTCCTGAACCATTTCCCAGCGAGCGATCTCGACTCCCCGCAGCCGGACCACATATTCGCGAGGATTCAATTGCAAGTTGTCGGTGATATGAACCGAGGGAACGATGAAACCCAACTGCAAAGCCAAGTGCCTGCGCAGGGCTCGAATGCGGCCCAGTAGCTGGCCGCCCTGCTTCTCGTCGACGAGAGAAACCAGGCCGGACCCCACTTCGAGTGCCAGGTCGTCCAGATGAAGAAGCGCCTCGAGCTTCTCCTGCGCGGCGGCCTTGGAGGGGGGAGAACTTCCGCCGGCTGACTTTCCTGGAGCTTGGAGGCGCGGCGCGCGAGGCCCACGAGCAGCGCTGCCATGAAGAAGAATGGCATCTTCGGGAGTCCCGGAATTAGCGCCAATATCAACATCACTCCGGAGACAATCCACAACGGACGGCTGCGAGGAAACAGTTGCCGGGCAAGGTCGAGCCCTACGGTCGCTTCCGAGGAAGCGCGTGTAGCCACCATGCCTCCCGCCACCGACACCAGCAGGGATGGGATCATGGTCACCAATCCATCGCCGACGGTTAGGATGGTATAGGTCCGGACTGCCTCGCTGAGAGGGATGTTAAGTTGGAAGACTCCGATCAAAAAGCCGGCGATGATGTTGATGGCGGTTATGAGGATTGTAGCTAAAGCATCGCGCTGGCTGAAGCGCGCCGCGCCGTCCATAGCCCCATAGAACTCCGCCTCACGAGCGATGCGTTCGCGGCGGGTCCGTGCCTGAACCTCATCGATCAGCCCGGCGCCGAGATCCGCGTCGATAGCCATCTGTTTTCCGGGCAAGGCGTCGAGGGTGAACCGTGCCGTGAC
>CAWIUZ010000063.1:0-12956 GCA_963838915.1 uncultured Acidobacteriota bacterium
CTGGAAGCCGAGAGCGGCCGCACCCGTAGCGCCGGTAGCCACGGCGGCGCTTCCGAAGCGGCGGATTTCCTCATCCTCCGGCCGCTCGTCCTTGAACTTCCAGGTGTCAACGCGCTCGCCCACCATAATCGCCGTGCCGAACTCGCCGTTCACTTCGATGCGAACATCCGTGCCCGGCCAGAGTGCCGTCGAGGCCTGCACTAAGCCTTGTGCGCCGTTCTGATACGTTACGAACGCCAGCATTGTATCTTCGACGGGGATGCCTCGGTGCGCAAGGTTGGTCATTTGCGCTTGCACCCGCTTCACGGGGCCGGCGAGATATTGCAGCAGATCGATGTAATGGAAGGCCTGCTGAATGGTGACGCCGGCCCCGGAACGCCGCTCGGTGCGCCAAGCGTCCGAAGCGTAGTAGTCGGCCGGACGGAACCACTTCATGTAGGTATCGGCGTGGAGGATTCTCCCGAAGCGGCCCTCCAGAATCGCTTTGCGGATGGCCTGCACGGCTCTCCGCGTCCGGCATTGAAGCACCACGCCGATCTTGACGCCCGCTGCCTCGCCGGCTCTTTGCATCTTATCCACTTCCCGCAATGACATGGCAGGCGGTTTCTCCACCAGGACGTGCTTCCCGGCGCGCGCGGCCTTGAGCGTGGCGTCGACGTGCAGATGGTTGGGAGTGAGAATGCAAACCACTTGAACCTCGGGATCGAGGAGCATCTGGTCAAGGCCAGCGTATGCCTTGCACTCGAAATCACTAGTGAATTTGGCGAGGCGATCGGCATACAAGTCGGAAGCGCCCACCAGGCGGCCCACATTCGAAGCCCGAATCGCCTTGGCATGGAAAGGTGCAATCAACCCTGTCCCGAGCAGTCCAAATCCGAGTCGTGAATGGTTTGCCATCAGTCCCCCACTGACTGTCATTCCGAGCGGAGCGAGGAATCTCGCTCTGCTCCGAGCTTTCAATCCACTCCTTGGTCCGTATTAGGGTCAAGGTCCGGCCTGGCTGCAGCGATGATAATCACGTCGTTCCCGCGAAAGCGGGGACCCATTGTACTCCGGACCAACAATGGACCCCCGCTTTCGCGGGGGTGACACGGTACGTGATTTTCGTTCCCTTGAGTGGGCCGCAGTCCCATGACGGCTCGAAATGACACCGGCCTTTTAGCCGCCGGAGCTATTGCCGCGCTTTCACTCCGGAACCAGCAGCACTTTCAGCGCCTGCTTCGCCTCGATATCCTCGAAAGCGCTCCTCCATTCGAGCAGCGGCGCCCGGCGAGTGATGATCTCGCCTGCCGGCAACTGGCCGTTGGCGATCAGGTGAATCGTTCGATCCCAGCTTGTGTAGCTGGTCGAGAGGTTGAAGAGCACGTCGCACACCTTGAAAGCCGCCTTGTCCCACGGAAACGGAATTGAGTCTTTGCCGGTCAGGCCGATCACGCAGATGCGCCCCTTCTTACGGATCAGGTCGACGGTCGAGGCAATGGCCGGAGCCGCGCCGCTGCATTCGATGACGAGATCCGCGCCCAGGCCTCCCGTGAGTTCCTGCACGACTTTGAGAGGGTCTTGTTGGGCCACATTAAGCACCGTTCCGAATCCAAGATCCCGCGCCTTCTTCAGACGCAAGGCCTCATCCGCCGGCGTTCCCACAATTACCACATGCCGCGCGCCGGAAGCCCGAGCCGTCATGGCCGCAAGCAAGCCGATGGGCCCCGGCCCCAGGACCACCACAAAGTCGCCCGCATCGACTCTGGCCCGCTCTACGACGTCGTGCACGGCGTTGGCGGTCGGCTCCACCACAGCAGCCAATTCGTAGCTCATGGAGTCCGGGATGCGGTGCAGCAACCGCTCGGGCATCTTCAGGTACTTTGCGAACGCGCCGTCGATGCCCCAGCCCGGCGAGCGCTTCAGAGGGCAGATCTGGATGTTTCCGGTTCGGCACAAGTAGCAGTGGCCGCAGGCGCGGGTGTGCGGCTCGCCCACTACCCGCTCGCCAGTTTTGAAGAGTCCGGTCTCCGGACCGACCTCGACGATGCGGCCTGAGAACTCGTGCCCCAGAATTACCGGCGGCCAGTACGGAAATTCATCGTGCCAGACGTGCACGTCCGTGCCGCAGATTCCGCAGGCCTGAACTTCGATGAGCACTTCGCCAGGGCCGGGCGTTGGCTGAGGGACATCACGAATCTCGAGAAAGCCGTCGCCCTTTTGAGTTTTCACTAGAGCTTTCATCGGCTAGCGCCTCCACACCATTCCGCCAAGAAGCGCACCAGGATAACGGCCGCTTCGCTGATTTCATCCAGTCCGATCTGCTCTTCGTTCGAGTGAGCAAAACGCAGGCTGCCCGGTCCGAAAACCACAGTGGGTATGCGCAGTTGGTTGTTATAGAACCAGGAGTCGCACGAGGCTGTCATGGCGCTGACTTCACCGCTCGCTCCGGCTTCCCGGCAGCACTCTGCAAGCCCCTTGACCAGCGGGTGGCCCGGATCCAACACATGGGAGTTGTGGAGGTACATGAATTCCAGCTTGAAGTGATCGCGCAGCCACTCGTCCCCGCCGTCGCGGATAGCCTCGCGCATTTCCTCCGTCACGATCTCGCGAGTCTTGTTAGGCAGCAAGCCCAGAACGCCCTCGACCGAAGCGCTTGCGGGCGTGGTGGCCGGCCAGACGCCCGCCGCGAGTTTGCCGAACGTAATCGGCATAGGGTTGGCAAACTGGTCGAACAAGGGGATGCCACGGGAGGCTGCGAGCAGGCGGGCATGATACTGCTCGAGAATATCGATGGTTCGGATGGCCATCTTCAATGCGCTGATCGTCTGGCCGGCGCTGCCGCTGTGACCCGCCCTGCCCGTGCAAGTGATGCGAAACCACACCGCGCCGCGAACCGAGGAGAGGATCCGCAGTTCGGTCGGTTCCATCACGATGCAGCCATCGGCCTGCTCGCCCCGGCGCACCATTGCCAGCGTCCCGTTGCCGCCCACTTCCTCTTCCACAACGAGATGTGCCAGGACATCTCCGTTGAGTCTTACCCCCAATCGTTGCGCGGCCAGCAAGGCAGTGAACAGCGCCGCTACCTGGCCTTTGGCATCACAAGCGCCTCGCCCATACACACAATTGGCGCTCACGTGGGGCTCGAATGCCTGCCCCTGCCCTGGGGAGGGCGGCACGACATCAAGATGCGTATTGAAGAGCAGCGACCGCCCTCCACCGGTTCCAGGCACGCGCACGCGAAGGTTCGAGCGGCCTTCGTATTCGATCCCTTGCACCGGGTCAGAGTAATCCTCGTCCTCGCGCAGCGCGTTCGAGAGCGGTACCCGTTCCACCTCGCCCACCTCGGCAAAGCGCTGCGCGGCGCAGTCCACAGCTTGCTGTTCTTTGCCGGGAAGCGATGGGAAACGAATCAAGTCACAGAGAAACTGTTCCGTGATGCCGCGCAGGGTTCCGACCGCAGCGCGGATTTCGGGCAGCATTATTTGATTCATAGGCGCAACAGCGCTTTCTCAAAGATATCGAGGCTTTCGTTGGCTTCATCCTCGGAAATGACCAGGGGCGGCGCCACCCGGATTACGTTGCCGAAAACTCCTACGGAACCAATCAACAGGCCGAGCTCAGCCGCCTGGTCAATCAGTTTTCGTGTGAGGTCCGGGGCGGGCTCCTTGGTTTTCTTGTCTTTGACGAGTTCAACTCCCATCACCAACCCCATGCCGCGCACCTCGCCTACGTAGGGCGATTTCTCTTGCATCTCGAGCAGGCGCGATTTCATGAGCGCTCCAATGCGCAACGCGTTTTCTTCCAACTTCTCGCGCCGCATGATGTCGACAACGGCGCTCACGGCGGAGCTCGCGAGAGGGTTCCCTCCAAAGGTGCTGCTCAGTTCCCCGGAACCCAATACTCCAATCACCTCGCCTCGCGCGGCCACCGCGGAGGCCGGAACGCCGCTGCCCATCCCTTTAGCGATCGAGACCAAGTCGGGTGTCAGCCCTTCCCATTCCATCGCCCAAAACTTGCCTGTCCGCCCAAAGCCGGACTGCACCTCATCGAGTGTGAAGAGGAGGCCACGCCCCCGCAGCCATTGCTCGAGGCGCGTGAGCCACCCCTGGGGAGGAAAGATAAACCCAGCCGCGCCCTGGTACGGCTCCACAATCAGGCCTGCCAGGCTTCCGGTGCTGTTGGCGCGCACTGCATCTTCGAGGTAGTCCAGGCAGAGCATGTCGCACGTGGCGGGCTCCGCGCGGAACGGACAACGGTAACAATACGGGAACGGAACGCGAATCGAACCGGGAATTGTCGGGCCATATCCCTTCTTCGGGCCGGGCAAGCCACCGGCGCTCGAAGCGGCAGAGGTGCGGCCGTGAAAACCGCCATAAAAACTTATGATTTCGAACTTGCCGGTCTTCCGCTTCATGATCCGCAGCGCGGCCTCGATGGCCTCACTTCCTGTCGTTAGGAAAAAACACTTATCGAGAAAGCCGGGAAGTACGGAGACAAGCTTCTCCGCCGCGATCACGCGCGATTCGTGCAGGCACTCGTAATTGTTCAAGAGCTTGCCGGCGGCCGCTTGTACGGCCTTGACCAGGTCGGGATGGCAGTGCCCCACATTGGTGACCAGCACGCCTGAAGTCCAGTCGATGAACGTGTTGCCGTCGGCGTCGGTTACGACCACACCGGAAGCGTGGTCCCAGGCAACCTGCGCCTGGTAGCCCGTGCATTGCGCCTCGACGCGGGCCCAGCGCGTGAAGAACTCCTTCGATCGTGGGCCCGGCAGCGGGCCCTTTACTGAAGTAATCCTTTGACTCATCGCACACCTCTCGCTTTAGCGGCGGTCGCCGAATGTAACCGATGCAACTCACGATGCCGCTGTCATCCTGAGCGAAGCGAAGGATCTGTAGTTCCGTTCCGATACGAACTAATTCAGATTCTTCGCTTCGCTCAGAATGACAGGCTTTCGAGAGCGCAGTGAGGAATGACACAATCTAACTAGTCCGCAGCAACTGGGCTTCTGACGCTCAGATACCTGGCTTCGCCACAAACCGCGGAGGTTGGCCGGCCAGGAACCGGTCAATCTCCAGAACGATCAGTTCCCGGATGCGCCGTCCGGAATCCTCCGAGTACCAGGACAAGTGCGGTGTCAGAATAGTGTTCGGCAACCGGAAAAGAGGAGAATCCGGCGGCGGAGGCTCGACATCGAAAACGTCGATGCCGGCCCCGGCGATTACGCCACTTTCGAGGGCCTTGGCAAGCGCCTGCATATCCACCATCAGCCCGCGTGAAGTATTCACGAGGTAGGCCGTGGGCTTCATCATGGCGAGGGTCTGGTCGTTCACCAGGTGCCGTGTCTCAGCGGTCAGCGGAGTGTGGATGGTGATGAAGTCCGCGTTGCGGAAAACTGTCTCCTTGTCGACCACTTCAATCCCCAGTTCCGCTTTCCGTTCTTCCGAAAGATAAGGATCCGAGATCAGGAACTTGAAGCCGAAGCTTTTCAACTTGCGGTAGACGAGCGAGCCGATGCGGCCGCAGCCGATGATTCCCAAGGTCTGGCCCGCCATCAGGAAAATGGGTATCGCCTCTTTGAAATCCCAGGCGCCGCGCGCCGACGAAATATCGAGCGCTCGACGGCTGGCAGTAAGCCGCCGGCCGCAAGCCAAGAGAAGCGCAATAGCCTGCTCGGCGACCTCTTCGGCGCAATAATCCGGAATGTAGCAAAGGGGAATGCCGGCTTTTTCAAGCGCCGCTACATCGACGTTGTCATAGCCCACTCCGTGACGGATCACCAGCCTGCACCTCTCCCACCCCGAGATCGTCTCGGGAGTGATGGGCACCATGTTGACGACCACCACATCGGCATCGCGTGTCGCCGCGATAACTTCCGAGTTGGGCGCGAATTTGAGTTGAAAAGCTGAGAATTCCACGCCTTTCTGGGCCATCTCATGGCGTTCCCAGTTGAGATCAGGCTCGATGTAATCAGTAACCACTACCTTCCGCGGTTTCATAGTTGTGTGTTCCATCCACCTCCGGCCCGAATGCTAGACTCACTTACAATAGCCCCGTTGCGAATTGCGGAGGAGAGATTCTACCGCCGCGTGGGCCATTATGCCAAGGGTGAGTTGGCTACGACCACACATCGCCATTGGGAGGTTGAGTTCGTGAGGAAGGAAGTAGGGACGTAGGGGTTCACGCAAAGGGGCAAAGCCGGCGGAGGACGCAAAGAAGGCAAGGGCCATGGCTTTGCGTCCCTTTGCGGCTTAGTCCGTCAACTGACGGACTAGTGGTTTTGATTTCTTCACATGCTCTGCCCCTGCCCCGAGAAGTCCGACGCGACGAGCATGAACGGCAGCGCATCAACTTGTCTCAGCTGCGTGAAATCAGGTGGTTCGGGTCAATGACGAATTTCTTCGCTGCTCCCTTGTCGAAGTCCTTGTACCCTTGCGGGGCTTCGTCGAGGGTGATCACAGTAACATTCGTGGCCTTGGCGATCTGGATCTTGTTGTAGAGGATTGCCATCATCAATTGCCGGTTGTATTTCATCACCGGACACTGGCCGGTCGTGAAATGATGAGATTTCGCCCAACCGAGTCCGATACGAATGCTCAGGTTGCCGGTTTTGGCCTGGTCATCGATCCCGCCCGGGTCGTCGGTGACGTAGAGGCCCGGAATTCCCAGCGCGCCAGCGGCACGAGTGATGGTCATCAACGAGTTAAGGACGGTCGCGGGGGCTTCTCGCCGCGCACCATGGCCGTGACCACGGGCTTCGAATCCCACGCAATCGACGCCGCAGTCGACCTCGGGCACACCCAGGATCTGCTCGATCTGTTCACCCACCGTTGCGCTTTTGGAGACATCGACAGTCTCGCAGCCGAAGCTCCTGGCCTGCGCCAGGCGTTCCGGAATCAGGTCGCCGACAATGACACAGGCGGCGCCGAGCAACTGGCAGGCCGCGGCGCACGCCAGACCCACCGGACCCGCGCCCGCAACGTAAACAGTTGACCCGGTGGTAACGCCCGCGCTGACCGCGCCATGATAGCCCGTGGGCAGAATATCGGAAAGGCAAGTCAAGTCGCGGATCTTTTCCATGGCCTGCGCCTTGTCGGGGAATTTCAGCAGATTGAAATCCGCGTACGGCACCATCACGTACTCCGCCTGTCCGCCTACCCAGCCGCCCATGTCCACGTAGCCGTAAGCAGCGCCGGGCCGCGCGGGATTGACGTTTAAGCAAACCCCTGTCGCGCGCTCTTTGCAATTCCGGCAGCGCCCGCAGGCGATGTTGAAAGGCACCGAGACGAGATCGCCAACCTTAATGAATTCCACATCTCGTCCCGCTTCGATGACTTCGCCGGTAATCTCGTGTCCGAGGATCAATCCACTCGGCGCCGTCGTTCGTCCCCTGACCATGTGCTGGTCGCTTCCGCAGATATTGGTAGAAACAATCTTGAGAATCACCCCATGCTCGCACTTCCGGTCGCCGAGCGCCAGTTTCGGGAAATCGATGCTCTGCACTTCCACCAGTCCGGTCCCCATGTACGCCACACCCCGATTAGTTGCCATAGTGGTTCCCCCTTGAAAGTCAGGATTTAGGATTCAGGATTCGGGATTCGGGATTCAGGCCCTTTCACTCGCACGGGTTGCGCATACACAGCGAACACTCTATTCACACCTCTGCCCGCGCGCACTCCCAAATGCTACTTTCGGAAGGTCGTCCTGAATCCCGAATCCTGATTCCTGAACCCTGCTCTTAGAACGCCGCCGCCCCTGCCTCTGCAACGGCATGGTCTTGATCTCCCGAACCCCCGCTGACTCCGATGGCGCCAACCACTTTTCCCCCACGCTTCAAAGGCACGCCCCCGGCGAAGATCATGATCTTCCCGTTGTTCGAGACATGGATGCCAAAGAACTGGTTTCCGGACTGGCTGTGCGCTGCCAGGTCCTTGGTTGCAATATCGAAGGCCCGCGAGGTGTAGGCCTTCTTGATGGAAATATCAATGCTGCCGATCCACGCGCCGTCCATGCGGACGTGCGACACGAGATTCCCGCCTTCGTCCGCCACGGCAATGTTCATCGGTTGGCCGAGCTCCGCTGCTTTCTTCTCGGCGGCCGCAATAACCCTTCGCGCATCGCTGAGTGTCACCACGATCGATCCTCCTTCGTGAACTTGAGTTGAATTAAGCCCCAGTACCGATTAATCTATTTCACCAAAATCCGCGGAAGTCTTCAAGGTTTTTATTCGTGACATGGTTTAGAATAACACTCACCGCGCTGGAAGCGGACGTGCGGTTGTAAGGCGGCGGCACCCGCCGTCAAGAGGAGGTCGGGATTTGCAGAGATCAACGGAGTATCAGGAAGCGGGCGTGGGCAGGGCGGTCGTGTTTTTGGCGGTCGTGGTGGTTCTGGCGATCGCGATACTGGCGCTGAAACTTACCAACAGCGCAGCCCCTGTGATCGAAATGCAGCCGGAGATTAGAGGCATTGGAGTGAACACGCCCGTGGATCTCAAGGTTCACGACTCGAGCTATCGCATCAAGTCAGTGGTGGTGGAAGTGCGCCAGGGCGATCGAACTTTCCAAGTCCCTGCGGAAGGCGGTGCCGAGGAGGTTCGCGCACCCGGGTGGTGGAAGTTCTGGTCGCGCCGCGTCGAGAGCAGCGCCACGTTCCACACGAACCTGGGGCGCAAAACGATTCCTGACCTAAAGGAGGGTTCTGCCAGGCTCACGGTCACGGCCACGAATAACTCCTGGGGCCGATTCTTTCGCGGCGGCCGGAGCGAGCTCACCAAGAACTTGCCGGTCCGTTTTATGCCTCCCCGTGCGGAGGTTCTAACCGCGCAGCACTACATCAATCAGGGCGGGTGCGATATGCTCCTTCTCAAGGTTTCCGAGGGGACAGTCGAATCCGGCGTGCAGGTGGGCACCTACTTTTTCCCTAGTTTTCCCGTGAAGGATTCGGATCCCACTTCGCGCATGTGCATCTTCGCTTATCCGTACGATGTTGACCCGTCGACGCCCGCCCGCGTGGTGGCGCGTGACGATGCCGGCAATCAGTCCCTGGTCAACTTCAATTACAGAGTCTTCCCCAAGAAGTTCAGGTCCGACACGATTAACCTTAAAGATGACGACATGCAGCGCGTTGTGCCACCCATTCTGGCTCAGACGCCGGAGCTCTCGGATCAGGGCAGCGCTTTGAAAAATTTCCTCCTGGTCAATGGCACGTTGCGCCGAATGGACGCGCAGCAGTTGGTGGCCTTCTCTCAGAAAACCGCCCCGCATCTCACTTGGACCCGGCCCTTCGTGCAGCTCGGAAACTCGAAAGTCGAGGCTTCTTTTGCCGACTTCCGAACCTACGTCTACAACGGCCAAGTGGTCGACCGGCAAGTGCACCTGGGGTTCGATCTGGCGGTTGTGCAGCACGCCCCGGTGCTGGCCTCCAATGATGGAAACGTGGTTTACGCGGGCTATCTCGGCATCTTCGGCAATGTCGTTGTGATCGATCATGGTTGCGGCTTGCAAAGCCTCTACGCCCACTTGAACTCGATCGAAGTAAAGGAAGGGGAAATCGTAAAACGGGACCAGGTTATCGCGCACAGCGGCCAGACGGGGCTGGCCTTCGGCGACCACCTGCACTTCACCATGCTGCTGGATGGAATCCCCGTCAATCCCGTCGAGTGGTGGGATCCGCACTGGATCCACGACCGTATCGAAGCGAAACTGAAGTAGGTGTGCCAGGTGCCGGGTTTCAGGTTTCAGGTTATTTGTGATTTGCGATTGCTGATTTGCGATTGACAGTTGAAGTGGAAACTCTGGCACGCTTGGGGGAGTCCGATTTCGGGACCCCGCTGGGGTCCATCGGACCCCAGAAATCGGGGACGGTGGACCGCGCTGGCGTCTTCGTCAGCCCGTCACCTGGCGGGGCCGGGTGAGGGGGTCGTATGTTGGATGAGCGAGCGCATGCCTCTCAACTAGGAGCCGTTGGATTCCCGCTTTCGCGGGAATGACAAATGTGACTTGATTCTCAGAACATCGCAGGTGCCTTCAATCAGAAATCACAAATCGCAAATCACAAATAACCCGACACCTGCCCCCTGACACCTGGCACCTGCCGTTACGGCGCTACCCGCTTCAGATAAAAATCGAAGAACTTCGCTGGGTCGGTGTGCATGCCCACCGTCACGTTGGCGGGCTTGCCTTCCACGACTCGAGTGAATCCCTGCGCATCAACCTCGACGGCCAATTGTTGCGTCTCGCAGATATTCGGGTCAATGAGCAGGGCGACCGCCATGGGGTCGAACAGAGTCGGAGTCTCATTGCCCCAGAGGTGGTAGAGAATCGTTAAGGCGTTTGTCACTGGCGTGAGATGGGTGAAGACGCGCCGGCGTCCGACGGCGTCGAGTTGCAGCATGGCCGTCACGTCGAGCGGAGCCACCAGCAGAGGCACGCCGGATGAGAACACGGTCTGGGCCGCTTCCGGGTTCGACTTGATATTCCATTCGGCTTCCGGCTTCGAATCCGGCCCGTAACCGCGCGCAATCGATCCGCCCATCAGAGCGATCCGTTTGATCTTGTTCGCCACGGAAGGGTCAGATTTCAAAAGGGCAGCCACGTTGGTCAGTTCGCCGATGGCAATGATCGTGACCTTTCCAGGCTGCCGGCTGATTTCGGCTTTCATGAACTCAACTGCCCCGCTCATGTGCAAAGCCGGGCTCGAGAAGCCATCCGCCCAGCGAGTCTGGTCAATCGGCTGGGGCGTTCCGGGCCGGCCCGCATAGACCGGAACCTTACGCCAAGCTCCGCCCGCTTCCCAAAGCATTTTGGCCGCCAGGCGGGCTCGCGCCTGCGTGTCGCCCGACACGGTGGTCACGCCGCGGAGTTCCAACTCGGGACTGTTGATGATGAGCGCCAGCGCAAACGCATCGTCAATGTCCGTGCCAATGTCGGTGTCGAGGATGACAGGCGTCTGCGCACCAGGCGTATCGAGAGAGGTCATGACCACGGCGAAACCAACCAACAGCAATCGGCCTAGATTATGCAAGTGAATTCTCCTCGTTCGGTGATAACTACGACGCGACGGGGCGACCAGTGGACCTCAGTCAGATGAACGTAAGTGGTTGAAGTTGATGACGTCAATGTTCTGGCCTGTGAGATATTGTGTTAAACGAAAATCGTCAGTAAGCACCAGGTATCTCCCGCTCGCGGCATCGAGGATGGCCGTGTCGGTTAGCCCGAACTTTGGGAAGGCGTTCTGATCGCCCAATTCTTGACTGGGTGTGTAATGCTCGTGCAGGTTTTTGAGGCCGCGGGCGAAATGCTGCCAAAAATAATACCTCAAGTTCTCGGGTAGTTGTCCGAGTAGGTTGCTCACTTCCGTGAGGATGCTGGGGGTGGTAATGACCTCTTTGAATTGTTCAATGTAATCGGCTAAAAGCTCAAAATCACCAATCGTGAATTGGTCTGTCCTCTTGAATTTCTCAATTCGGGTCGGGTCATACTGGCCCACGAAGAGCAAGACAAGCAAATTCGAGTCTAGAAGGAGGCCTTCCCAGCGGTGAACGCTCGTTAGGTCGGAAGCACTACTCGACATGCTCGACCTCACGGATCTTCATCGAGATAACCTCCCCCGTCTCCCCATCGACCTTAAAGACCTTAAAGGCACGGGGACCTTTCCTAACGAACTGGGGAAGGGCAGGAGGACGGTCGTACCCGAGGGTAATGAGCCAATAACCATCGCTTCGCTCGACCTCCTCGAGCAGCACATTTGCGAACTGATCGTGGTAAAGATCCGTGAAGTACTCACCGGCCTTCTCTGCTGCCTCTTTCACGCTTATCATTGCCATCAGCCCCTCTCGTCTCGCTGGACGTCCGTAGAACGGACTTGCCAATTAAGTGTGTCGCCCAGCAACACTCTGAGCTATTATTCCTCCGTTGTCCTAGGGAATCAATCTCTCACTTCACCACCGGCGCCAGCGCCACGCTGACCAAGCCGATAATGAAAAAGGCGAACATCAGGGCCAGCAGGCGCTTGGTAGCCGCATCTGCGCCTTTGAATTCTCTCCAAACAAACACACCCCAGATCGCGCCCACCATCGTCGAGCCTTGGCCGAGCGCGTAGGAGGCTGCGGGGCCGACCATCTGAGCATAGGAAGCCACGAAGTTAGAGATCGTGCCCACTCCCCACGCCATGCCGCCCACGAGCCCCCAGAAGTGCCAACTCGACGTGCCGCGCAGGTAATCTCCGGCTGATACCGGCGGCCCGGAAACCGGCTTCCGCATCAAGAAGTAATTGAGCGGGAAATTCGAAACCAAAACTCCCAGAACAAATACGAAGGCGACGGTGTACGGGCCGAAGTGGTTGTCTCCCTTGATCGCCTTGGCGACGAATGGATAGAACAGCCCCATCACTACACCGCCCAGCACGCTGACGACGATCCCTGTCATGCTCACCGCTTGCCCTTTCGACTGTCTGCGATAAGCCACAGCGTCCAGAGCGATCGCCACGCAGACCAGCGCGATGCCTCCGAACAGCATCAGTGGATTGCCCTTTGGCGTGATGATGTAATTCAAAACCGAGCCAATCACCAAGGCCAACCCGACGCCCACGGGAAAAGCCACGGCCATGCCCGCGATGGCGATGGCGGCCACAAACAGGATGTTGCCAACATTGAAGACGACGCCTCCCAGGAACGCCAGCAGGTAATGATGGCTGTCTACCAGGCGCAGGTTTCGAACGAAGCTGTCGGGGCTGCCGGCATCCGTGCTCCCCAGCGTGAAGCCCAGAATCACCGCGATCAGCAGAATGCCCCACACATAATCCCAATAGAACAACTCAAATCGCCAGCCTTTGCAGAGTTTTTGACTGTTGGCCCAACTGCCCCAGCAGATCATGCTGAGAACGATCATCGAGAGCGCCACCGAATAACCGGCGGGTATGAACATGGCACGGTCCTCCTTATTCCGGCAAGACCAACCTGAACCAGTAGAGGA
>CAWIUZ010000064.1:0-28405 GCA_963838915.1 uncultured Acidobacteriota bacterium
AGATTACTCAGTGCCTATTGCCCGCCCGCTTCTGCCTACCTGCCTGGTGAGCCGGCTGGGACTCGAACCCAGAACCCCTGCCTTAAAAGGGCAGTGCTCCACCGTTGAGCTACCGGCCCAATACATTCTAAATAAAGACTTTAGTTATTTTCCCTAGAATCCTCTTTTTGTGTGGTGCTAGTTCTAGTGTCAGTTCGTCCGCCAGCCGAGGGGCCAGCCCCGCTGTCGGTTCAGGCATCACTTTCCTGGCTAGTCGGCTTTCCATTCTTTTTCCCCTCGGACGGCACACGTTTCCTTCATCGTCCTACTATACCAGACTTCGGGCCTCCGCTAAAAGCTTTGAGCCGGTCTCCAGCGATCTGTTTATGGGCGGGCGCCAGGTGGGCGTACCTCATGGTCATTCGGATGTTGGCGTGCCCCAACAAGTCAGCGACCGTCCGCAAGTCGGCACCTGTCATGCCCAACCGGCTGGCAAATGTGTGGCGCAGATCGTGCCATGTGAAATCTTTGAGTCTGGCTTCACGGGCCGCATCTTCAAACCAATGTCGAAAACCGCGCAAGGGTTCGCCGTGGTCTGCGGCTGGGGTCAACTTCCGGATGCGCCGTCGCTCACCATAACTTTGGATCGCCCCTTGCGGATTCGTCGAAAAGCACAAGCGAAAAGGCAGGAGCTATTTCCCAGAACCCCGTTTCCGGATAGTTTCCGAGTGGCCACCTGGAAACTATGCCCAGTGTCTAGAGGTCTGAAGGTCGGGCTACGTTCCGGCGGAACCGCTGGGTGCCCCTCCGCGTGAAGAAGCTTCAATCAAGTTCATTCCATTCTGCAACAATGAGCCGTACCCATGGTGGACCTCGAATGTGGTTGACGGTGTAACGTGCCACTCGCAAAATTGCCGGAGGAGTTGGATAATTTCTGGGACATGTAGGTGCAAAATGGATGATCTCAGAAAGCCTGCGTCGAAAACTGAAGTAAAGATCTTCGACCCACGCGATCCCGCTACAAGCATGGGTGGGGCGGAACTGCTTGACGCGAGCATTGTGCAGCGAGACGACCAATGGTGGCTGTACCTCGCTGGCCAAGCCCATGGATACGGAGCTACAGACATCTACAGCGCGTCACTCCCCTCGGGAACGCCGCTCTCCGCTACTGGCTGGAAGCTCACTCGTGGTGCGGCGGGAGAGTTGACACAAGTTGCAGGCCGGAGCCTTAGCTGGGTATGGGATGGTAACGGCGGGCGGCACTGCCCGTCATACGCAAAGGGGTGGGATCCAGGCAAAGGCGAATGGGTGGAACGGATCTACTACGCCGGCGCGACGGAGAGCCTTCGGGGACCGTACACGATCGGCTTTCTGCAGTGGAATGGGGAGGAGTGGATAGATCAGCCCGAACCAGCCTTCGTTGCGAATGAAGAGTGGGAACACGGAAGCGTATACGAACCAAATCTCATCTATCACGACGGTAAATGGAAGATGTGGTACGTCGCCGGATCAAACCAAAAGGATTATCTCGTGCACGGACACGCAGAAAGCAAAGACGGTAGCACCAACTGGAGCAAGCATGTGGTGTTTGCGCCGCCCGAAATGAAGATGTTCGATTTCTGTGTTCGTCAGCGAGGAGATGCATTCGACGCTGTCTTCTCGCGAGTCTGGGTTGGGGAAGGCACTCCGCCGCCCGACACTGGACTGTGGTGGTGCAGAACCGACAAGCCATCGGGCAAGCTTTCCGACTGGAGCCAGCCGGTTCAGATCATGACAGCTGAAGATCGCGAGTGGCACTCCGGCCCATGGAAGCCCTCGTTCCAATTTCACGGACAAACCGGGGAGCGCGCACTTGTGTTCTTTGACGGGTTTTATCGAACAGGCGATCCGGGGCCATTCCCGTTCGCGTTTACTCTCGGCTGCCTTGAGATAGATCTGCCACTCGGTTCTGCATCCAATGAGCACCAGAGCGCTTAGCCGATTCAAGCAAAAGAAGTGCGTCATTCCTGGATCCCGGGCTAATCGGAAGAGACCGTGCCGCTCCCTGTGCGGAGATGGGCGATTGGGGCAAATAAGATTCCTGTTGGTCGAAGTGCAACTCCTGCTTCCCCGGAAGTCCCCTTTGAGGCCCCGAACCCCGTATCTCGGGAGTTTGCATAATTGCTGGTGGGAAGGGCTGATCGCAACAGTTATGCTGCGAGCCCTGGTAATCGGGTTCCTTAGCTGCCTCCGCGGGAGCATTCGGAACATTCGGCAGACGCAAGCGTGACCGCCAGACTAGACCTAGGTTATAATCCAGACTCACTGAGGCTTTGATCAACAGCAGTAGTATCTTGGCCGCACACAAGCCGAGTTACAGGGAAGCATAACAAATTCATCTAGGCATCTTACCAGCCGAGTGGAGGCCAGACCGAGCAGCGAACCGGCTGAAGGTCACCGAAGCGTCCAGGGCGAGAACTGAGGTGCGCATGATAAGATATCCGTACCCTACGAGCTGGTTACTGACCGCCTTGTGCATGGGACCGGCCCTCTCCGGCGTACCCTTGATTGCCCAAACGGTGCCCATTCAGCCCCTGGCGCTGAACGTGCGGCAAGTCGAAGCCGCGCTTGGATACCTTGGCCAGCCTCTCGCGACCCAGGACCAGCAGCGCCTCAATGAGGCGCTTGCCACCGCGGACGAGGCCGCAGCGGTGCGGGCCATCGAAGCGACTCTCGACAAGTACGTTCTGGTCAAAGTGGAGATCAACGCGGAAAGCCGCGTCAGTGTGAGCGCTGGCGCGGCCAAGCCGGAATTAATGGAGTCTGGGACGCGGATCTTCCTGGTCAAGGTGATCAACCAGGCCGGAGTGACGTCCAAGCTCGTTGCTGAAAGCCCCAACAGCGGTCCCGTGTACATCCAATCGAACGGTAGCCCGGAACCTGCCCAGGTACTCACCCCCGAACAGGCGCGGGAGCGATGGGCGGACATCACACTTTTCGACAAGAACCCAATGTCCGAGCGCCTTAGCGGCATGGGGTTGGAATACCGGATACTCGAGATCTTCAGTCTTGAGAGCGGCCAGCGAGCCGCCAAAATCAGTTTCAATGTCGGTCAGGGGACGCAGGACATAGGCTTCCGCAATGAGACAGTGATCCTGTTCAATGTCCATCCCGCGCATCGCGTCCAGCTCCACGTGAGGGATGAAAAGGGCGAGCCGGCAACCGCGGCTTTCATCATTCGCGACGGCCTCAACCGGATCTACCCCAATCCTTCCAAACGGCTCGCGCCGGACCTGTTCTTCCAGCCGCAAGTTTACCGCGCCGACGGCGACGAGGTAGTGTTACCCGCCGGAACTTACACGGTCGAGTGCTCAATGGGGCCGGAATACTTGCCCCAGACCAAGACGTTGGTGGTGCCAAACAGCGGCGAGCCCGAGGTTTCGTTTGCGATGAAGCGCTGGATCGATCCCTCGCAGGACAGGTGGTACTCCGGCGATCATCATGTACACGCAGCCGGCTGCGCGCATTACCAGAACCCGGCGGAAGGCGTGCCGCCCGAGACGATGATGCGGCAGATCGCCGGCGAGCGATTGAATGTGGGGTGCGTGCTCACCTGGGGGCCGTGCTATTACTATCAAAAGCGGTATTTCTGCGGCAAAGACGACCCCCACTCGAAGCCCGGTGAACTGATGCACTATGACCTGGAAGTTTCCGGCTTTCCTTCCAGCCACGCCGGCCACCTGGTGCTGCTGGGGCTGGAAGATCAGGACTATCCCGGAACCAAACGCATTGAAGACTGGCCTACGTGGGACCTGCCCATCCTGCACTGGGGGGCGAAACAGGGCGCCGTGGTCGGCTTCGCGCACTCGGGCTGGGGGTTGGCCGTCAAGACCGACAAACTCCCCAACTACGAAATCCCGGGATTTGACGGCATCGGCGCCAATGAGTATATCGTGGACGTCACTTACCCGCACTCCGTCGATTTCATTTCCACTATGGATACACCCTACCCCTGGGAACTGAATATCTGGTACCACACGCTGAACGTCGGTTTCCGCACGCGCATCTCGGGGGAGACCGATTTCCCCTGCATCACGGACGCGCGGGTTGGCCAAGGCCGCGTTTACGCGCAGGTGGAGGGCCCGCTTTCCTATAAGGCCTGGCTTGATTCCGTGCGCGAAGGGCGCAGTTACGTCTCGGACGGCCGAAGCCACCTGATGGACTTTTCCGTGAACGGGCTGGGAGTGGGTCGGGCCCGGCAAGGCACGTCCGAAGATCATTCGAGTGAGGTCGAATTGGCATCGCCCGGCAATATCCACGTCAAAGTGAAAGCCGCTGCCTACCTCGATCCAGATCCCGATCCGGATATTGAGAGCCGACCTTACGATCAGCAGCCGTACTGGCACCTGGAAAGGGCCAGAATCAGGAACACGCGCCAGGTGCCGGTTGAGCTCATTGTGAACGGAGATTCGGTGGCCCGCCAAAACCTGACTGCCGATGGCGTAGTGCGCGAATTAACGTTCGATGCGCCAATCCGGCGAAGCAGTTGGGTAGCCCTGCGAATCATTCCTTCCTCCCATACCAATCCCATCTTCGTGACCGTTAACAACCAACCCATTCGCGCATCCCGCGAAAGCGCAGAGTGGTGCCTGGCCTCCGTCAATCAGTGCTGGACACAGAAGGAGCCGAAGATCTCAAAAGCAGAACTCCCGGACGCCGTCCAAGCTTACGACCATGCCCGCGAAGTCTACAAGAAGCTGATCGAGGAGTGCTCGCAATAGCTTGTACCGGCATCGCCCCTCTAGCGTTTACCGGCGACATTCGCCGCTGATTAGCGTCGAGAAATCCCGAAGCAACTGGCAAACGTCAGTTGGATACTTGGGCTGTTATCAACAGGTCTCCGGCGCGCCTGACCTGGTTAGCTCACTGTCAGAGATGGGGCAGGCAACGATTTTTCTGTGCCGCAAACTTGTTCTCTTCCCTCCTCAATTGAAAACCGGCAGGTTCACGATCGCTCCGCCGCGCATGGCGGACTCGTGCGCGCAAATGCCCGCACACGTCCAGTTCACCGATTGGTAGACATCAGGAAACGAGGGACGCTTCTCTTCTATACTGCTTACAAACTCATGGACAAGGTGGGGATGGGAGCCTCCGTGTCCTCCTCCCTGGATGAAGGAAAGGTGTGCGTGCTCCTCATCATACACGCCTTTGCTCGTGTACCGCCGAATCGGTTCCGGCAAAAGGCGCGCGTAATCTGGCACTTTGACCCGTTCAGCTTTCTCGCCGACGTGGACTACCGGATCCTCCCCTTCGATCTGCGCCCACTCAAAGGAAGCCTGGTCACCGTACACGTCGAAGCTCTCAATGTATTGCCGGGCCGTCTCGAAAAGGGAGCGCGCAACCTCAAACGCTAGTTGCTGATTGCGCACTTTGAATATGGCGCTTTCCACTGCAAACGGTGAACCGTACTTGCCGACCAACCGGTCGGCAATACGCCCCGATCCAAAGCAGGCGACGTATTCTGCCGCACCCTTCACAAGAGCGAGACAGGGACTGACAGCATGCGTAGCGTAATGCATCGGCGGCAGTCCTTCCCAATACCCCGGCCAGCCGGCCATCTCCTGCTGATGACAGCCGCGCATGAATTGAATCCGTCCAAGCTTACCCGTGTCGCGCATTTCACGGATGAACAGAAACTCACGCGTGTAGATGGCGGTCTCCATCATCATGTAGTTCTTTCCCGACTCCTGGGCGGCCTTCACAATTCCCCTGCACTCCTCGATGGAGGTTGCCGCCGGCACCGTGCAGGCCACGTGCTTGCCCGCTCGCAACGCCGCGATGCTCTGGGGAGCATGAAGGTGAATCGGTGAGTTAATGTGAACCGCGTCGATTTCGGGGTTACGGAGCAAGTCGTCGAGGTCGGTGTAGCGGTTCTCCACTCCGAACTGGTTCGCGACTTCCTCCAGCCGCTCTTTAGTTCGCTGGCAGATAGCATACATATTCGTGTGAGGATGATGCTGGTAGATTGGAATAAACTCTTTCCCGAACCCGAGTCCAACTATTGCTACATTGATCTTCTCGTGAGCCATAATGCCCTCCCTCCGCTGGTTCAGCCTGGCGGTAGCAGACCCAAACACGTAACCCGTGCGTCAGATCAGCCGGGAATTCCAGCTATCAACGTATGCCAAGCCCCGGAAGCCGTCATTTTTGACCTCGAAAAGCCGCACCGGGTAGTTGGAGGCGTTGCTGCGCAAGGTGGACCGGATTGGGTGTATTTCAGATAGAGCCATGATTGCAGCCATCGTGCAAACGTCCGATATGAGCATCTATTCGCTCGATCGCTCCATGTTCCATTATGCCAATTCCCGTCAAGATTTGGATACGCATCAATAACTCGCAGCGTTGGACGAAACGTATCGATCGATGCGGACTGATGCCGAGAAACTCTCAGCGTGCCGGCGATTGCACAAGATGGAGTTGAGGTGGAAAGCCACTTGGCCACCTGTCCGATGGCCGGCGAAGGGCGTACGCGATGTAGCCCGCGAGCGTCCACTTGTGTATTATCCGTCGGCAGTGCGTCATGCGGCCCGGAGAGCGTGAATCCCGCTCGGAGGTGTGCTCATGTGCAAGTCGGTTTCTGGCCTGGTTTACCGGAGGTAAGCACTCGGAACAAGTTCTTCGTGGCGATCAAGTCATCGCCCCGACTCCAATATATGTTCCGGGACGCGGCAGGGGCTGTCCACCAGGCACTCGGCTCAGAACCCGAGGACATCGTCGTAACGAAACATCGGGTAAGTGCGGTGGGTCATTGCTGGCGAGAAATCCCCTATCGATAAACTGAGACCCCAAGCCAGGTTGGTTTCTACGCCGGTGTCTTACAACGGCGGAAGCGGTTAAGGAGGCCGCTTCCATGCTGGATCCGAGTCGCCGCCGGTCGAATCTTAGAACTCGAAATTTGACCCTCCCAGAGTTGGAGCAGATCAAGACTTCCGTTTTGAATACCCTCGGCTCTCTCCAGTCGCGCCGCTCCTTCGAGTACGCCATGAACGAATTCATCACCTGGTATTGCTCCGAACCCAGGCTGGCCCTCAACCGAATCGTCGTCCTGCGTTATCGTATGCACTCTTAGAGAGCGTCCCTCTGGCCCCCGCAACCATAAACCTGAGGCTGGCGGCCGCTCGCAGGCTCGCCTACGAGGCATCGGACAGTGGATTACTGAGCCCCGGTTTGGTGGCGGGCATTCGCCGGGTCAAAGGCGTGAAGCGGCTCGGACAGCCGGTTGGCAACTGGTTGACGGTTGAGAAAGGTCAGCACCTAGTTGGTGCTGTGCACACGAACGCGCTCCGTGGCAAACGAGACGCCGCCATCATGGACCGAGCTTGATAGGAAGGGGCCATCTGTTAACATCGAGCAATGACATCAATGGACACGACAGAGCAAAACGCGGGTGATCGACGCGGCTCAGATGCAAAGAATTGATTCCATATCGAAAAGGATAACCCTTCCCGAAAGCAATAAATATGTCCTGAAAGCCGTCCGCATTCAGGTCGTCGACACTTATTCCCCAGGGCCAAAAGTCTTCCACTCCAACTTGGTCTGAGACTTCGGTGAATTTGCCAAGCCCAAGGTTCTTATAAAATGCGTTACCGGCCGCCGGTTGCCTTGCGCGCCCTCGCCGAGTACAATCAGGACGCAAAACATGACCAGCACGAAAGCTTTCCCTCACTGTGTCTTAGAAGGGTGCCAATGACGAAAGCTACCGGCGTAAATCGAAGAGAGTTCCTGGCGACGTGCGGTGCTGCCTTGGGAGCGGCAACAGTGGCAGCGAGCGCGCCTCAGGCAGAGCCCGAGGCCGCCAAGGTGCGCTTTGGGGTGCGCACTCCCTTGCCCGAAAACTTGAGCTTGCGTGAGCGCGCCTTATTAGTCAAACGGCTTGGGTATGACGGCATCGAGCTGGGCAACGAATGGTCAGACAAGCCCCTGACATTTCTTCAGGATCAACTTGCCGGCACGGGGGCGGCCGTCAGCGCGGTGGTGGGATCCATCCAACTTCTGGACACGGACCCCTTGACTCGCGCCCACGCGGTCGATGTGGATCGCCAGCGCCTGGAGTTGGCGCGTGCGCTCGGAGCCAACAACATCATTGAAGTGCCCGTCTTCGGACCCAACAAATTCCAGGACCTCTCTCCCCTCATGACGGCCTGCGAGGTTGAGGAAAGGCTGCTGGTCGCGGAACTCAAGAAGTTAGCACCGGACGTCGAACGCACGCAAGTCAACTTGATGCTCGAGCCGTGCAACCGGAAAGAAACCCACTTCATGAACCTCCAGAGCCAAGCCGCCCGGTTCATCGAAGCCGTCGATGCTCCTGGTTTCAAGCTGCTGAGCGACTTTTATCATATGCAGTTGGAGGAGCGGGACATTGGGGCCACTCTGCGGGAATGCGGAAAGTACACGGTCTACGTTCACCTGGCGGACGGGAAGGCGCGCACCGAGCCGGGCTCTCTGCCTTTCGATTACCGCCCGGGATTCAGGGCGCTGAAAGACTGGGGATTCTCGGGGTGGCTAAATATGGAGTGCCGCGCCACCGACAATCCCGAAGCGGCGCTGGCAAGAGCGCTCGCGTACATCAAGAAGCAGTGGGCCGAGGCGTAGTCAACGTCACCAGCAGCTTTCGCCCCCTTTTCCACGTCAAATCTCCCGTGCGCCAGACGCTCTTGCAAGAACCGCATCCGCCCGTCTTGTCCTTGAGGAATTCCTTCAAAGCCACGGCGTTGTTATGTTCGGCGTCGTGGGGGAACCAATGTGATCGTGCTTTCCGGCAAAGTGGCGCCGGGCCGCTCCCGAACTGAGCAACACCAGAGATGCGCGGAGCCCATGAGGAAACGCTGGGTGTGGCATTATAGGCGGACGGCGTAAAGCCTCTCGTGGTTCAGGCCGGTCTCGGGGCGATTCGTCAGTGGAGTCCTGAGGTTCGAAGCAATCGGCAGTCGTTACTTTGTGGAAGCCGGTTCGCGGTAAGCCCAAAGTCCCGCTAGAATAGGGACACCGCAGTCTAGGAAGGGAGTAGGTTGCGTTGAGGATAGTATTCGGCTTGCTGATCTGCGCGGCCGCCCTCTCGCCGCTTGGGCATTGCGGTGGACAGCCGCGGACCGTCATCGTCTTCAACGACGACGGGGGTTGGTGTTGGTTCCAGGGCGAACGCGCCTTGGTGTCCGATGGCACGCTCGTGATCGGTTCGGTGGCAGCGGGCGTTCATGATCCTGCCCGCCGGGGAAATATCGAGGTGGTGGCCTATGATCTATCCAGCGGGCGAAAACGCCTCTCCGTCTTGCACCCAAGACTCTCCGACGGGCAAGGAAGCCAGTATGACGACCACAACGCACCGGCTTTTCTCGTGAGGCCCGATGGTCGCATACTCGCGGTCTATTCCAAACATGGGTTGGAGAATCGCTTCTACTATCGGATCTCCGCCGAGCCAGGTAATCCAGCCATGTGGCAGGCGGAGCGCACTTTCATCCCTACCGCGAGTTCCCGAATCACCTACTCAAATCTGGTTTGGCTCGCTGCGGAGAATAGCAGCAAGGGCCGGATTTACGATTTCTTCCGTGGCCTCGACGGTCGGAACAAGCCCTCTTACGCCTGGTCCGACGACTCGGGCGAGACCTGGATGACTGGCGGCGTTTTCATCGATGTTCCCTCTTCATTCCCGCACCGGCCTTACGTGAAATACGCCTCCAACGGTGTCGACGTCGTGCACATGTTTTATACCGACGGGCATCCCAACGAATTCAAAGGTAATAGCAACTACCACATCTATTACAAAGGCGGCATGCTCTACAAGTCGGATGGCTCTCCGATCTGCGGGCTCAAGCAGGGATTGAGAACCCCGGAGCAGGGAACGCGGATTTTCGCCGGGGACGCGGCGGACATCGCGTGGACCAGCGACATTCGCCTGGACCGCGCTGGCCGTCCGTACGTGGCGTACTCGGTTCGGAAAGTGCCAGTGGGCGCCTCGCCCAATTCTGCGGGGAACGATCACCGTTATCACTACGCACGTTGGAACGGGAAGCAATGGGTCGATCACGAGATCGCCTACGCGGGGAGTTGCCTCTATTCCAGCGAGTTGGACTACACCGGAAACATCACCCTGGACCCCGGTGATCCTGACACCGTCTACATCTCCACCAATGTGGAGCCCAAATCGGGAGCGCCGCTGCTCAGCAGAGCGGATGGCAAGCGGCATTATGAGATCTTCCGAGGGACGACCACGGATGGCGGCGCGTCGTGGTCCTGGACCGCGATTACGATGGACTCTTCCGCGGACAATCTGAGGCCCATCGTGCCTGATGGATCTGGCGACAATACGGTGTTGCTTTGGTTGCGCGGCGCCTATCGTGCTTACACTGACTACAACCTTGCCGTCGTCGGAGTCATCTCCAGGCGCCAGGAAGCGGCCACGCCTCGGGGCCGCTGATGCGGCGGACCGAGTTGCTGCCCTCGCCACGGGCTAGGCGAGTGCTTGACCCTGGGCGACCCAACTACCCTTGCCTGCCCTGCCTGCCTGTCCACCACTGCCCCCTCTTGCCCCCCCCTCGGCTGGCTGCCTCGCCTCGTGGCCGATTGTGAAATCCCACGGCACCCCCCCTCGCGACATATATAAGAAAGAAAAAAGACCTTTCTTTAAGTAGCGAGGAATGGGTACCCATGGGTGGGGTGGTATGCCCCAGGTATTTGCGGCATCTACAATCCGGACGTTGCGGTCAGCAATTTGACGCCATTGCTGTATCTCTTCGGCTGATAGATCCGGGTCCCTCAAGCTGTTCAGGTCGTGGTTTATTGACTGTAGCCCAATCATCTGCCCCGTCACCTCGGTAGTGTTACACCGTCGATCATGGATCTCCGTCCGTTACTGCTGTTTTGGTGCTACCCAGAGCGGGGAGGGCACTTTTCATGTTAGGCCGTCCACGTTCAGACCATGGCGGCGTCCTCGGCGGTTGGCAGTCAGGACCTGACCAATGGGGGCTAAGGTTCGCCTGCATCCCAAACAAGGAACTGCCCCGCACTTGCAGGTCCTCCTGCGCCGGTCTATGTTTCCTCTGTCGCCGAGTCAGCCTCGGTTGTGACCATCCACACCGAGCTATTTCGAGGCAGTTGCGCGATCAAGATCGCCTGCAGCTCGTTCTTGAACCCGCTTTCTCACCTCGGCGCGAATCGATTGGGCCTGCTTGGCAGTAAAACTGAACGCGCCCCGGGGAGCACGCTCGTAGTCCTCGCGTCGCCAGTGAGCGCGCATAATGCCGGAGGGTGAGTGCCCCTGGGCCACTAACAGCAAATGGCCGATTTCATGCGCAAGGGTAGGAGCCAGCACAGCGTGGACGGAGACTTCGAATGCGGCCGCCTCCTCCTGGACACGGCGGAGTGACACGCTGGCCAAATCTCCAACCGCCAGCCCCATAGTCAGGTTGGAGTCGCTTAGCGCGGCAGCGATATCGGGGAGCAGTCTCACCCCCAAGTGGGTTGGGTCCAGGTACTCGGCGCATTCAGTGTCTTCTGGGAGCTTGCAGTTGTTCCAAACGATCTCCACCCCCACGGCACGGTAGATTTCTGCCGCTTCCAGTTCAGCGTGAGCCAGCATATCGCTTGAGACTTGGGCATAGTTGTAAACTTGGACGGCGATCCTAACTGGCTGACCGCCCCCCTCGTTGGCATTGGTCTTGCCCAGTGCCGGCTGGGCCTCCGTCGCCCATCCCACGGTCAATAGCAAACCAAAGGCTAACCCGTAACGGCATCTTCCTTGTGCTTTCTTCACGGCGCCACCTCCGCGTGTTGCGTGATGGCCCGAGTTTTGACTGGGCGAGCAGGTACCTCAATGCAACAGCTCTTACGTCTCGGTTACATATGGGTAACGAGCTAAGCGCTTGATCTGATGGTGGTTGTCGATGTCTTGAAAGTGATTTGGGTCCCGGAGGATCGGCCCCAATGGGGCTCCGTAAGATAGACTGGAAGCGTTATGGGCGTCGGCGCCGAGACGTTGGCAGTTTCGCAAGCGGTGGAGCGCCGCGGCAACGCCGAATTGACCCGCGGCGAACTGGGTGGATGCCCTTGACTTACCCCCAACGAAATGCTAAAGCTAGGCTAAAGCCTCCGGGTATCCATGCAACTGAAACCGCGTTCCCATGTAGTGCGTCTGGGGCCCTTTAAGTTGGACCTCAAGGCCGGGGAACTCTACAAGGACGGGCGTCGACTGCGCCTCCAGGAACAACCCTTTCGGATTCTCAAGATGCTGGTGGAGCATCCCGGCGAGGTGGTAACGCGGGAAGAGCTTCAGAAGAAACTCTGGCCGAACGACACGATCGTGGAGTTCGACCACAGCATCAATGCCGCCATCAAGCGCTTGCGGGACGCGCTGGGCGACACGGCGGAGGAGCCGAAATATGTGGAGACGGTCGCCCGCCGTGGCTACCGACTGCTAGTCCCCGTGGAGTGGGAAGACGAAAGCCCTCCCCGGCCAGCTCAGCCGGTTGCGCCTTCACCAGTGGTAGGGCCCGTCGCGGGAGACATCGCACCCCCGGCCAACGCCGGGCGGGGCGACCTGATCGGCAAGGAAGTGTCGCACTACCGCGTCACGGAGATGCTGGGCCGGGGCGGCATGGGCGTGGTGTACCGGGCTCAAGACACCAGGTTGGGCCGCCTCGTGGCGCTGAAGTTCCTGCCCGAGGAGCTGACGGATAATCCCCAGGCTCTGGAACGTTTCGAACGCGAGGCTCGCGCGGCATCCACGCTGAACCATCCCAACATCTGCACCATTTACGAGGTGGAAGAGCATGAAGGGCACCCGTTCATCGTGATGGAGTTGCTGGAGGGCGAGACGCTGAAGGAACGCCTTGGCGCAGGGGCGGTTCGCGAACCGCCCCTACGGTTGGACTCGCTCTTGGACCTGGCCATTCAGATTGCGGACGGGCTGGAGGCCGCGCACCAAAAGGAGATCATCCACCGCGACATCAAACCTGCAAACATCTTTATTACCACGCGCGGCCAAGCCAAGATTCTGGATTTCGGCCTGGCAAAACTCGCCATAGGGGCACCCCTTGAAGGTGCCCCCGGACGCGCACAAGGCCCACCGCTACCCGACACGCCCACCGCCGCTGATGGCGCTTATCATCTCACCTGGTCGGGCGCCATGATGGGAACGGCAGCCTACATGTCGCCGGAACAAATACGTGGCGAGCGGGTGGACGCGCGCACGGACCTGTTCTCATTTGGGTTGGTACTGTACGAGATGGCAGCGGGACAAGCGGCGTTTTCGGGTGAAACGATTGCGGCCCTCCATGACGCCATACTCCGGCAGGCTCCAAGGCAGGCGCGAGAATCAAACCCCGATCTGCCGCCCAAGCTCGAGGAGATCATTGGCAAGGCGCTCGAGAAAGACCGCGACCTCCGCTATCACAGCGCCGGTGATTTGCGCGCGGACCTCAAGCGCTTGAAGCGCCAGATGGAATCGGCACGGCTGGCCGCGCAGGTTGTGTCTCCTCCGCAGGAGAATATTGCGAGGGTGCCACTCCCGGCTGGAGGTGGGTTACAAGCAACGCTTGGTGCGGTGCCCGAGCGCTGGACGGCGACGGGGACGTCGCCGCTACAGCGGCCGAGGCTGCTCGCCCTGGCCGGCCTGATGGTCGTGGGTGCAGTTGTCCTTTCTATGACATGGCTTGTGACGCGCCGGCCACCTTTGCCTCCGCCTGAACTGAAGCTGCGCCGGCTAACCGCCAATCCCAGCGAAAACGTCCTTACCAAGGGCACGATTTCCCCAGATGGGAAGTACTTGGCCTATGCTGACAACGCGGGAATCCACCTGAAGCTGATTCACACAGGGGAGACAAGCGACATTCCCCAACCCGAAGGACTGGCGAGTGAAAACGTAGATTGGTGGCCGAACGGGTGGTTCCCGGATAGCACCAAGTTCCTTGCCACGAGGGTCGATACCGGATTCCATGCCAGCGCGTGGGTCATCTCGGTCCTGGGTGGGCCGCCGCGTAAACTGCGCGACGATGCGCGCCCTTATGCTGTGTCGCCGGATGGCACGCTGATCGCCTTCCAAGCCCGTGATGCGGACCAAGACATCTGGCTGATGGGCGCGCAGGGTGAAGAACCACGGAGATTGGCAACCCATGCCGAAGACGAAGGACTCTTCTGGGCAGCCTGGTCGCCTGATGGGCGGCGAGTCGCCTACTATAGAGGTCGCCAACTGCCGAGCAAATTCGAAGGCTACATCGAAAGCTGCGATTTGCAAGGCGGCTCTCACACTGTGATTGCGTCCGGCTTGCCGGCGTCAGAATTTCCGTCGTTCGTGTGGTTCCGGAGCGGTCGCCTCGTCTACCCCGTGGAAGAATACGCGGTAGATCGCCAATGGTCCAATCTGTGGGAGGTCCGCGTGGACACCAGCACCGGTCTGCCGACAGGCAAGCCTAATCGGATCACGAACTGGGCGGAAGGCTCTATACCCGAAGTCAATGGAACCTCGGACGGAAAGCAGTTAGCCATTACGAAAACTAATTATCAGGCGCATGTATACATAGCGGAACTGGACGCCGGTGGCCGCCGTTTGAAGAACCCACGGCGGTTGACGCTGGAGGATACCGATGATTTTCCTGGCGGCTGGATGCCGGACAGCAAGGTAGTGCTGTTTTCCTCCAACCGCAACGCGACGAGGGGCATCTATAAACAGGGGTTGGATCAAACCACACCCCAGCCCATCGTCATCGGCCCTGACTATAAGTACTCACCTGTGGCGAGCCCTGACGGTTCCTGGATTCTCTATCTATCAAGTGCGGACGATACTGGCGGACCTACCGCCCCGGTGCGCATCATGCGCGCGCCGACCTCAGGAGGGCCACCGCAATTGGTCTTTGAGGGAAGAGGCATCGACCGCTTGGCCTGCGCTCGGGCGCCAGCGACATTGTGCGTCTTCAGCGAGCCGAGTCCAGACCAAAAGCAAGTCGTCTTCGCAGCGTTCGATCCGGTTAAGGGCAGGGGCCGGGAACTTGGCAGGGTCAGTCTCGGGCAGGAACGGAGCTGGATCAGGTTTAGCGACAATTATACCTGGGACCTGTCGCGCGATGGTTCACACCTCGCCTTCGCGCAGTATGACCGGGACCAAGGGCGTATCTCGATCCTGTCCATGCTTGGCGGAGAGACTCGCGAGGTCAATGTCGAAGGACGGAACAACCTGGCTGGATTGAGGTGGGCAGCAGACGGCCGGGGTCTGTTTGTCCAAACATATGGTGAAGTGGGGACGCTGTTTCACGTCGACTTGCAGGGTCGCGCCCAAGTCATCCAGCCGCAGAACCCCCAAATTAGCAGCGTGGAGTGGGGAGTACCCTCCCCGGACGGCCGTTACCTCGCCGTTCGAGGGGATATCTCCTTCCGTAACGTGTGGCTGGTGGAGAACTTCTGAGAGCATCGACGGCTGACATCCACGCATCCAAAGCAGTTCTTGACTGGCAGGCTTTGCGGCCGAACCGCTGCGCTGTGAATCATACTCTCGAGACCTGCTGGACCGCATAGGCTCCCCGCCGTAAGTCCATCCGCTGCTTAATGGAAACGACAGGCAAGACCGATTACCCGCGATCAACGGCGAAGGGTTTACCAATCTCCCGTCACTTGGTTGTATAGTCGAACTGTACATCTGACCGTCTAGGTCCCAATGCGACAGAATCGATCGTGCCTTCATAAGTCCAGTGGCGGTCGCGGCGGTTGCCAAACAGTATTGAGCGCGGAAGGAACTGTGCACGCGGCCCTTCAGATTCTCGACCATTGGGCTGGCTTCCGCCACGGCTGCTCCTTCTTCCCCACCATAGAGCCACACCCACTGCAGACATAGCTGTAAATCTCCTTGTCGAGCAGCACCAGAAAGAGACGCTTTCGCACCGGCATGGCGCGTTTGCAGGTCGGGCAGAAGAGTTCGCTCGCCTCCAAGTCTTCAAAATCCTTTTGTCGCTCCGGCGGAGTCATCAGAATCGGGACCCTTCAAGCTTGTCTCGCCTCTCTCACCACCATTTTGCCGAAATTCTGGCCCAGCGGCAACCCAGGAAAGGCCCACCAACGACATTCTCCAGTTCCCAACAATATCGCGGCTGTCCCGCCGAAGGCGAGAAGATGTTCTTCGCGTCAAGGACCGTGAACAGCTTTCTGCGGGATCGCTCGCTGTCCTTCCAAGGGCTGGGCGCGTGGACATGGGAACCAAAAGGGAACCCGGGAAAGAATCTAACAGAGCGACACTCGCCCGCGTCAAGAAAGAAATGGCGCGGCCGCGCATCGTCAAGTCTGCGAGAAAGGGGGCGTCGACCAGAAAAGACTCGCAGTGACTGCGGTGTAACCGTTAGTCGACGCAGCTACTTCCTTGAAAGCTCGCGTTCGAAACGCCCTTCGACCCCTTCACGAGTGAGCTTAGTTCTGCCCTTGTTCAATAGGATCGAATAAACGACTTCACTGCCTTCGACCTGCGCGGTGATAAACGTGGCGTCCATCAGTTCGTCCTGATTGAATTTCACCCTTCTGCCGTCTGCAAGTGTCCTAAACCACTCATCGTTTGGCATTTTCGATATCCCCCAAACTTCAAGCGTAGGAGACGACTCCAAATTCTCGGTGAAGGGGCGGAGCAAAAGCAGTCCGCTCCAATCACCCACTGACGCGACAACGCCACGATTGCTTAAGGCAGTATAAGCTATCCGTTCTGATCAACTCAATCTTCGGCGGTGGGTCAGTTACCTGCGTGGGCGTGTGGAGCCAGGTGGATTACTTCCGACTACGCCATCCGGAGCAGACAAATCGGTAAATGTTGCTCGCCTGCCGCACCGTGCTTATCACGTTGGCCAAGGTGGATGACAAAACGCTCCGCTTCAATGGCTCGTGATTCTCAGAAGTGGTGAGACCGGCCCCATTCCTGCGGCGCTGGAAGCTCTGGCCGCTGAAATCACGGCTATCGATTGCGTTTGGGGACGGCCAAGTATATGTTGACTGTTAGGCCGAAAGTCGGTAATGGAAGTTCCGGCTGGAATGACATCGTAATGCAAACAGCGGATAGGAGTCCCGGGATGTCTGAAGTGTTGCCAGTGATCTTCTTTGGCCACGGCAACCCCATGAATGCCGTGCAGGACAACCGCTACACCCAAGGATGGCGGGGCATGGGGAAACAGATCAGAAAGCCCAAGGCCATCCTGTCGATTTCGGCGCACTGGTTTGTGCCAGGAACCGGGGTCACGATCAGTACGGCGCCAAAGACGATTCACGATTTTGGCGGTTTTCCCCGGGAACTGTACCAAGTGCAATACCCGGCTCCGGGAGATCCCGATCTGGCACGCCGTGTTCAACAGTTGTTAGCCCCGGTGCCGGTGCAACTGGACAACTCCTGGGGTCTGGATCACGGAACCTGGTCCGTACTCTGTCACGTTTATCCGGGCGCCGATGTTCCCGTGGTGCAGTTGAGCATCGACGAAACCCAGCCAGCGCCGTTCCATTTCGAGATCGGGAGGAGACTCGCGCCATTGCGCGACGAAAATATCCTGATCGTGGGCAGCGGCAACCTGGTACACAATCTCCACACCTACGCCTGGGGCCGCCACATGCCCGATCCCTACGATTGGGCGGCCCGCTTCGAAGAAGAGGCGAAGCAGATGATGCTTGGCGGCGAATTCAAGCCGCTCATTGACTATGAGGGACTCGGCCGGGACGCCATGCTTTCCATCCCAACACCGGATCACTACCTGCCGCTCCTCTACGTGCTTGCGACCCGGCAGCAGGGAGACGTCATCACTTTCCCGATCGAAGGCATGGACGGAGGGTCGATCTCGATGCTGGCCGTGAGGCTCGGTTCGCCCGATATGAGGAACCAGAAATGAAAGTTGAGATACGCCGCCCTCGACAGTTATCTGAGGCCATGTTACTCTGACCTGCAGTTTAAGCATGAAACAAGATACCTACGGAGGAATCTTTGGATATCCAGGCTATCGTGAAAGAGTTGAAACGTGAACGCGACCGACTGAACACAGCAATAGTAGCTTTAGAAGGAGCAGACGTACCCCTAACTCCCCGGAAAGCATCCCCAGTTGCCGATGTTCCTGCACCACCAGCCAAGAAGCGTCGCCGCCTCACCCCTGAGGGCAGAAAGCGTATTTCGGATATGATGAAGAAGCGGTGGGCTGAGAGAAGAAAGAAGGCCTCCCGGGGCGCCAAATAAGCTTGCGTCAGCTTCACCTATCGCTCAAGTAATGGCGCTGGTCTTTTCTGCAACGAAACACGCCCTGTACAGGTGACTCAGTTCAGTCCAGCGGAACGCCGTATTTAGGCGATGGATCAAGAAGACTCCATTCATCTCTGGCGGGGAGCGATTTAACGCACTGCCCTCACCTACGAGGATCTGGTGATATGGCGCAGGAAGTGAACATGAAACTTCTACCACCCAAACCTGCACTCAAGGCACGGTGCGCAGCGTTGCTTTCGATCGGCCGACGCCGTCCGCCGAGCCAATGGCTGTGCTTGTTTGCTGCGGTCCTCGTGCTTTTATGCGGTTGCGCTTCGAAGCCGCGAAGTGAAAGCCGTCCTTTGGACCGGGTGCGGGAACCGCTTCCTCACGAGCGCTACACCGACGACCTCGGTCGATTTTTGGCGGGACTGCCCGCGCGTCCCGACAGTTCGCTAGCTAGCCTTCAGGACGAAGCGGCTTGGACAAGACACCGGCGCGAATTGGACCGCGCCTGGAGCAACGTCGAAGCTGAGCGTATTCCAGCGATGCGGGCCTTCCAGAAAGCCGAGCTTGATAGTAAACCGGCCGCAACGGCTCCCGTGTTCTACCCATTCAGCGGTCCCGACGTACTCACCGTTACTGCTTTCTTTCCGCAAAGTCCAGCCTATATCATGATCGGGCTGGAGCCCGCAGGGACACTGTCAAGCCCCGAACAACTCGAGAGGAAAAACCTCGAGAGATACCTTGCGGCAACGAGATCTGCACTGGCCTCGGAATTAGGCAGGAGTTTTTTCATTACCCGTCAGATGGATCGCGAATTTCGCGGACAAGTGACGGACGGCCTTTGCTTACCAATTTTGGAGTTGCTCGTGCGATCGCACCATACGGTGCTGGGGTTTCGCTACGTGAGGCTTGATGACCACGGGGAGATCGTCGAACGGCGTGCCGACTATCATGCGCCCGGTAGCATCGGGAACAAAGGCGTGGAGATTGAGTTCCTCAGCGACGAGGACCGCTCGGTTCACAAACTCTTCTATTTCTCAGTGAATTTAGCAAACAATCGCTTGCAGGAGAATCCGCCGTTCCTGACTTTCCTCTCCACGCTCCAGGGGTCCGCCACATTTCTGAAGGCGACCTCGTACATGCTCCATAAGCCGGAATTCTCAATCATACGCGGGCATATTCTCTCAGAAAGCGCCGCAGTTCTGCAGGATGACTCGGGAGTTCCCTATCACTTCTACCTTTCGCCGGTTTGGCGGGTGCAGTTGTATGGGAAGTATGTTCGACCCTACGGGAGCTTCCGCTGGCTGCAACAGCCTGATCTGAGAAACGCTTATCTTGCGCAGGCGCCCCGACCGCTCCCCTTCCAGATCGGTTACGGGTTCAAAGCTATTCCCTCCAATCTTCTCTTCGCTATCAGGACGAACTAAGAAGGGTCTGTGCCTCCGCGATGCTTGTCCTTGCAAGCCCCGCTATGGCGAACGATGACAGTGACTGTCTTGGTGGAAAAAGAAGGCGGGGCTGGATTTCCTCCAGCCCCGATGTTGGTCGAACCGCCTTGCATCTCAGCTTCCCTCCCTAACCTCACCTTCGCAGTTCCGCACATTTGTGAGGGAAAGTTGACCTCCCTATCGGTCTAACCTCTTATCCATCAAAGCTGGCTTTTCAGAAGGCCGTTGTAGTGCCGACCTACCCTCTTTACAAATGCTGCAGGAAGCTGTCAGGATGCGCGCTGACGATGTTTCTGCGCAGCAAACGTCGATGCAAGGACGGCAAGGAGCACCGCTACTGGAGTGTGGTGGAGAACCGCCGGGTGCGTTCGGGGCGGGTGGTGCAGCGGCAGGTTTTGTTTTTGGGAGAGATCAATGACCGCCAGCAGGGGGCCTGGCGACAGAGGTTGGAGGTATTTGATGAAGCTGAGCAGCGGGCCCGCACGCTGAGCTTGTTTCCAGAAGATTGTGCGATCCCCGCCGACGCGCTGGATGGCGTGCAGGTGAAGTTGCGGGAGATGGAGTTGCGGCGGCCGCGGGCGTTTGGGAACTACTGGCTGGGCTGCGAGCTGTGGCGGCAGTTGGGACTGGGGGCGTTTTGGGGAGGGCGGCTGGAGGTCGGTCGCGAGGAAGTGCCGTGGGCGAAAGTGTTGGAGTTGCTCGTGGTGAGCCGGCTGATCGCGCCGGGCAGCGAGTTCCGTTTGCACCGGCAAGGATTTGACCAGAGCGCCATGGGAGATCTATTAGGCAGCGGCTTCGCGGTGGCCGAGAAGGATCGGCTGTATCGCTGTCTGGATCGCATCGTGGAGCACAAGGCGGCGTTGTTCGATCACCTGCGGCAACGCTGGCAAGACCTCTTCCAGGCGCGCTTCGACGTTCTGCTGTACGACCTGACGAGCACCTATATCGAGGGCCAAGGCGAGGAGATTCCCAAAGCGAAGCACGGCTACAGCCGAGATCACCGGGGCGACTGCCGGCAGGTGGTGATCGCGCTGGTGGTGACGCCGGAGGGATTTCCGCTGGCTTACGAAGTGATGGAGGGCAACACCTCGGACCGCACGACGCTGCGGGGCTTTCTGGCCCAGATCGAAGCGCAGTACGGACGGGCGCGGCGGGTGTGGGTGATGGACCGAGGAATTCCCAGCGAAGAGGTGCTGGAAGAAATGCGCCAGCCGGGGCGGGAGATGTTCTATCTGGTGGGCACGCCGCGGGGCAAGATTCAGCAGTACGAAAAGCAGTGGCTGGAATTGCCCTGGCAGAAGGTGCGCGAGTCGGTGGAGGTGAAGTTGTTCGCGGAGGACGGCGAGCTCTATGTGCTGGCCAAGAGTGCAGGGCGGCGAGCCAAGGAGCGTGCGATCCGACGGCGCAAGCTGGTGGGGTTGTTGAGGACCTTGCGCAAGCTGCGCCGGAGTGCTCCGGCGCGGGATCCACTGCTGCTGCGCATCGGGGCGGCGAAGAAGCAAGCGGGGCGAGCCTTCGGCTTCGTATCCCTGCGCTTGCCTCGAGAGGGGGAGGAAGTCACCCCCCAGACGTTCACCTTCCAGTTGCACAAAGAGAAGTTGCGGAAGGCGGAGCTTCGCGACGGACACTATCTGTTGCGCTCCAACCTGGTGGGGGAGAACCCGGAAGTACTCTGGGAACGCTATATCCAACTGACCCAGATTGAAGCGGCCTTCAAAACCTTGAAGAGCGAACTGGGACTGCGTCCGATTTATCACCAGGTGGAGAAGCGGGTGGAAGCCCACATCTTCGTGGCCTTCCTGGCCTACGCCCTTTCGGTGACCCTCAAGCAACGGCTGGCCGCCTTAGCGCCGGGCCTGACGCCCCGCGCGGTGCTGGAAAAACTGGCCACCCTGCAGATGCTCGATGTCTGCCTGCCCACCACCGACGGTCGTTGGCTGATCATGCCCCGCTACACCCAGCCAGAACCGGATCAGTCGTTGATGCTGCACCAGCTGAACCTCACCTTGCCTTCCCAGCCCCCACCCCGGATCAAGGCCCCCCAGGAGGCTGCCCAGCCCCAGTCGCCGAGGCTGAAAATGTAGTGCCGACCTGCAAGATCGCTTTGATGAAAAGAAAACACTTACGACTTCAATATGCCCTCAACTGCGAAAGTTCGGTTAAGCGCTAATACTGGCCCGCAGAAGGAAAAATCGCCGAGTATGCCAAAAACATGCCAATTTTGTGCGGCGTGTCTGCAGCTACTTTAAGGCACGCCACTTGCGGCTAAATGTCGTAGTAGAGCGCGTACAAATGTTGGCTACACGGCATCAGCAACTTACTGATTCTTCGTTCCTGTCAAGCCAAACAAATCCCTCAATTGGGCTCAAAGTATGCCAAAAATATGCCAAATTTCGAAACCCAATCGTAATTCAAACTTTACTACGGCAATTCAGAATTGCAATCAGAAAATTCAGAAGCATACACACAACTCGTAGTTGCTGTGGCTTCACTCAGGAACACCTCCATCCAACGGGCCGACAAGAATTCCTTTCCCCGGCAGGCGCGTGCTCATTTAGACTTGTGCGTCAAAACCCCGATGCGGGAGGCGATTATGTTCGCACCAAAAGTCACGCTGACCCGCGAAGACTTTTATGAGAAGGTCTGGTCGACGCCGATGCAGAACCTCGCGGCGGAGTTCGGCTTCTCGGACGTAAGGTTCGCAAAACCCCGTACACTTAGACGCGCGCGTTTGGTAATGTGCTGCGCTGCCCGAGCGGCAAGCGGAGGGTGGACTGCGTGATGAGCATGAGATCTTCCGGCCGGGAGCCACTGCCAGCTTCCTCCTGAGCCCTAACGCCCTGTTTCTGGCCCCCCAAGTCGGGCTACCATCGCGGCGCCGAACCACTCTTGCAGGATGTCACGTTTTACTTGACCGATTTCACGCCCTGAACGAGACTGTGCATTTCGCCGCCCTGTGATCTTCGACGAGAAGGTGGAATGGAGATTGTCCCTGCGAATCGCGGCGAAGATTGGACGGAGGTGGAAAGTGCGGGAGGATCTCCGCAGATCGCCCGCAACATTCACAGTCTGGCGGTTGAATCTTTCCGGCCGCCAACGCGACCGGCAAGAGAGGGTCCAGATGAAGCAAGCTTTCGTTATTGCCTTTTTGATGAGTTGCGTCTCGGCCCTGGGTCAGGCGCCCTCCGTCGAGGTTTGGGCCGTCCCGAGCGTCGCCAAGGTTCGCCCTGACGACCGCGTGCAGGGCCACAACCTGGTGTGGGACAAGAGCACCAAAACCATTTCCATCGCCGGGGCGAAAAACGAACACGTTGCCTTTCAAATCGTGATCACCGTTCCGCCGCCCACTGACCGCCATCATCCCGCCGCTTCCGGGTTCTTCGTGGAAGCCAGCGACCTGGTTTCCGGCGCCAACCGTTTGGCGAGGGACCAAGTAAAGCTCTATTTCGAACATGTCATCCTTTGTCCCGGCAAATCCAGTCCCATCGGAGAGACCGGCTTCTGGCCGGATGCACTTGCCCCGCTGACGGACCCGTTCAGCATGGCGGCGCCCTTCCGCGAAACCGTTCGTAACCGCGGCATATGGGTTGATGTCATGACCACTCCCGGCGTTCCTGCCGGCGACTATGCCGGCACCGTCCGGGTCACTCAGAACGGCCGGGAGGTCGATATTCTCAACCTCAAGCTGAAGGTCTACGATTTCGCACTTCCCGCGGAGACCCATCTCATCACTTACATGGGAGTCTCCAGCGAGGGCCTCACCGCTTTCCATCACATCGCCCCGTCTTCGCCGGAAGCCAAAGCGCTGCTTCGGAAGTACCATGCCTTTCTCTATGCCAATCGCATGGAGCCCTGGTTCAACGAGGCGCTGCAACCGCAAATCAAAGAAGCCGAAGACAACATCACTCTCGATTTCGACGCCGGAGAGTACGACCTTTACATGAATCAGTGGAAAACGAAGCGCGTGATTCTGGAGTCGGCGCCCCGGGGACTGATCCGCAGGGCACGACCGGCGGAGATATCCCCGGAGACCGCTCAACTCGTCAAGTCTTACCTGAAGCAAGTGCGCAATTACTACGACAAGAACGGTTGGATCAACCGCCTTGTCTTCAACAGCCCCATCGACGAACCGAACACCGCGGAAGAGTTCGAGGAAACGCGTAGGTGGGCTTCCCTGGTGCATGAGGCCGCGCCCGGGGTGCCGTTTCTGGCGACCAAGACGCCCGTGGTGCAGCATGCCGAATGGGGTACTCTGCGCGGATTCGTCGATAACTTTTCCATCCACGGGAATGACCTCAACGGGACCGAAATCAGAGACGCCATCCGCGAGGAGCAGGCCAAAGGCGGCGAGATGAGCTGGTACATTTCGTGCGACCAGGCTTACCCCCAGCCCAACTACTTCATCGACGCTCCGGCCATGGATCCAGTCATGGTGCCATGGATTACCTGGCGCTACGGCATGCAGGGCATACTCTACTGGGACATGAAATACTGGTCGGAAGTGAAGAGCCCCTGGACCGACCCCGTCACTTACATGAGCGGTTTCTTCTGTAGCGATGGCGGGGTGCTGAACGGCGAAGGATCTCTGCTGTACCCCGGGAGCGAAACCCGGCAGCACACCGGACAAGCCAACGTCGATGGTCCGGTTTCCTCGATTCGGTTCCAGTTGCTGCGCGAAGGCATTGAAGACTACGAATATCTGTGGATGTTGAAGTCGCTCGGCGATGCAGCCTTTGCCGATGACGCGGTCAAAAGCATGGTGGTGAGTGTCGGAGCCTTCTCTCGAAATTCGGAGGAGCTGTATGCTGTGCGCGAGAAGATGGCGCGCCGCATCGAACAACTGGCCGGCAAGAAGGTCTCGGGCACGGCTCGTCCCTGAGGTGTTGTGCGGGGGGATACCCACGGGTAAGAATCCGGAGGGAGGATGTTATGCGCATCGCAAGATTCATGTTCTGTCTCATGTTGTTCGGGTGTCTGACTTCGCCGCTCTGGGCGGCGGATGTCACCGGGAAGTGGACAGGACAGTCGGAGAACGATCCGTCTTGGATTTTCAACCTGAAATCCGACGGCAGCAAGGTGACCGGCACGATACAAGGCAACGATGGCAAGGACCGTCCCATCAATGAAGGCAAGCTGGAAGGGAGCGACATTTCCTTTTCGGTCGATTCTGAGTGGCAGGGCAACCCCATTACGCTGGTCTTCAAGGGAAAAGTCTCCGGTGACGAAATGCAGCTTCGCGTGGATACCAAGGACGGAGCATGGGGCACTGACCTCGTCGCCAAACGCTCCGCGGGAAAGTGATCAGCGGCTTGGCTTGGTTTTCATTCATGCCAAGTCGTTGTCGGAGCTGGTACCAGACCTCATATTTGCGCCGACGGGGCCAATGCTGTGCAGTGGCATACCCGCAAAGGGCCTTCAGGTCCAACCGGGAAAGGAGCATGTATGTCGAACCTGCCGGAGAAAGGAATAACGAACAGAAAACATTCCCTCACAACGGCAATCGAGGAGCTGTTGCCCGACTTCGCCAAGTCGTGTCGTGAGACTCCAGGAGTGGTGGTCCTTCATCAGGATGCGTTCGCGGCGGATTATCAGGATGACGAGTACAGGCTGCTCGGTATGGCAATAAAGTTTGCCGGGCTTTATGGAAAGGAGATCCGCATCGTAGGGAAAAACCGGGAAACGGTTACCCAGCCGCGAATCAATTAAACTCCTCCATCCGAATGTCGTGCTCCCTTGCCCGCCCCCACGGCCCGACACGGGTCGAACCGGCCTCACCGGCGAGGGGACCCGCAGGATCATCGGAAGACGGGAGAACCACCCAAAGGGTGCGGACCATGCCGAGCAGGAATCCGTCAGCAAACACGAGGGCGAAGTAGAGCACGCCAGCCTTGAGAGTTTCCTTCACGGCCGAACCAGCCAACGCCAGAGCACAATCAGTTCATTCGCGACAAACAGGGTGCCGAATATAGCCTTGTTGTTCCGGGCGAGCCAGCCGGGCAGGTAGATGTCGAAGTTGGCTTCCCGGTCCTCGGTGAACCGGGCCGCCCAATCCGTAAGCGGGCGCCGCCCTCGGTTCGCAGCGAGCACCGCACATTCGCAGACAACGACTACAGTCAGGACGAGCGCCCAACCGAAGCGCCGCGTGAAGGCCGCTACGGGCAGCGCCAGGATGGAGCCAGCCAACGCTGCCCATATGGCAGTGTGTAGGAGCTTGATTCCCGCCAGCACGCAGTCGGGGCGGGAAATCCGTCGATACGTAAGTGGCAGCATAACAGAACGGCGAAGGGTCAGGACCGGCTGGTCCTGAAGCGGCAGCACCTAAACATCCAACCCCAGCGCCCTGGTCGTGAACTCGACCAGCGGCAGCATCGTCTTGCACGCGGCGACGAAGTCCCGCATGAGCCTCGGGCCGCAGATCTGCGCCTCGGTCAGCCCCACCGACGCCACGAAATCCTTCCGCTTGATGTCCTCGATGAACCGATGATTGGGCTCGAACCCTCGCGGCGGTCGCTTCAGGCTGTCGCCCTCAAGCTCCAGCTTCCGCCTGACCTTCGCCCACCTTCCGGGCTCGGCGACCATCGCCATGCGGATTTTCGTGAGGGCACTGCTGACAGGATGCCACACGCCCGCCGCCGCGAAGCAGGTGCTCGGCTCCAGGTGGAGGTAGAACACGGGGGCATGGGCGTCCTTGCCGCTGGCATGGGAGAAATGTATGCCGACGTGCGTCTTGAAGGGGCGCTTGTCCGGCGAGAACCGCGTGTCGCGAGTTGGGCGCGGGTCGGCGACGAAATGGGGGCAGAGTCTGCGCAGGTGCGGCACGAACGCCGCGATGAACACCCGCGCCGGGTCCTGGACCGATTCCAGGTACCGCACCTTGTTCCTGGAGAACCAGTCCCGGTTGTTGTGGCGCTTTAGCTGACGCAAGAAATTGAACAGTTCTGGGGAAAAGAAGGCAGTGTCGGGCATCGGGAGTCACCGCTAATCCCAGGATAGCATAATCAGAATTTGCCACTCCCGGCACCGAGGTCCCAAAACTGCGAATCAAGCCCGGCCTGCCGGAAAATGCCTTGCGCTTCCGCGACCGTCCACTTGTGCCAATTTCGGTCGGCGTGAGCGCCGTACCAGAGCCGAGCCAGAAGGGCGACTTTCGGAAGAGGCACTTCTTAGCGAGGCGTGAAAGCAACCGTTCTGACGTTCGGAACCGGAGTTGTCCAACCTTTGGCGTCGTGCCAGAGGATGGCATTCAGTATTTCGGTGGGCACATCATCGGGCACGCGGAAGTTCATGTGCATTGAGGCGACCGCGCCCGCGCGGGCCGGCCCCTGAAGGGCTGCCAGCGGCGGGTTCAATTCATAAATCGATTGCTGGGGCTCAATGGCGATGTAAGGCGTAAAATCCGGCTTGGCTTGGAAGCTGTTGCGCATGTCATTGGCGATCAGATCAAAGAGGGACATGGGTGGTAGTCCCAAAATTATTTCGATCGTTTTGATCATGCTGCACTGGGAATAGAATGTGGAGTCAATCGATCCCCGGCGGATATAGGGGCTGACGGCGAGGGCCACGGTGCGGTGCCCATCCACGTGATCGAGCCCGGACTGCGCGTCATCCTCGACGACGAAGATCAGCGACGTTTTCCAAAACGAGGAGTGCGAAATACCTTCGACGATCCGGCCCACTGCCAGGTCGTTGTCGGCAAAGCAGGCCTTGGGCGTCGTGTAGCCGGGTTGTGTCCCCTCCGTGTGGTCCGACGGCAACTGCACCAACACTAGGTTCGGCATCGTGCCCGCGGCTTCCCATTGTTTCAGGTGTTGCAGGAAAACGCGCGCCCGCACCACGTCGGGCACCTCCAAGCTGTAGGCAGGATAATCCTTCACCACGAACCGGTTGAGCGGGGCAATGGGGGCAACGGTGTGAAAGCGTCCCTGGAAGTCGTTCCCGGCCTTGTATTCCTCCAGGAACTTAACTCGATTCATGTTGGGTAGGATGCCCTCAAACTCGCCAAAATCCGCGATCGTCTTCTTCGCTTGATGAGCGTTGTCCCAGATAAAGCCGCTATTGGCAAAGGCCAGGGGATTGTCGCCGTTCTTGGGATAGCTGCGGCCCTGGTATCCGGGCCAGAGGGTGTAATCGGTCTCGCTGGCCTGGGTCAGCCACTGGTGGCCATCGGCGCTGGCGTCGCCCGTGGCGTAGAAGTTGTCGAGCAGAACAAACTGGCGGGCCAGTTCCCGCGTGTTGGGCACCACCGCATCGCCGTAGGCCTGGAGCGTTGGGTCGCCATTGCCTTTCCCAATTCCCCCAAAATACTGATCGTAGGACCGGTTCTCCTTGATGATGTAGAAGATGTGCTGAATGGGCGAAGCCTCACCGGCATGCACGGGGACGGGAATCGGCGGGCCGGCGGAAGAGGTTACAGCGCTGGAAATCACGGGACCACCAGGACGGCGCAATCGTAGGTGATTGTTCTCTGCCACGGCAGTGGTGTACGCGGGAAGTTGGCTCGAATCGGGAACCGGAATCACCTGCACGGTGCCGCGATCCGAGTGTACATAGCGCCGCGTAGGCCCCGCTTCCAGCTCCAGTCCCATAGCTTTGGCGAAGGCGTCAATGGGTGCGGTTTTCCACCCTGCGCCCACGCCCAGGAGCGTCGAAACGGCCAGATAGGCCCCGTCCGGGCTGATGGCAAGGTGGTCGGGATACCAACTGGTGGGAATCAACCCGAGGATTTTGGACGCCCCTTGCGGCCCCTCACCCACGGCGA
>CAWIUZ010000065.1:0-18729 GCA_963838915.1 uncultured Acidobacteriota bacterium
AAATCTCTGTCCCGCCACCCGGATGAGATCGGCCACCTCCAGCGGAGGCCGATTCATTTATTCATCTCCAGGCGGCTCGTCTTTCTTTCCAGCGGCCCCCAGCGCCAATGCATCCAGAGGACTAGCAGTGGCGCTGAGATGGCGGCGGGAAAGGTGGATGTAGAGAGTGGTTTCTTCCAAATCGCGGTGACCGAGCAGCACCTGGATGGTGCGCAGGTCCGCCCCCGCTTCGTGGAGATGCGTCGCAAAACAATGGCGCAGCGTGTGCACATGCACGGACTTGTTGAGGCTCGCACGCTGAACCGCTAAGTGGCAAGCTCGCCAGACGGTTTTGGTGTTGAGGGGTTGCGGGGCCGTATGCCGACGGCCAGCGGGGAAAAGCCACACTTTCGGCTTGATTCGCCTCCAGTGCTCGCGTAAGGCTTCCAGCAGGACAGGGCTGAGCATCACATCGCGATCTTCCCGGCCCTTGCCGCCGCGGATGTGGACGACCATGCGCTGGCTGTCGATATCGCCGACTTGCAGTCGCGCCACCTCAGCACACCGCGCCCCGGTGGCGTAAAGAGTCATCAACAGGACCCGATCGAAAGGGTTGCGGGCGGAGTTAATCAGCCGCGCGACTTCTTCCTGGCTGAGGATGGTGGGCAGGCGACGCACCTGTTTGGGGTAGGGCGTCTCAGCCACGCTCCAAGGTTTCTTGAGCGTCTTGATGAAGAAGAAGCGTAGAGCTGCGAGCTTCTGTGTCACGCTGCTCGGATCCAGTTTCCGTTCGCGGAACAGGTAAGCTTGGTATTCACGGATGTGCGGAGGGCGCAACTGGTCCGGAGAACGGCGGAAGTAACGGGCGAAACCAGCGACAGCACGCAGGTAGCAACGGATGGTGCCCGGAGAGTAATTGCGACGCTGGAGTTCCTCCAGCATCATTTGGCGTAGACGGGTCATAGGGAACCTCCTTATGACCCGACAATATCCTGATCAGCACGCCCCTGCCCACTTGCACGCACGCGTAGCGTCCGCCGCACGGGCGGCTTCGTTGTGTGCTGGGCATGCTCAGCAGCTTGGAGGTGAAAGTCCTCTGGCCAACCTGATGGAGGTGAAGGCCTAGTGATGATGCAAGGGCTACCGCCGCGAGGTGGGGTCCGAAGGAAGCATGGAGCAAACGTGCGAGTCGATGGACAAAAACCGAATACAAGGCGCCAGCACCGGACGAGCGGGCAACGTACCGCAAAGTCCACTTCCATCAAGGTGCGAAGCGTAGATTCGGCGATGGTGCACGGAAGGCGGCTGAGCTTACCCCAGGAGATCTGCTCTGCGTCGCCTGTGCGACTGAGGCTGCCGAAAGGCAACCTGACCGCGGAGCAGAAGTCAGCATCGGGCATAGTATCCGGCTACGGAGAAGGCCCGAACGAGAAGGAGTGGTGAGTAGGCCATGAGTCTCACCGACGACAAGCGGCAGAATATCCAGATGGAACTGGACTTCTCATCTGCGCTGACGGGTGCAGCCCGAGGTGTCGCAGGGGAAGAGACTGAATCGTCGGTGGCGACAAGTGGACCCGAAAGCCCAGCTAAAACCGACCGATTAATGGAGGAGGTATGTGAGCGAGAAAACCTGAAGGAGGCATTGCGGCAGGTGAAGGCGAACAAGGGTAGTTCGGGCGTCGACGGCATGACGGTCGTGGCGCTGTCGGACTATCTGAAGCGGCACTGGCCAGCCATCCGGGAACAACTGTTGAACGGGACCTACAAACCGCAGCCGGTGAGGCGGGTGGAAATCCCCAAGCCGGACGGCGGGGGAGTGCGAAAATTAGGCATTCCTTGCGTGCTGGATCGATTTATCCAGCAGGCGGTGATGCAGGTTCTGCAACGCAGGTGGGACCGGACGTTTTCCGATCACAGCTACGGTTTTCGACCGGGACGGTCGGCTCATCAGGCGGTGGCCCAGGCGCAGCAGTACATCGCCGAAGGTCACGGCTGGTGCATTGATCTTGATTTGGAGAAATTCTTCGATCGAGTCAATCACGACAAACTGCTGGGCCGGATCGCGAACCGGATCGAGGACAAACGGCTGTTGAAACTCATCCGGGCATTTCTGAATGCCGGGGTGATGGAGAACGGGTTGGTTAGCCCAAGTGTGGAAGGGACTCCCCAAGGGGGACCTCTTTCGCCCCTGTTAAGCAACCTCGTGCTCGACGAACTCGATCGAGAGTTGGAGCGCCGGGGACATCGTTTCGTTCGTTACGCGGACGATTGCAATATCTACGTTCGCAGCGAGCGGGCGGGTCAACGGGTGATGGAGAGCATCACGCGATTTATTACGCAAAGGCTCAAGCTCAAGGTAAATGAGACGAAGAGTGCGGTGGCGCGACCACAGGAACGAAAGTTTCTCGGGTTCAGCTTTAGCACCGGCCCGGAGGTCAAGCGCGTCATCGCGCCCAAGGCCTTGGATCGGTTTAAAGCGCGAATTCGGGAGATCACACGCAGGGCGAAAGGCGTCAGCATCGAGACGACGATGGAAGAGTTGGCCCCGTATCTGCGGGGCTGGCGCAACTATTTCGGCTTCTGCGAAACGCCCGAAGTGCTCGTTCACCTCACCCGCTGGGTCCGCTTGCGGCTGCGGGCGGCTCTGTGGCGGCAGTGGAAAACCCCACGCCGTCGCCGGGCGGCGCTGTTGCAACTGGGGGTGCGTCCACGGCTGGCGAGTAACACCGCCGGCAGCGGGCGCGGCCCTTGGTACCTCGCGCGGGCTAAGGCCCTCTCTGTTGGGCTTTCCAATGCCTACTTCAAATCGCTCGGACTTCCGACGCTGATCGAGGGGTGCTAGCGTAACCAACTCGAACCGCCGTGTACGGACCCGTACGCACGGTGGTGTGGCAGGGGTCGGCGGGTGACCGCCGCCCCTATGCCGATCAAGTCGGTTTCCCATCGACAATCCCGGCGTTTGGCTGGGTTCCGGCGTGGGAAGGGCGTCTTGCTTTCCAAGAGGGCGTGCTAAGTTCTGTTACATTCGGAAAATCCACGGGAGTCCCTCACCGGCCCCCGGCACGGCGGTGCAGACTCTCCCCAAGGATTGGGGGCCCAGGCATGTCGCAGTCCTCAGTCCGCTGGCATGAGTTGATCGCGTCTCCCCGAACCTGACCTCAGAAGACACCCCCCACGGTCTCCACGCGCGAGGATGTGGCCCAGCCTTCCGTGGGGTATGATATTTGTTCCGATCTGCAGGGTATCGGTAAACTATGGATACTGCGAATCACCAAGCGAAAGGACCGGAATCGGGAATGAGTCGATTCAAAGTGGCCGTTGTGCAAGCGGCCCCGGTTGCGTTCGATCGCGAGCGCACAATTGAGAAAGTTCACGCTCTTTCGGGCGAGGCGGCCAGCCAAGGCGCGCGGCTTGTCCTTTTTCCCGAAGCGTTTGTATCGGTTTACCCGAGAGGGCTCGACTTCGGGGCTGTAATCGGCTCGCGTTCCGAGCAAGGTCGCGAGGACTTTCGGCGGTATTGGGAGAGCAGTGTGGACGTACCGGGTCCGGCAGTCGACGCCCTCGGGGGGACTGCGCGGAGCCACGGCATCTACCTTGTGGTGGGCGTCGTCGAAAGGGACCGTGGCACTCTCTATTGCACCGTCCTGTTCTTCGCGCCAGATGGCAGTTACCTGGGCAAGCACCGCAAGGTCATGCCAACCGCCTCGGAACGCCTGGTGTGGGGCTTTGGTGATGGTTCCACAATGCCCGTGTTCGACACGCCGCTGGGTAAGATCGGCGCAGTGATCTGCTGGGAGAACTATTTACCCTTGATGCGGGCAGCAATGTACGCCAAGGGCATCGAGATCTACTGCGCCCCTACGGCAGATGCGCGCGACTCCTGGATCGCTTCGATGCGCCACATTGCTGTCGAGGGGCGTTGCTTCGTGCTTTCCTCGAACCAATTCAACCTGCGCCGCGACTTCCCGACCGATTATCGTTCAGTTTTTGGGGACGATCCGAACACAGTTGTGACTCGCGGCGGGAGTTGCATCGTCGACCCGTTCGGCAATTTTCTCGCGGGGCCTAACATGGAGGGCGAGGCGATTCTGACCGCTGAGATCGATCTCGCGCAGACCATCCGAGGCAAATTCGATCTGGATGTTGTCGGTCATTACGCACGTCCGGATATCTTTCAACTCCACGTTGACGAGCGCCCTAAGCAACCGGTGACCACTCACGCGCCTGAGGCAACCAGCCAGGCCGAACCAGGTACTCAGGCTGACGTTCGCAATGCTACGGGACCGGCCAAATGAGCGCCATGCCTGCGTGCAGGTGCTCAAGAACAGAATTGCGAAAGCACCGCTCCACGAGGTACTTTGCTAGCCGTTTCTGCACAACTGGGTCCGAGATGAAAACCCGTATCGCGTCGTCCCTGTTATCCATGTTGACCTCGAGGATATTCCAATCCTTACCTCACTCGTCCCGGTGATCACCAGCCCGGCAATCAACAGGCGCGCCCATCTCTCTAACCAGCAATTGAAACTCGAAGCGGCCATTGTCGGTCCGCACGCCGACCGGACCATCGAAGGAGAGCGCATCCGGCCCCAGGTCTCCCTCCCAAACCTCGCGGCCATCGACAGAGACGCGCATTTCGCTGCCCGTCATCTCCACGAACAGGGCGTGGGAGCTGCCAGGACTCAGCCTCGGTACGGCCGACCCACGCTTCGGCCTTATGTTTCGATAACCGTGATTCCCGCACTCGGAGCTGGTGTGCATGCCGGGAATACTTTTGACGGAAACGACGAACTCGGACTCCGACTCAATGCGCCACATTGCATACACCAGATTGCAAGCATCGTGGGCGCGCAGCTTGAGACCGAATTGCTCGCGCATCGCTCCTGGGCCCAGGTTGGCCTCATCGCTCGTGTGTCCCATGTAAGTCAACTGTGCCTCTACAGCTTGCGGGGTCGCGGCAGCGACGAAGGCTCGCATTTTGGGGACGTTCACAGAAAGGCGCGATCCGTTGAGTTCTTCCAGCGCTCCTTCAGTGACGCAGAGCTTGGCGCGTGGAACCGGGACCATCCGGGCGGGAAATGTCGGGCTTGGCCAGGCGCGGCTGAAATCGAGTCGGTGCCTATCTACAGAACGGCCGACAGCAAATGCCGTCGGCCGCGAGAGTTTCGAGTTATGACGGAATCTACCTGCGTCCACCACCATGGGAACCGCCTCTGCCTCCGCCTCCACCGTGGCCATGCCCGCCTCCACTGAAGCCACGTCCGCCTCCACCGAAGGCGCGTCCACCACCGCTGAAGCTACGTCCACCGCCACCGAAGGAACGTCCACCTCCTCTGAAGCTACGTCCGCTTCCACCGAAGGTTCGTCCACCGCCATTGAAGGCACGTCCGCCACCACCGAAGCTACGTCCACCTCGACCGGCGTAACCGTTACCGAACCCTCTTCGGTACCCACCACGTCCGGCAAAGGCGCGACCGCCTCCATAGTAGCCCCGCCCGCCAAAGCCAAGTCCCCCAAAGAGGTGGCGCCAACCCCAACCCCACCAAGGCCCGATGCCAATAAAGACTCCACCGGAGAACCAGCTGGGTCCATAGTAACCGTAGGGCGCGCACGCGTAAGGGTAATTGGGGTAGTAGCCATACGGACACGCCGGAGGTGGCCCGGGATCAGTGTAGCCCTGACCTCCATAGCCCGGATCCGCGTAACCCTGATCTGGATTCTCATAACCCTGATTTCCATAGCCCTGATTTGGATCCGCATAGCCTGGATTCCCGTAGCCTGGATTTCCGTACCCCGGCTGCGCCTGCGGTCCAGCTTGGGCATTCGCAAACGGCGCAACTAGCAAGCCGAATCCCAACAATGTTAAGACTTTTACGTTTTTCATTTGATTCCTCCCCCGAGCCTCGTTCTTGCCGAACTACAACGCTAATCACAAGGGCAATCGGCCTGCCAAACCGCATGGCTCGAACGCCCGTTATTTCATGGGGTTAGGGACAGAGCGACCAAGCTCCAAGCTCGCCCACTGCCCGTCTGGTGGTGGTTTCCGGGTAGAGCGGTGGTTTTCGGCCTACCCGCCGGCCAGCGGACAAGAAGGTGTTGGCAATCCGAGGTAGTGGATTCGTGACGGGGTTTGGTGATGTACCCGGAAACACCACGCTGTGCCTTTGGTGCGGTCAAGCGATCAAAGTTAGCACGCCGTTGGCGTTCTGAATGACGCAGACGTATCCGGTACTGCGTAAGTGCGGCGTCGGGACACAGCGTCATCCTCTGGCCGCAAAAAACAACGGGGCTGCGTGAGGGCAAGGCAATCGCGGCTCTTGCTGGCTGACGAAAGCTCACGAAGTTGAAGGAGGATCCGGAGAGTCCCCCGAGTGGCGAGACTCTGCGTTGCATCGTATGCGCCTAACCGCGAAGCTCCGCGATGAGGCTGTTGGCCGCATTAATCAATGTCTGGCCCTCCGTGGTTGTCAACTGGCGGGCAAGGACCAGAGTTCGAATGTTGATGATAAATACCTCGAGGTCTGGAACCGCAGCGCCAGGGCGGCCGGCATTTACGACGGCCAGTGCTGCGTTGAGTGGAGGAAGGAGAACCTGTCCCAGGCCGGCATTCAGGGTTCCCGTGGAAACGAGGGTCTTCACGGCGCTTTCTAAATTGCTCACCTGTGCCTGCGGAGTATTCTCGAACTTGGCAACAAAGGTGACTTCGGCCGCGGGCGGTGCGGTCTGGAAGGCGCCCGGAGTCGTTGGGAAGTTGCTGGACTGAGTATAGCCGACCGCGTAGGGGTTGCCCAGATAATCCACGGTGACGCCTTGGCCGGCATCGTAGCTGCTTCCGCCAATATAGGTCGAGTAGAGAAGTGCCGACCCCTCCGGATTCAGCACGGTGACGTATGCGTTTTGACTGCCTGCCAGCGTGCTCTGAAAGGCACCCGGGGTGGTCGGGAAATCTGCGGATTCGGTATAGCCGATGAGATAGACGTCGTCCGAAAAATCCAGGGCGATGCCAAAGTCGTAGTCCTGGCTGCTGCCGCCGAGAAGGGTGGAATACATAAGCGCCGAGCCGCTAGGATTCAGCTTCGTAACGAAAGCGTTAAGAACGCCTGCTTGCGAAGTCTGGAACGCCCCCGGGGTCGTCGGGAACGGGAAATCGCTGGAAGACGTCCCGCCGGCCACATACGCCTGACCCGAGGAGTCCAGGGCAATGGCCTGGCCACCGTCGCCGCCGCCACCCAGATAAGTGGAATAGACGAGACCCGAGCCGCTGGGATTGAGCTTGGTGACGAACGCGCTCCAAGGGATCGGCAGCGAATTCTGGAGAGCCCCGGCGGTTGTTGGGAAATCGAGGGAAGCGGTTTGCCCAGTTACGTAGGCGTTGCCCGACGAGTCCACGGCTATGCCATTGCCCGTATCATTTTCGCTGCCGCCAAGATAGGTTGAGTACTCCAGTGCCGAGCCGCCTCGATTCAGCTTGGTGATGAAGGCGTTTGCAGATCCCGCAAGTGAGGTCTGGTATGCCCCCTCGGTCGTCGGAAAGTTGGGAGAACTGGTTTGGCCGACCACATAGGCGTCGCCTGCGGAGTTCAGGGAAATGCCGGTGGCTAGGTCAGTGCTGCCGCCGCCGACAAAGGTGGAGTAGACAAGGGCCGAGCCACTGGCATCGAGCTTGGTGACGAAGGCATTTTGAGTTCCTGCCAGTGAGGTCTGGAACGCCCCCGCAGTCGTGGGGAAGTCGCTTGAATAGGTGTAGCCGGCCACATAGGCATCGCCTAAGGCGTCTACGCCTATGCCAGTTCCCCCGTCGAGCGTGCTTCCACCGATATAAGTGGAGTAGATAAGCGCTGAACCGTTGCCGTTCAGCTTCGAGACGAAGACATTTTCAGCGCCTCGCCGTGAGGTCTGGAATGCTCCCCGAGTCGTCGGGAAGTTCGTGGAATAAGACTGGCCGGTCACGTAAGCGTTGCCAGTAGAGTCCACCGCGATGGCGACTCCGGTATCGATGAGGCTTCCGCCAAGGCAGGTGGAGTATGTCAACGTCAGAACCGGGTCAATCACGAGTGGTGTAGTGCGATCGTAGGGTCCTATCTCAAAGCTCACTTCGCCATTGCCTTTGATGACGTACCCGCCGGGGATTTCCCGCCGCCCGCTGTTGTCCTCCTGGTAGATCACCGGCCTCTCAAAACGAACTTTGCCGGCTTCAACTGCTATCGCCAGGGCACCCTCGGCGTCGAGAGACACTTTCCTTGAACCTTCGAGTCGGAACGCTATTGAACTTGCATCCGAGCCCGGCGCAACCACGAAGTCGTGCTCGAGTCGCCGCTGGTTGCCATAGAAGACCAAGTCCACGCCGGGGTAGATGCCTGCGTATTCCACTTTCGCGTAAGTCGGCAGGTTGATCCGCCACTTCTGGGGATCATTGCCGATGAAGTAGTTCGCCTTGCCGGGCAGTTCGCTGGCACCGACAACTGTGGCATTTCGATTCGCATTCACTAGCTTCAGCCGCAAGAGAGACTCCCTTGCCGGTTGTCCGTGGTCAGTTGTCCGTCGCAGCGCGCTCCGTATGGGTCCGGCTCCTGATTCCTGACTTCTGACTCCTGGCTCCGGTAGTTCCAGCGCCACCTCATCGCCGGTCAGGAACAACGTGTATCCCGGCCCGCGCGAGAGGAACTTGACTCGCGCGTCTGTCTGGCCCTGGTTGGCTTCAAAGCTCAAAGGTAATTTGGCATAGGACACCACGGGCTTTCCGGCTGGAACCACGCTGGCATCAGTCTTCCGAGGTTGAAAACTCACTTGCCCATGCTGGAGCATATATCCCGCGCAGAGGCAGAGCATGAGAACGCACGATTTCCAGAGAGTTTTTCGATGTTTCATGAAGGTCTCCTTAGGGATAGCCAGCAGACCGGCCATCGAGGCAGCTCGAAGGGTTCAAAACGCGAGGAACGAAGGAAGCCAGGAAACAACCAGCCTGGACTACGGATGGAGCCAAGAGCGAGGAGAGACATACGCGCCTCCTCAACCGATTCGCCAACAACTACGGACAAACTGTCCGATGTATACCATAGGACGCGAAGGCTTTCAAGTGGGAAACGAGCCATTGGGAAACGAGCCATTGTTTGATGCTTCTTGAATCGGTCGGACCAGGAGCACACTACTACGCACCCGACCTCGCATCCTACGCAATGCTTCGCTCAGCCAGTCAGGACCAGCAACCCCTCGAATCTGCTGATCCCTTTCGATTCGACCTGCGCCACCATGCAAACCGTGCTGGAGCCCGCCTGCGACCCCGACAGACCCCGAAGCCTAACAGAACGGAGTAAGGGGCATCGTACTGGCATCTCGATGTAGCCTCCGTCGCTTTTGCGGCCATTACCCTGTCACGGCATCACAGCGGCGCTGAATTCCCTCTTGTAAACCCAACCCTGCCTGTTAGAGGTGTCTCTTGACGAGGTCGAAGCATCCATCTGCGCTCCAAATGAGCGCAACCAGAGTGTCCATTTGGAAGAATGAGCCAGGCACTCCCGGCTAGACTACAGCCCAAGCGGATTCGCCATCTGCCCAGCCTTGGAGTTGATCCCAGCGCCTTCGCGCAGGTAGCTCAGCCCCATACCGCCATCCTTTCGGCTTCCGCCCGATCCCGCAGCTTCTTGATGATGACGGTTGCGAACGTTACCAGTGCGGCTGCTGCTATCACCATCCATAAGCGTGACCTCATTTGTATTCCTCCTCGTACCGGCCGGGCTGAGGGAGTGAACTCAATGCTCCGACTCTTTGCGATCTTCCTGATGTTATCATGCAGCGGACCCTTAAAAATCTCAACTGGGATTCCCGATTTGGACCCGTTGCTCGTCTGCATCGTACGCCGCTCCTGCCATCGACACAACGAGATTTGTCATTAAAGCACTCCCCAGCCAAGATTTCGGGTTCCCAGGGTTCGTTTTGCCCGTTTGACGAACCCGGCTTGCCGCCCGGTCATCGATTTCTCAGACACATTGCAGCCGCCATCGGTGTGCTACCTGTTCGGCACCGGCAGCGCCAGGTCTGCCGCAACCTCTCGCCAAACAAACGCCGGCGCAGACGTCTTTCGGCCAATTAACAACGCACGCGGCGCAGGTGAAAGTCAGCACCTGTGTTACGAAAACGAGGCCCTGTGTTCGTCGAACTCATGCCCGCTCCTTGCCGGCCGCACTGTGCTTATCAAGCTCCCGCTGAGCCTGTGCCCGCTTCAGCTTCACCCGGCACACTCGGGCTATATCCACCGCCAGCGCCCGAACCTACTACAACCCAATCGAAAGGAGGACTCGCCCTCTGACAGGCTGCGGAAAACGTCCCTGGGCTGTCATCCTAAGCGCAGCGAAGGATCTGCATTTGCTTGTTTTCAACGAGATACTGCAGATGCTTCGCTCCGCTCAGCATGACAGATAGACTTTTTCGCCAGCCTGCTAATGGAAAGCAAACCACTGTTCCGCTGCTTCGAGTTCAATGGAGTGAAACTCCCTGACCCTAATCCCAAGCTTTCCGTCGAGGAGGTCCGGGCCCTCTATAGTCTGATAAGGTTACTGGTTTGATTTCTCTGCAAGATAGGGCCGTGAAAAGGCAAATGTATGCGGCGTCGCCTGATAGATAATTCTCAGAGCACATTGACTTTTTCCCTTCCTCTGGTTTGGTCTTGGTGTTCTGGCTTTTGCCTGTTGACTCCTGACTGAAACTTGATCTGCTTTGGTCGGGCTCCGCCTGAAGCGAAGCCCTGCGTGGCCCGAAAGGCGGAGCGCTTAGGGCGAGCGGAAGGTGGAGCCCGACCAAAGCGCCGCGAGAGTGTCGCCCAGCCTCTTTCTTCCAAACCAATTCGATGAAGGGCCGTCAAACAGATCGAGGGGCACTCCACCGATAAACCCGGACGAGGAGTTGAGTGAGCGGCTACCGGATAGTTTCGACGCCGAGATTGCATTGGCGCTTTCAGGTAGTTCGTCCTGACGGACTACCGGACGTTGCCTTGACGCTGTTCGCCAATGAGTTGTTGAAGTCGCTCTCCGAGTCTTCGGTGCCAATTTATCTGCGCGCGATCCTTGATCTGGCGAATTGGGCGCTGGCCGATCGAGCCGTCACATTGCAGAGGTGGGAATTGTTAGGGCCTCCCCAGGGAGTGCGCAATCTTCTGCGCGAGTATCTGACCGTCGCTACCCACTGCAAGCTGGTGACCAGACCTGATCTGGTCGGCTTGAGGGCCACCTACATCAATGCAACGAGCGGAACCCGTATCAATGTGCGCGTGTTGTTGTCAGCACTCAAGCGCCTGTACGAGTTGCTCATCACGCACGGCATGTATTCGCACGCGAATCCGATGATTCATGAAGATGCCGCGAGGGTCGGTGCTGAACTCAGGGAGCAGTACCGCCGGGCCGTACGGGCCATACGAGGACGCAATCCTATGCCGGCAGTGAGCGGAGTGGACGAACGATCCGGCATCCGGCTTTCGGAGAACTACTTCCGTTGTGTCGAGAGGGAATGGATACCGCAGACGATCGATGATCGTAATTTCCCCAATCTTGTCTACGCCGCGGGCAAGCGGCATGGATGGAGATTGCGCGAACTCTGCGTGGCCAGGACTCTGTTTGAGTCTGGCGCCCGCATCTCGGAAGTGGTTGGACTCACTGCTCTTGACTGGTCCCGGAGTGGATTCCGGAACCTCTTGGGCGCATGTAATAAAGGTAGTCATGGATTGAGGACCAAGACGCTGGCAATCTCCAACCCCACAGTCAAACTTTATCGGCGTTACTTCGACGACGACCGTCAGGGGCGTTGCGCGCACGATGCAAGACAATTGCGGGTTAGTGACCTGAGGACCCTGTCTCGCACGAATCCCTCTTTGTTGGCGGAGACTCCTCTGTTCCTGACCGAACGGGGGACACCCCTGAGCGCAAGGCTTTTCAGGGAGGAGTACTGGAAGCCGGCGTTGGAGGCGGCGGGGATGGATGCGGATCCTCACCAAGCCCGTCATTGGTTTGTAACGAACGCTTTGCGCAACATCGATCGGACCGCAAAGGATCAGGCTGATCGGGTGAGGCGGCGCCTGCAACTCATCCAATACATGGGGTGGCTTTCCGGAGAAAGGACATTGCAGGCGTATGATCACGTCCAGCGAGCTGCTGACTTTCGAGTTGAGCTCCAGGCTGTTCACAAGGAGATGCAGAGGCGAGAGCGGAACGTTACGTTGAATCCGGACTCATCTCCAGGAGTCCAAAATCTCGAAATTTTTACGCCGCCTCCGGTGGCTAGCGCAACCAGCGAAGATCTAGCCTTCCTTTTGGGAGAAGACAGTGACGATTGAGGAGGCGGTCACCAACTTGAGGGCCGTTATCGGCGATGGCTGGCCGAAGATGAGGCCCCTTCCCGAAGAGCCGGTGATTGCCCTGTGTGAGGCCCTGTGGCTAGCTGGCCACCGACCGAATGTCGCGAGGGTTGCATCGTACTTTTCGGGCGGCTGTTCCCGGCCATTCCTCCCAGGTGTTGGTGCTTGGCATCGGCAACATGGGTACGCAAAGAAGGCCAAATATCCCCGAATCGGCAGAATTGAGGATCTGACCCCGCACGTTGCTCCGGAGATTGCGGTCGCGCCACTGACCTGCTTTGATCCGACGAACGATGGTCGCTGGCCTGCTCCGCCACCGAGCGTCATCGGTTATATCCGCGGTATCGAAAACCCCTCCCTACGAAATGCTACGGCCCTTTACGCAGCGCTGAAGGACCTGAGCCAATCCCAGTTTTACTCAAGGATCGTGAGTTTTGTCAGCGCAATCCGTCGTCTAATGACAGAACGGGGTATCGAGGATATTACCAACATAGACCCCGATGATCTGTTCCGCCGGCTACTCGAGAAGGAGATTGGTTTAGACCTTTCTGAGTCCCAGCGTGTGCACCTTCCTCAGAGTTGGAACATGATCAGGAACTGTTTTGACGACTATGCGGTAAGGCTGTCTCCGGCGCAACGAGAGGCGGTGTCACGGCACTTCATCCCGCCAATTGTTGATCGCCGGAGAATCTCCAAATATGGCGCTTACAGTGTGTGGAAGCGGAAACAACAAGCAAGAGTTAAGGCAAAGACCGACGTTGTTCACAGTCGCTTTCACCCGCTGCGGTACATTGCTAAGCTTCGGCTCAACCAGTCTCGACGTATGTACGAAGCGACCCGGCAGGCAATCGAACACGTTCAGTCACACCAGCTTCCATTGCCGCACTATTTCAGCTACGACGAGACATGCCCCTTGGAAGGCGGCCGCAGCTTGCGCCAGAGAGTGCACATGACGCTCTGGGACACGGTCTCCCGGTGGGACCAGATGATAGCGCTCGGTTACCGCTCGATTGAGAAGGTTCGTTTGCGGCGCAAACGAGGAGGGGAATTCTCCCCCGAACGAGTTTGCTATCAAGTGGAATACCGCCGTACGGAATCGCTCGAGAGTGGCGTGACGGCTTTGGAGCCATGGTTCCTGGAACTCTGCGACTACTATGTCCTCGCCGATACGGAGAGTGCCGATTTATTGCGTCGGCGTAGCGAGTTCTACCAGCGCTGGGGTTATGACGGCAGGGATCATTGGTACGTGCCGCTGCGGATCGTCGGCTGGGGCTCCCACTTGAGGGAGTGGGAATTTCTAAGGCAAAGAGGCCACCGGCTGTTTAGTAGTGAGGGCGTGTTTGTAGCGGCCCTGTTTGGTCATTTGGCAATCCGCCTCCAGACCATCACCGGAGCGAGGCTGGGAGAAGTTCAGCAGGTTGCCCAAAATCCAGAGTGCATAAAGCAACTTGTAAATGTGGGTCCTAAGGCGGCTTCGCGGTGGCTCTTACGCTTGATACCGAAGGGAGAGGCCACGAATCGCGGAGATTATTACATTGATGAGGATACCAAGAACGACCTATTGGAGGTCGTTAGTTTCTTGCGCAGCAAGACAGAAACGAAGAAGCTTCCCGTCGTCGTGCCAGAGTTCAGCAAGACGCCTCCGGATCGATATGTCTTCCAATGGGCTGGCAAGGCGCTCGACCAAGGTGAATTGAACTGCATGATTCGCTTTCTGTTGCACGGCGCAGCGATCCGCGCTGCCGACGGCAAAGCCGTACACCTCACCTCCCATGTCCTTCGTTATGTTCTGAGTTTTAATTATGTTCTGAGTCTTGTCTTGTTCTTCAGGGTTTTGATTTACTTCTGTTCTTGTTCCGATCAGCTTGTATAGCCTTTCCCTTTTACTTCTCCGCTTTTGCTTCCGCGTCTCCTCGGCTCGTTTCTCCTCAAGATGTTCCCTGAAGGAGAAACGTATGCCCGAAAGGCGGAGGTGTCCGTTCTGTCATCGTTGGTTTCATCCTCATCCCCGGCTCAAGCAACGGCAGAGGACCTGCGGCCAAGCAGCCTGTCAGCGCGCGCAGAGGCGGAAGTCGAATCAGCGTTGGCGGACTCAGCATCCGGATTACTTTCGGGGTGCTTATGCGATCCAAAAGGAAATCTACGGAACGCGTGCCGACTACAAGCGCCGTTACCGCCAGCAGCACCCCGACTACGTACGGCGCAACGCGGCCTTCGTCCGCAATTGGCGCCAACGGCTGAGATCGGCACCTGTAAGTCCCACAAGCTGTGATCTGCGTCTAACCCTCGGCTCCACAAAGACTTCCATCCACATTCGCCAGGTAAGTCACACAAGCCGCGATATCTTTGTAAGCCTTTCTCCTGCCTAGGGTTGCCGGAAAGTAACGCGGTAAGTCCCACAAGATTCGATAGCCTTCCCGCCGCTTCTTCCGCTACGTTGCACTCGTGAGGGAGAAAAATTGAAGTCCCGACCCCAACCGCCCCGACCCGATCGCCGGCGCTCCATTCGCGGCTCCTTCAGTTGGATTGATCACCGCTTTCTGCGGGAAGGATTCGATGAGGGCTTAACTCGCTTGGAGAAGCTGTTCTATTTCGTGCTGGTGGCGGTCTCCAATCAAGATGGCGTCAGCTTCTACTCTGACGCTCGTTTGGCGGAGTTGTTGGAGATCCGTTTTCCCCACGAACTAGAGGGGGCACGCAAGGAGCTGGTGGCGCGAGACCTAATTGCCTATGAAGGCGGAATTTATCAAGTGCTAGACCTGTCGGCTCGCTCTCCCCGGCAAGGGCGTGTCTCGTCTCCCTCGCCATCTCAGCGCCCTTGGAGTTCAAGTTCTTCTTCACAACCAATTCGCAGAACCTCGCCGCAGGAGGCCACTTCAGATTTTCAGAGTGTGCGGCAGTTGCTGGAACGCTGGAGCCGCGGGCCGAAAGGTTGAGTGCGGGAGATCCGTATGGATTTCGAGGCTTGGATCGTGGACTACCTGCAGTATTTGAAGGCGCACGGTTACGCCGCCCGCACCCTGTCTTTCCGCTTAAAGCACCTCCGCGCCTTGCAACGTTTCCTTGCTCAGCGCGCCCTGAACTCGCTAGAGCAATTCGGGCAGCAACACGTCGCTCCATTTCTGCGCTACTGGGTCGACTACCAGCCCTGGGCCAAAACCAGTCCGGGCCTCAAGCGCCCCTCCCGCTTTACCCCTCACCACCACATCGCGGTGCAGTACAGCCTACGTTGCTTCCTCCGTTGGGCTCACGCCAGCGGCCGACTGCACCACAACCCTTTCCCCTTGCGAGCGCCCGTGCGCGGCCCTTATCGCCTCCCGCACGTGGCCGAGTACTTGCACTTCGTGAAAGAGCACAAGGGGCTGGCTGAAAACTCCCTCGTGCAGATCGAGTTGTTTGTGCGCCGCTTGGATCGGTTCCTCCGCGCGCATCAAGTAAGCGATTGGCATGAGCTCCAGGTACAGCATCTGGATCGCTTCGTCCGCCAAGAGGCCGCCCACAACAGCGGTCGCATTCAGCGCATTCACAAAATATTGCGAGGTCTGTTGCGTTATCTCTTCAGCCTGGGCTATCTCGAGCGCGATTGGGCAGCGGCCCTCCGCTCGCCTCCCCACTACCGCCTCGCTCGCACACCGCGGGCTCTCGCACCTGCCCAGGTGCTGCGCATCCTGGCCAGCATCGACCGTCAGGCCCCTGGCGGGAAGCGCGACTTTGCCATCCTGCTGCTGGCCTCCTGCCTAGGGGTGCGGGCCAGCGAGATTGCCACCCTGCGCCTCGAAGACTTGGATTGGAAACAAGGCGTGGTGCGCTTCGCGCAGCTCAAGAACCGTCGCGCTCTCCACTTGCCCCTCTCCTGGCCTCTGGTGAAAGCCTTGGCCGATTACTTGCAAGATGAGCGGCCTCGTCCCAGCCCTTACCGCCATGTCTTCTTGGGGCGGACCGCTCCCCAGCGGCCGCTCACTCCCAGTTCGGTGGCGGAGGTCATGGCCAGAAGAATGCGGCAGGCCGGCGTGCGGGCCAGCGGCCATCAGTTGCGGCATGCCTTCGCCAGTGAGCTGCTACGCCTGGGCACGCCCTACTCCACGCTCCAGGAGTTGCTCGGTCACACCCACATCAGCTCAACCCAGGTCTACACCAAGATCGACCTTACACAATTGCGGGAAGTCGCGGACAACGATGGCGAGGACTACTGAGATGGAGAATCGACCCGAACTCGAATACTGTAGCTTCTTGGCGGCGGCCATCCGGGATTATCTGGATTATCTCGATCACCTCGGCTTCCGCGTGGTAACTCCGGCCTACGCCCTCGGGCGCATCGACCGCTTCCTGGTGGAGCATCAGCTCGAGAGCTTCGATCAACATGATCCTCGCTGGGTGATGACCCGGTTAGTGGATCAATACCAGGGCCGATTCAAAGGCCAGACTTTGCAAGCGTGGCGACAGGCTTTTCAGGGGCTTTGCCGTTACCTGGTGCGACGCGGGTGGATGAAGGAAAATCCCCTCGCTGACTTTCCCCTTCTGCGACCGCAACCGTATCGCCCTTACGTCTTTTCGCCGGGGGAACTGCGGCGCTTCTTCGACTACCTCCAACAACGTATCCGCCGAGCGGCCCAGGCGCGAGCCCTTTACCGTGCGCACTGTCATTACGCCCTTTACCATCTCCTCTACGCCTGCGGGCTACGCGTCTCCGAAGCCGTGCACTTGGCCGTGGGAGATTTTCCGCCCAGCAGCGCACACTCTATATCCGGCCGTCGAAGTTTCGCAAGGAGCGCTTGATTCCGATCGGCTCCAAGGTCGCTGCCAATCTGGAACGCCTGTTGAGCTTACGCTCCGCCCTGGGGAGACCGGCGACCAGCAGTGCGCTTTTCCTCAAGCTGCCGCAAGGGGAAGCTTATCACCGCGATTGGATCAGCCAGTATTTTCGCGAGGTGCTGCAGCATCTGAGCATCTACCGCCCGGAGACTTGTCAGCAGGGCTACTACTACGGCACGCCCCACTTGCACGACCTGCGCCGGGCCTTCGCTGTCCATCGCCTCGTGCGTTGGTATCGCGAGGCCGCCAATGTGGACGCCAAGCTGCCTCTGCTGGCTACGTACATGGGACACGGCTACTTCGGCCATACCAAAACTTATCTGACCTTGACGCAAGAGTTGCTGCGCGAAGCAGGCCAGCGCTTCGCCCGCCGCTTTGACCGCCTGGACTGGGTGAGCCATGATCCCCAACTCTGATCAACTCGCGCCTTACCTGCATTACTTCTTCACCACCTACCTGCCCCAACAACGTGGGGTTTCGCTCCACACCCGGCTCAGCTACAAACACGCCTTCCTGCAACTCCTCCGCTATTGGAAGAGCCGCTTCCCGGCTTCGCCCCATCCTCGCCTGGATCAATTTTCGGTGCCCTTGTTGCTCGACTTCCTGACTCATCTGGAGAAGGATCTCGGCAACACCGCGGCGACGCGCAATACACGTCTGGCGGCGCTGAAGTCTTTTTTCAAAATGCTGGCGCTGCTTCAGCCTCGTTACGAGAAGTCCTGCCGGCAGATTCTCCTGATTCCCCTCAAACGCTCGCTTCGCTGGCCTTTCGACTGCCTGGAGCAACACGAAGTCGATGTGCTGTTCGCCAGCCTGAAGACCCAGACGCGGGATGGCTACCGTGACCTTTGTATTCTCCGCACCCTCTACAACACCGGAGCGCGGGCTTCGGAGCTTTGCGCCCTGCGCCTGGCCGATCTGGATTTTCATCAAAAGCGCGTTCTTCTCCAAGGCAAAGGGAACAAGGCGCGGACGGTCCCCTTGTGGGATTCCACCCTGGCCTTTCTGCGCACTTATTTGAAATCGGAGCGGCGGCTTCCCAAGTTCTCGCACCGCGATTTTCTTTTCATCAACCAGCGCGGCACGCGCCTCACCCGCTCCGGACTCTACGCGCTTTGCAAACACTATCTGGCCCAGGCACGCGCCCAAGCCCCGACGCTCGAACATAAACGCCTTCACCCCGTCCATCTTTGGCGTTACACCACCGCCAGCCATCTGCTGCTGGCGGGAGTCGATATCACCGTGATTCAAGAGTGGCTGGGCCACGCTTCCGTCGATACGACCTGTCGGTACAAGGTGATTCCTGTCGACGCCAAGCGCCAAGCACTGGAAAAGTTCTATCTCTTCACTCAGTCCTCCCAACCGCCGACTGCTCCGGGGATTGACTGGAGTGTTCGTCAGGATCTACTGAGCTCTGTGCAGTCCTTATAAATTCGGGAACAAAACAATTCCCGCCGGACTCTTTCTCCCAGCAAAAATAATGTTCTGAGTTTTTGGTATCAGGAAAGGCCTTAGTTACTGAAACCGGAGGGCTTACGCGAAAACAGCATCTATCCCCGCACCTTATTGATTCGCAACAGGTTATTTCAACTTAGAAC